>CAJXCK010000022.1 GCA_913051785.1 uncultured Gammaproteobacteria bacterium
GCTATAGATCGTAGTCTTGGTGAGCCATTACCTCACCAACAAACTAATCTAACGCAGGCTCCTCTAGTAGCGCGAGGCCCAAAGGTCCCCCGCTTTTCTCCATAGAGTGTATGCGGTATTAGCTCGAGTTTCCCCGAGTTATCCCCCACTACTAGGCAGATTCCTACGCGTTCCTCACCCGTCCGCCACTTTACTCACTCCCGAAAGAGCTTTCTCGTTCGACTTGCATGTTTAAGGCGTGCCGCCAACGTTCAATCTGAGCCATGATCAAACTCTTCAGTTTAATAGGTTTGAGCTCTCCTGCCATAGGCAGTGTCGCTCTAATTTTTGCTCAAATGAATCTCGTGTTCCCACACGAATGGTTTGTCTTACTGTTTAAGGCCATAGACCTTTAACAGTATCTGCTTTTTACTTTTTAAAGAACTACCCCTTTCTCGTGGGGCAAGGTCCGGTATCATACGGAACCTGTTCGAAGACGCAAGCAGAAAAGATCCTTTTTGAGAGGCTTTTATATATTTTTCTACCGCTCCCTGCAAAGAAGAACATAAGACTTCTTACCCTTTTTCAGAAGGAGATACTGGCCGTAGAGGGCGTCATGGAAATCCAGCGATATGCTAGGGTCATTAATCACCTCACCATTAATTTTAATTCCCCCTCCTTGAATTAGCTTCCTCGCCTCACCGTTGGATTTTGCGAGATTCGAACTCACCATTGTCGATAACAGACCCTCCCCGGCTTTGCAGTGCCAACTGGGAAGTCCATCCTGTAAGAGCTGCTCCAAATCATCTTTCTCTAATTCATCAAAATTCTCTGAGAACAATGCACTAGATATTCTACGTGACCCCAGACAGTCTTTTTCTCCGTGAACAAACTGCGTCATATGTTCTGCAAGCATTCGCTGCGCGATCCGATCCTCAGGTTTTTCTCTTGATCTTTGGAGTATCTGAACTATCTCCTCAGACGGTATAAACGTAAAAAACTTTAAAAAATTTTCCACATCGGCGTCACTGGTATTCAACCAAAACTGATAAAAACTGTAGGGAGACGTTTTCGATCGCTCCAACCAGACTGCCCCTGCCTCACTTTTGCCAAACTTGGTACCGTCCGCCTTAGTTATCAGGGGTAACGTCAGCGCAAAAGATTCAAGAGACAGCTTTCTGCGAATAAGGTCAATCCCAGAAACCATATTGCCCCATTGATCGCTCCCTCCTATCTGAATCGTGCAGTCATTTGCAACTGCAAGTTCCAGAAAGTCCATAGCCTGGAGGATCATATAACTGAACTCAGTATATGAAATCCCCTGCCCTTCTGCTTCCAATCGAGGCTTCACAGCATCTCTTTGAATCATCTTGTTTATCGAAAAATACTTGCCAATATCTCTGAGAAATTCGATCAGAAGAACTTTCTTACTCCAATCCAAATTATTCACGATGAGCGCCGAGTTCTCGCCTGTAAAACTCAAGAAGGGCTCTACTTGTTTTCGCAGCGAATCCACTCTCGTTTCCACGACTTCGGCATCTATCAAAAGCCTTTCGTCAGACCTGAAAGATGGATCGCCAATGAGGCCTGTCGCCCCCCCAAGAAGCAAAATAGGTTTGTGACCAGCTTGCTGAAATCTATTGAGAGCTATTAACGGCACTAATGAGCCCACATGCAAACTATCCGCGGTCGGATCAAAACCACAATAAACAACTCGCCTTTTTCTGAGATGTTCTCTGAGTCCTCTCTCATCTGAAACTTGTGCAACGAGGCCACGCCCCGACAACTCATCTAAAATGCCTTCGAATTGACCGATCATGTTTTTAGAAACTCCAAGCCACAAATTATTGTTTATTGCTGTTAGGATTACTTAGTCGTTACTTCCGCTTATCGTCTTTAGACCAAACTGCAAAGCCTATTAATGCGACTCCCAAAAACACACATATATCTAATAATCCTTCTTGGTGCCGCCTTCGCGCTTCTTTATCTGAATCAGTATACCGAACCGTCGAAAAAAAGTGACGAGCCCCCAAGCCCCAAGTTGGATTCAATTGCCGTCAAGATACAGAAGGCAAGTGAAAACAATCTCGAGACACTCAAACACACAATAACAGCGGGCGACAGCCTCGCAAGCATCTTCAAAAAATATGGCTATGACCCTCGCGATCTCTATCTTTTAACCCAATCAGAATTCGGAACTGCACTAAAGTCTGTATATCCAAAACAAGAATTATCATTCCTCGAGCGCGACAGCGAATTGATTCAAGTAAAATACTCTCCTAATCCACTTCAATCCTATATTTTCGAGAAAGACGGAGATAATTTTCGAGCTGAGTCGATCACCTTCCATCCCGATCGCTTTTTAGAACGAAAACACGGCGTTATCAAAAACAGTCTATTTCTCGCAAGCCAATCGCTTGGCTTAAGTGACAACTTGATAATGAGATTTGCTCAAATCTTCCAATGGGATGTAGATTTCGTGCTGGATATTAGGCCGGGCGATGAATTTTTCGTCGTTTTTGAATCTCTTTACCTCAACGGAGTAAAAGTGGGGGATGGAGAAATCTTGGCTGCTACCTTTGTAAATCAGGGGAGAACCTTTGAGGCACTAGCCTATGCGACTCTGGATGATCGTCTGAATTATTTTTCGCCGGCTGGGAAAAACATGCGGAAGGCCTTTTTAAGAGCTCCTCTCGAGTTCTCAAGAATTAGCTCTAACTTCAATCCTCGGCGACGTCATCCGCTTTTCAAGACAGTGATTCCTCATAGAGGCATCGATTATGCTGCTCCTCGTGGCACTCCTGTTCTCGCTTCTGGGGACGGCAAAGTCATAACAGCATCGAGAACAAAGGCCAACGGAAAGTTCATTGTGATTTCGCACGGCGAACAGTTTGTGACTAAGTATTTGCACTTATCAAACTTTGCAAACAGGATAAAAAAAGGCAAAAGAGTGAAACAGGGCCAGACAATAGGGTATGTTGGATCAACTGGATACGCTACAGGACCTCACTTACATTATGAATTCCTTGTTAATGGGGTTCACCGCAATCCGAGGACTGTCCAGCTACCAAAAGCTGCCTCCATTCCAGAGAACCAACTAGAGAATTTTCTATACGAGACAGAAAGAAACAGAATGTTTCTTGCCTCCCATATTTCTAAAAACAGAGATCCATAGCCCTTTGTAATGAGATCCCAAAACCACATGTTCGTAGGCGTTATGACTGGAACCAGCATTGATGGTTTGGATATCGCAGCAATAGAAATCGACCCTAATGAAAAAGTAGGATTTATTGCCTCAGAGACAACAGCGTATCCTTTTGACCTAAGAAAAAATTTGTTAGCGCTATCTCAAGCAGACGCGGTGAGCATCTCTTCTTATGGAGAACTCGACACGGCGCTCGGCAAGTTTATTGGTAACTCAGTGAACAGTTTCCTAAGGAAATTCGGTATTGATCCAAAAGCAGTTCAAGCGATTGGTAGCCATGGCCAAACCATCAGACATCAACCGCCAGGAAAGCCTGGCACAAGCGAGCAATCTTTTACTTTGCAAATAGGAGATCCAAATCAGATAGCTTACATCACTGAGATTATTACGATTGCAGATTTCAGAAGAATGGATATAGCGGCTGGAGGACAAGGAGCCCCTTTGGTTCCTTTATTTCACCAGAAGATATTGAAAAAACAGGAATCAGGTACTGCACTAGTAAACATCGGCGGCATAGCCAATATTACGTATATTGAGGATACTTTACTTGGCTACGATATCGGACCTGGTAACTGCTTGGTTGATGCTTGGTGCCAGAGAAAACTGGATAAGCCTTACGACGATAAAGGTCATTGGGCTAGAACTGGAAAGCTGAACGATGAGCTGTTAGAGCGACTACTGAACGAACCGTATTTTCACCTAGAGCCCCCAAAAAGCACGGGGAAAGAACTGTTTAATCTTGACTGGTTTGAGAGAAATACCACAGAACACCAACTAAAGAGCATGAACTCTCAGGATGTTCAAAGGACGTTATTAGAATTAACCGCACTCACCATTTCGAACTCAGTGAAGGAAACGCCAAGAATTTCCAACGTAATTGTTTGCGGCGGAGGGCGTAGCAACGAATTCCTGATGGAAAGGATCAGTTCTCTACTCGATGTGGAGGAGAAGGGAGGATACGTTTTGGATGCAAGCGAGCATTGGGACATCGACGGCGACAGCTTAGAGGCCTCGGCATTTGCCTGGCTAGCTTTTAGACGACTCAATAACCTGGTAGGCGCGGTTCCATCAGTCACAGGCGCAAAGAAACCATCTATTCTTGGAGCAATCTACAACCCCTAAACAGAAAAAGAGTTGCCGCACCCGCATGTAGAGGAGGCATTGGGATTGTCGACAAAAAATCTAGACCCATTCAAGTCTTCCAAATAGTCTACTCTCGAACCGGCTAGATATGGGAAACTCATGGAGTCAACCACAAGCTTTATACCGCCTTGTTGCAAGAGAGTATCATCTGAGGACACCTCATTATCTATCGTGAAGCCATAGGAAAAGCCATTACATCCGCCACCAGTGACGAACACTCTCAGGTTTAATTCGGACCCGGAATCCTTCTCTGTTATCGACAGAAACTTTCTCGCTGCGGCCTCCGTCACAATAATATTCGTCATCTTTTATCTATATTCCTTTCCTGCGGGATGAATCAGGCCCCGTCTTTTGCCTCCTCTGATGCGATTTCTTTTTCTTCGGAATCAAGCATAATCGGCTCCGCGACTAGTCTTCCAGTAATTAGGGAGCCTCCCTTAATCTCAATAGTAGAATAGTGGAGATCTCCAAAAATTTTTGCTGTTCCACTTATTTCCAAATTTTCAGATGCACGAACATTTCCTACGATAGTGCCATTAATGACTACATTCGGAACCCTTATTTCGCCCTGAACCTTGCCAGTTTTAGATACGATTAATTTGGCTAGGTCTGAATCAGAGTTCAAATCCCCTTCAACTTCTCCCATTATAAACAATTCATTGTCGAAAATGATTTCTCCCTTAATTAGAGTCCCAACCTCTATAAGCGTGGAAGATCCTTTTTTGTTATTTTTAACAGCCATATCCTTCTCAGCTCTAGGAATCTAATCTCCAATCTAACTCCCTCTCCACGAGCGATCTTCCGCCGGCAGACCTCACAACTATGGCCGCTCTTTTCGGTTGGAAATCAACGGGCAGCCTTATTTTACCTGCGAGATCTTGAAAATATTTGAATTTATAAATTAAAGGAAAACCCATTATCGAAGTTTCTGTTGTGAATTCTACGGGATCCCGGTCTGCACTCGTCCCGATAATTGAGAGATCCACGTTACCAGAGATTGTCTTGGCGGCGCGAACATCTTGACCTAACAAAATGGAGAACTCATAAACGCCCTCAGCTTCGGTCGCAAAAGCTTTGAACTCAAACATTTCGAGTGAACCCTTTCCAGCAGAGCTCTTGATTAAATTCTCATAAAAAGTCAAGGCATACTCCAGATCGCTTTTCTCTAAAAGCACTTCATCTAATCGGTTTCTCAGTTGAGCTGTGGCCGTTTCATTGACTTCAACCAATAAATCTGCCTCTTCCAGACTACGTTGCAGCAACGCTCTTTCTGACTCTAGAGCGGAATTGATACTCGTAAGCTCAATCGACTTCAAGATCACAGCATTTGCATTCCATTGACCAGCAATTAGACCCAAAGCGAAAACGGAAAAAACAGACAACAAAACAAGTATTACCAGCTTGCCCGTTCTTCCCGTAGGCCTGGCTACTACCTGGTATACAACATCATTCTTAATGGACATGCTTCAATGACTCCAGACTCAGTCTTAACACGATAAATTGACCTAAAAAAGCATATCATTATTTTTTTTATTTACAGAGAGCTAGATTGCGGCGCAACAAAAGCTGAGATAACCCAAACCGACAACTTTTTTGTCAATAGCAAATTTTCGTTCGATCATTACCGATTCATTGCAATAGGATTACTCAAGCTTTAACTTCCTTTCTGCGATTGCAACTAAAGCCAGAACCCGAAAGAATGCCCAAGGTCTTATCAATGAAAAAAAAATTATCTGCCGAAGCCATGCAAGAGGCTAGAGAGCTTTTCCCAGGAGGGGTAAATTCCCCTGTTCGTGCTTTCCAATCCGTTGGAGGGGAACCCGTAGTGATGGACTCTGCTTCTGGGCCTTTTTTAAAAGACTTAGACGGAAATATATACATAGATTACATCGGTTCGTGGGGACCAATGATAGCGGGGCATAATCATCCATCGGTGGTGAAGAAAGTCGAGCAGCAGCTAAAGAAAGGCATCAGTTTTGGCACTCCTGCTCGCCCAGAAAATCAATTAGCAAAAGAGATAATGTCTCGGATGCCGTATATCGAGAAAATCAGAATGGTTAATTCGGGAACAGAGGCGATCATGTCTGCGATAAGATTGGCTAGAGCGGCAACTGGCAGAGAATTAATTGTGAAATTTGATGGGGGTTATCATGGACACTCAGACTCGGTTCTTGTCGAGGCCGGTAGTGGTGTCTCAACATTGGGGTTGCCCGATTCTCCTGGTGTGCCAAGGAACCTCGCGGCAAAAAGCATCTCCGTCACTTATAATGATAGTGAGGCCATTCGAGAGGTATTCGAGGAACGAAGACAGGAAATAGCTTGCGTCGTTGTCGAACCTATAGCAGGGAACATGGGCTGCATACCTGCAAGCAACGATTTCTTGAGGCTTCTCAGATCCTTAACCACTAAACACGGCGCATTATTGATTTTTGACGAAGTAATGACAGGGTTCAGAGTCGGCATGGGAGGGGCTCAAGGCCTATACAACATAGAGCCTGATCTAACGGTTCTTGGGAAGATTATTGGTGGTGGCCTCCCTGTCGGTGCTTTCGGTGGGAAGACGCATTTGATGAGAGAGATCGCTCCTGATGGCCCGGTTTACCAAGCGGGTACTCTTTCTGGAAACCCTCTCGCGATGTCCGCTGGTCTGGCAACCTTGGAGCTTCTCACAGAGGAGACATATTCGGGAATCTGGGAGCAGACGCAAACACTGGCTTCTGGTTTTGAGGAGGTTGCAAGGAATCGATCTGTAGAAGTTTCTGTCACCAAAGTCTGTGGCATGTTTAGTATTTTTTTCACTAAATCCACTCCCAAAAATTTTCGAGATGTAAAAGGTTCAGATATCGGAAAGTTCAACCGTTTCTTTCACTCGATGCTAAAGCAGGGAATTTATTTCGGTCCTTCGGCATACGAGGCTGCGTTTATTAGTGCAGCACACAACGAGGAGACTACGAAAAAGACGTTAGAGGCAGCGGAGAGAGCTTTTTCCGAGTTCAACCCATCCTAGAATCATTAAATCAAGGAATACTGGAAATGATTGATCTTTTCGGAATTGGCAACGCTTTGGTAGATTTTGAGTCCGAGGTTACGGACACCTTTCTGGATAGTCATTCGCTAGAAAAGGGCCAAATGTATTTGAAGGATGAATCCGAGATAGGCCTTATAAAAGATGACCTTACTTCGTCTAACTTAAAAATGTCGAGCGGCGGCTCGGCCGCAAATACCATTTACGGAGCATCAGGGTTCGGGCTAAATTGCGCATACTGCGGCAGAGTCCAAGACGATCAAGCTGGGGCTTTTTTTATCAGCGAAATGAAGGAAGCCGAAGTTCATGTAGACGATTTTCGAGTGGAGAGTTCTCAATCGAAGGGTACAGGGAACTGCCTTGTACTGGTCTCTGAGGATGCCCAGCGAACCATGTGCACGCATCTGGGTATCTCCTCAGACATCTCGGTAAAAGACTTAAACCTTAATCGTTTAAAACGATCTGGACATCTCTACGTCGAGGGCTATCTGGCGGCGTCGGAGACCGGCTCGCAAGCCGCACAAAGGGCTATTGAAGTCGCAAAAGAGTATGGAATCTCGGTCGTACTGACACTTTCCGATGTGTCTATGGTCAATTTTTTCAGATCTGATATCGAAAAATTCTGTGCCTCTCAAATAGACACAATCTTTTGCAATGAGGAAGAAGCTCTCTGTTGGGCTGGAACCGATCGCCTGGATATTGCCTTCAAAAAACTAAAAGAGATCGGCAAGGCAATCCATATCACCATTGGATCGGGAGGTTCCCTGGTTTGTGGTCCCGACGAAACGCCTGAAGAGGTAAAGGGATTCGAAACAGAGGCGATTGATACGAACGGAGCTGGAGATATGTATGCCGCCGCAACCATTTCCATGATAGCTAGAGGCTTCACCCACGTTGAAGCCGCGCATTTTGGCAATTACGCAGCCGCACAAATAGTCAGACGGTATGGAGCTAGATTATCATCCGTTAGAGCTTATCAAACCATACAAAATCAATTTGGTAATCGTTAAGGACTGCAGGTTTGTCTTTCAACGAAGAAAAGGTATCGCTTTAGCAAGCCGAGATAACCCTTCATCGATATTAACTTCACTTGTTGTATACGAAAATCTGACATAGCTGCTTCCCTGATTAGCACCGAAATCTATGCCAGGCGTGACCGCTATATGGAAATCATCCAACAAGCGTAGGCAGAACTCGTCACTCGACATCCCAAATTCCGATATGTCCACGTAAAGATAAAACCCGCCTTCGGGCATCAAGGGTATTTCAAAGCCCAACTCTTTCAGACCACAACTGAGCTTCTTTGCCCGCTGTGAAAAGAGTTTAGCTCGCTCTCTATGGATGATCATGGCTTCCTCGGAAAACGCAGCTAAGGCTGCATACTGAGCCGGAGCATTAGGTGAAATGATCAGGTTCTGAGCTAATCTTGAGAAAAGTTCTGTGGCGCTGCTTGGTATAACCACCCACCCCAATCGCCAACCTGTCATACCAAAAAACTTCGAGAAGCTATTTATCACGAAAACATCATCTGAAACAGCTAATCCAGAAGAGTACGATTCATTCTCATGAACCAAGCCTTGGTAAATCTCATCTAAAATGAAAAAACCATTTTTCCTCCCCACAAATTTAGCAATCTTCTGAAGCAACACTTCATCTAATACTGCCCCGAGCGGATTTGAAGGTGAGGCCAACAATATACCTTTAGAGCAACCACTCCAGAGTGACTCTAAGGCGTTGGTGCTTAATCGAAATTGTTCCCTCGCATTAAGAGGGATTTTTCTTGATTTGGCACCGACTTGCGCCAGAAAAGCGTCATTGCAGGGGTAACCAGGATCAGGAAGGAACACCTCATCACCTCTGTTGAAAAGTAACGCCGACAACAACATCAGTCCTGAACTCGCACCACTAGTAACAAAGATTCTTGACTCTGAAATATCAAGGCCAATGTGTGCGTAATACTGAGATATTTGATTTCGGAGAGCTGGGAGCCCCTCAGCCGCTGTATATTTCGTTTTACCCTCTTTTAAGGCATTTATACCCGCAGTGACAATAGGTTCAGCTGTGTCGAAATCACTTTCACCAACTTCAAAATGTATTACTTTCTTGCCTGCTGACTCAAGGGCATTGGCCTTGCTCAAGATATCCATGACACGAAACGGGCGAATTTGGGAACTAAATTGAGAATATGTGTCCAAGTTCTTATGTCCCTAAGTAACAATTAACTCATTTGAAAGACCTACTTAATTATAACTTTAATCTAGATATCGTGTTTTCGTTCTGTTAATTTACGCGCCCTTCCTATTCGCGATCCTGACAAATTTCTATTCTGAGCAATAATGTATGGTTAAAAAAACGAACAAGAATCCACCAACAAAGCGTAAGGCTGCTCCAACGCAGAGGAAACAAACAAAGAAGACAAAAGCCAAGGCTCCAGCTGATAAATCCAATTTTAGTAATTTTGAACCCTATAAAATAAAGAGGGGAGAAAAATACTTGAATGAATCTCAAGAAAAGCATCTCAAGAAAATACTTATTGATTGGCGAATGAATTTAATGGAAGAAGTCGACAAGACGGTAAACTATCTTCAAGACGAAGCGAGTAATTTCCCAGATCCAGCTGACCGCGCGGCGCAAGAGGAAGAATTCAGTATTGAACTGAGAACTCGGGACAGGGAAAGAAAACTAATCCGAAAGATCGACAGCACTCTCGAGAGACTAGAACAAGGCGACTACGGATATTGCGATAGCTGCGGAATAGAGATTGGGCTACGTCGGCTAGAGGCAAGACCTACTGCAGAGAAATGTGTTGATTGTAAATCCTTGGATGAAATCAGGGAGAGACAATTGGGCAATTGACCACTTGTTTGATTTAGCGACCGGTAGATTTGCGCCCTCACCAACAGGTCCCATGCACATGGGTCACCTTATTACTGCTTTGTCGAGTTACTGCAGTGTTAAACAAAAAAAGGGTAAGTGGCTGCTTAGAATTGACGACATCGACTCTGATCGCAGATCAGCAGAAAGTGCCAATCTGATCATAAAAACTCTCCGAATCCATGGAATGATTCCCGACACGGAGGTGACTTACCAAAGTGCTCAGGACACAAAATATCGATATCGAATAAAACAATTGGAATCCCAAACGTTCTCCTGTTCGTGCTCTAGGCGTGAGACTTCTGCACAAGGGACCTATCATGGGAAGTGTTATCAAAACAGGCGGCATCAAGAGCGTCACTCCATTCGCCTGCGGTCTCACAAGACAATAATATTCTTCAAAAGCACTTCGAACACCAAGTTAGAAAACGGATTCACTGAGAGCGTCGATGACTTCATTTTAAAGCGGAAAAACGGAGACCTATCTTATCACTTAGCAAGTGCGGTTGATGATGGTGAACAAATGACCGAAGTAGTCAGAGGAGATGACCTAATAACATCGACCGGGTATCAATTACTATTGATGAAGAAGCTTGGGTTATCGACTCCAAACTATAGGCACATTCCTTGTCTGAGATTCGAAACTGGTGAGAAGCTTTCGTCACAGAACATGGCTCCGGCGCTAGCAAATCAGAGACCCGTCATGAATCTTCGAAATGCGCTCTGGTATCTTGGTGCAATTCCTCCCACGAACATTCATTCTGTGTCAGCCATTATTAAATGGAGCATCCGTAATCTCAATTTAACTCAACTGCCAGAAATACTCGTCCCGTTTCAAAATTATGACGTATCGGATCGATATCGGCGAACGGAGACAATAAAACCCTCTGTCTGATAAGATTTCTTCTATGGCTGAAATCTTATGTATGACAGATAACAAAAACTTTCTGGAACTTCTAACGGATGAACTGGAGGACTTCGGAATCCCAGTTTTCGAGTCGACTGAGTATCATACCGAGGGGGATTGGGGTCAAGACATCTTGATCATAGATTACCTGGTTTTCTTATCTGCACCAAAAAAAATAGATTTTGTGGGACCAGTATTTGTCTTCAGTAGCAAACCTTCAATCAAACAAGCGGTTGACTGCATAAAGAGTGGCGCTAGTGAGTATTTTGACATCTCGCAAAGTGTAAACGAGCTAGTTTCTGCAATAAGAGACGAAATGTCGCTTTCAACCAAGGAAAAAATAAGCAATCACAACATTGATGAGATAATAGGGACCTCAAACGCCATCTCGTCCCTGAGAGAAAGGCTAAAACAGGTTTATCATGACAGACATCCGGTCCTTATTTATGGGGAACTCGGAACGGGCAAGAGTCTCGCAGCAAAAACTATTCATGCCAATGGAAGAGAATTTGAAGAACCTTTTTTCTCGATTGACTGTTCTTCAGCTTCGCAGGATCTCCTAGAAGCAGAGCTCTTCGGCGATGAAGCTCAAAACCAACCTGGTTTATTGCAGATGAATGACGGCAGAACCGTTTATCTCAAAGAGATTTCGGCATTGGGCAAATCTGTACAAGCCAGGTTGAGAAATTACCTTAACCAAGAACACGGAAATTTGGCACCGAGGATTATTGCTGGTTCAAGTTCCGCTCTAGAACCTTTAGTTGAGGCAATGAACTTTGACAGAATCTTGTTCCTCAAGCTTAACAACAACTGTATATCTATTGCTTCGCTTCGCGAAAGAGCAGATGACGCCTTTCTTATAGCCTGTTATTTATTAAAGAAGAGTCAAAGACGCTTACAAAAAACAGGTCTCGAATTGTCTCAAGACACCAGGGCAGCAATTCGTCAGTACGAATGGCCGGGAAACGTTAGTGAACTTGAAAACGCGCTGGATAGAGCGACGATCCTCACGAAGTCAAACTCGTTAATTTATCCTCAGCAATTAGCAATAGGCGGCACTGACGATCCAAAAAATGAGTTTTCAGATTCGGACAAAGAAGTTGGCGCGTCACTTGAAAGCTACTTCTTGAGCTTTGTCCTCGAGAACCAGGACTCGATGACCGAAACACAACTAGCAGGAAGGTTAGGAATAAGCAGGAAAAGCTTATGGGAGAGGAGACAAAGACTGAACATACCGAGGACAAAAACCCGCAAAAGAGGTCCGAGAATCGAAAGGAACATTGTGGAATAATCCAAGTTTCCATAGCGCTTGAAGGACCCCAGAGGCTTTCAAAACTCCTTAATTCATTGAGATGAGAGAAACTTGAGATTACGCTTAAACTATGTTGCACGAACAGAAAGAAGTCGAAGCAGGTAAATCGCGAAATGATAACCGAGCGACCGCCAGTGCGCCTAATTTCATAGCGATTGAGGGTCCGATTGGTGTTGGAAAAACGACGTTAGCGAAGCGACTAGCCGAAACGTTCGGCAAGCAGGTCCTTCTAGAACCATCTTTCGAAAATCCTTTTTTAGAATCTTTTTATGCAAATGGTTCTAAATTCGCGCTTCCTACGCAGCTTTATTTTCTATTGAATCGTGCGCGTCAGTTGGCGGAAATTCCACAACCAGGAATTTTAGAACAACAACTGGTCTCCGATTTTTTATTCGAAAAAGATCGATTATTTGCCGAACTGACGCTCAAAAAAGAAGAGCTAAAACTGTACGATGAAATCACATTAAATCTTTCTTTGAATATTCCAAAACCCAATCTGGTTGTATATCTGCAGGCACCAACGAGCGTCTTGATCGATAGAATCAGAGATCGAGGGGTGCTAGTAGAGAAAAACATCAAGGAAAATTACTTGGGTGGTTTGTCTGAGTCTTACTCAAAATTTTTCTTGTATTACGATGACGCCCCAGTGCTTACGGTGAATTCTACATATAGTGATTTCGTTAGTAACGAGGAGCATTACGATGGGCTAGTCAACCAGATTTTATCTATGCGAGGATCTCATCAATTTTTCAGCCCTAATCCCTCGCTCCTAGACTATTGAGATATTTAACCAGGAAAAAGTTAGCAGAGTTGGAACTGCATGCGAAGCGGGTATTAGCGCCAGAAAGTGCTCACCAGGTTGAGGATATCAGCCTTCAAGAGCGTTTACATCTGCAAATAGCGGGGTTATCGATTGATCATTCCAGACAACTCGTGGACGAATCAACACTCGATATTCTTCTCAACCTTTATCAACAATCAAATACCAAAAAAATTAGAGCTAGCTACCTAGAAGGAGAACCGGTCAATTTAACTGAGGATTTGGCTAGCCTTCATATGGCTATGAGAGATGGAATGCCAGAATTAAATCCTCAGCTCCGACAACAGATTTCTATAGACCGTGAGCACTACCTAAAGTTCGCAGAGAGTATCAGAAGCGGGGCAATCAGATCCTACAATAATAAGATTTTCACTGACGTAGTTCATATAGGAATTGGAGGCTCTCATCTAGGTCAAGAATTAGCCGTCGAATGCTTAAAAGATAGGCGGGATAAAGGTCCAAACATTCATTTTTTAAGTAACATAGATTCACGACCTCTGATGGATTTACTCCAAAAGCTTAAGCCAGAAACGACTCTTTTCCTTGTAGCGTCAAAGTCATTCTCAACGACTGAAACTAAAATAAATTCGATGCGTGCAAAGGCCTGGTTTCTAGAAAGAGTTGGCGACAAAGACTCTATGACAAACCATTTCTCTGCTTTGACCAGTAATCCACGAGCAGCTCAAGAATTCGGCATCCCCGAAAAAATGGTGTTCCCCCTTATGCCGGAGATCGGCGGTAGATTCTCAGTGTGGTCTAGTGCTGGCTTACCAATAGCGCTCTCGATTGGCTCCAAAAAATATATGGAGTTTCATGAAGGCGCTAGAATGGTCGACGAGCATTTCGTTAGTCAAGATAACCTCTCAAATATTCCTCTCTTGACGGCATTACTAGGCGTTTGGAATTACAATTTTTTAAATTGCCATACTCTAGCCGTGCTCTGTTACGACCAAAGACTAAGGCTTTTACCTCAGTACTTGCAGCAATTATTTATGGAATGCAACGGAAAATCGGTGACTAGATCAGGAGAAGAATGCGAATATTCAACGATGCCGGTTGTTTGGGGCGGACAAGGGACAGGGGGACAGCACGCATATCATCAGCTGCTTCACCAAGGTACTTCCGCTTTCGCAGCAGATTTTATAGCGATAACAGATAAGGACGATCCCATTGCCGAACATCGTAATTGGCTAAATGCCCATGCCAGAGCCCAGAGCAAAGTTATGTCGGAGGGGTGGAATCGAGACTCAAACAGTGAAAGCTTCAAGAATATTCGGGGGGGTCATCCCCACACGAACATTGTGATGAATCAACTTGGACCATCTGAGCTAGGGTCTCTCATGGCTTATTATGAGCACGTTACTTTTTATTTAGGGGCTTTGTGGGACATTAATTCATTCGATCAATGGGGTGTAGAGCGTGGAAAAACCATTGCCAACAGCATTTTCAACGAGCTCAATAAATAGAATTTCATAAGAGGTGATTAGCAGGAAAGAAGCCTGCTTCTTACGACCAACTCACGATAGGAGATTATTTGATGACTGGCACCATTGACGCGGACTATGCACCCTCTGGAAGAAGCTTTTTCAACGAAGAAAAGTTTCAACAAACTTACGACGACTCTATTTCTAATCCAAACGATTTCTGGGCGACGCAAGCGACGGAGTTTCTGACTTGGCAACAAACCTGGTCTCAAGTCTCGAGATGTAATATGGCTGGAGGCGAGATTGAATGGTTTCTTGATGGAAAGCTCAATGCTAGCGAAAACTGCATCGATAGACACTTGACTGATAAAGCGAGCCGAACAGCAATAATTTGGGAGGGCGACGAACCCGGCGATAGCAAAAAGATTAGTTATGGAGAGTTATTTAAGGAAGTCTGCAAACTAGCCAATGGACTCAAATCACTTGGCGTCAAAAAGGGAGATCGAGTGTGCATTTATATGCCCATGATACCGGAGGCAGCATTTGCCATGCTCTCGTGCGCTAGAATTGGAGCGATCCACAGCGTTGTTTTCGGCGGTTTTTCGTCGCAAGCTCTTGAAGACAGAATACTTGACGCCGACTGTCATTTTGTCATCACAGCCAATGAAGGTGTAAGGGGCGGTAAGATAATACCTTTGAAACAGAACGTGGATAGGGCACTAGCAAACTGTCCAAATGTGCAATCTGTAGTTGTCGTAAAAAGAACCGCAAACGATGTCAGTTGGGTAAATGGCCGAGATTTATGGTACCTAGAGGTTACGGAGGCTGAAATGCCATCTTGCCCTCCTGAAATGATGGACTCCGAGGATCCCCTTTTTATACTGTATACCTCCGGATCAACTGGCAAGCCAAAAGGTGTTCAACACTCTACCGCAGGCTACCTTTTGCACTCTGCTATTACTCACAAATATGTCTTCGATTATCACGATGGCGACATTTATTGGTGTACCGCGGACGTTGGTTGGATAACTGGACACTCTTATATTGTGTACGGACCACTTGCCAACGGGGCTACCACTCTGATGTTTGAAGGGGTTCCAAATTACCCAAGCTCTTCGCGCTGCTGGCAAGTGGTCGACAAGCACAGGGTGAATATTTTCTACACTGCACCTACCGCCATTCGCCAACTAATGTCTGAGGGAGATAAGTATGTCAATGATACGGATCGATCCTCGCTAAGGACCCTAGGCACAGTCGGCGAACCGATCAATCCCGAAGCATGGGAGTGGTATCACCGAGTGGTCGGCTCGGGAAAGTGCCCGATAGTAGACACTTATTGGCAGACCGAAACGGGCGGAATTATGATTTCACCGCTACCGGGAGCTACTGACCTGAAACCGGGCTCCGCTACAAGACCCTTCTTTGGCATTTGTCCAGCTCTAGTTGACAACGAGGGTGCTCTCATAACTGAGCAAGAGGCTAGCGGCAACTTGGTAATCACTGATCCGTGGCCTGGGCAAATACGAACTGTTTATGGTGATCATCAACGAGTCATCGACACTTACTATTCTGCATATGAAGGCTTCTATTTCACGGGGGACGGAGCCAGGCGAGACAAAGATGGATACTATTGGATAACGGGTAGAGTTGACGATGTCATGAATATATCAGGCCACCGAATTGGAACAGCAGAAGTGGAGAGCGCTCTTGTCCTCCATCCACTGGTCGCGGAGGCAGCTGTGGTTGGATTTCCTCATAAGATCAAAGGTGAGGGTATCTACGCTTTCGTAACTCTTATGAAAGACGCCCAAACGCCCTCATCGGACAATGCGTTAATTAGAGAATTAGAAGAGCTGGTGCGAACTGAGATCGGTCCTATAGCAAAGCCAGATAACATTCAGTGGGCTCCAGGATTACCAAAAACACGATCGGGCAAGATCATGCGACGAATTCTGAGGAAAATAGCCGCCAAAGATTTCGAAAACTTGGGTGATACAAGCACTCTTGCGGACCCATCAGTCGTTACTGAACTGACCGAGAGACGCAAGCAGGGAAGTCGACCCAGCTAGACCTGATTAATTAGCTCGCTATCTGTAATTCTCTATCTCTTTGATGGATAGCTTAATTCTGCCTCTTTGATCGAGATCAAGGACTACTACTTCGACCTCCTGACCCTCACTCAAATAGTCAGCAACTGATTCTACTCGCTCATCAGCAATTTGAGATATATGCAGAAGACCATCTTTGCCAGGGAGGATGGTGACGAACGCTCCAAAATCTACTATTCTCGCCACTTTCCCATTGTAAATCTTACCTACTTCTGCCTCCGCGGTGATTTCTTCTATCTTGCTCACCGCGGCGTCCTTGGAAGATCCGGTTTCTGCATATATTCTCACCAAACCATCATCATCTATATCAACCTCTGCGCCCGTTTCCTCTACTATTGAGCGAATGGTAGCGCCTCCCTTTCCAATGATATCTCTAATTTTATCTGGATGGACTTTGATAGTTACCATAGACGGAGCATTCTCAGACAGGTTTTCCCTAGACTGGCTAATGACCTCATTCATTTTTTGTAAAATATGCAGCCTCGCTTCATGCGCTTGAGATAATGCAACTTCCATTATCTCATCCGTAATGCCTGATATTTTTATGTCCATCTGTAAGGCCGTAACCCCTTTTTCTGAACCAGCAACTTTGAAATCCATATCACCAAGATGATCCTCATCGCCAAGGATATCGGTTAAGATGGCATATCTGTTGCCCTCCTTCACTAACCCCATTGCAACCCCTGCCACAGGCGCTGCTAAGGGCACACCCGCGTCCATAAGGGCAAGAGACGTACCGCATACACTGGCCATCGAGCTCGATCCATTCGATTCAGTTATTTCTGAAACAACTCTAAGTGTATAGGGGAATTCATCAGGATCTGGAAGAACTGCGGAAACCCCTCTTCTCGCCAATTTTCCATGCCCTACCTCCCTGCGCTTCGGCCCTCCCATCATGCCGGTCTCACCGACACTATACGGAGGAAAATTATAGTGAAGCATAAACTGATCTTTATATGTGCCTTCTAAAGCATCTATTAACGCTGCATCTCTAAGCGTGCCGAGTGTAGCTACCACCAAGGCTTGTGTCTCTCCCCTAGTAAACAAAGCTGACCCGTGCGTCTTTGGGAGCACGCCCACCTCAACTTCAACAGCCCTGACTGTTTTCAAATCCCGACCGTCTATTCTCGGTTCACCATTGAGTACCCGCTCGCGAACTAAACTTTTTTCAAGTTTGGAAAAGGCGGAAAGGAGATCTCCTTCGCTGAGTCCGTCGTCCTCTGATAAGGGGCCCACTAGTAATTTCTCTCTCAGAGATTGAACCGCATTCTGTCTCTCTAGTTTGTCGACTATTTTATAAGCGTCGCCTAGCTCTGAACTCACAAGCTCACTTACCCTAGCTACCAATTCCAGGTTTTCTTGGGGCGGATTCCAGTTAGAGTCTTGTGCTCCTGCGTCCGCTGCGAATTCCCTAATTGATGAGATGACTACCTGCATCTCTTGATGTCCATATAGGACAGCCCCAAGCATCTGATCTTCCGAGAGTTCTTTTGCCTCAGACTCGACCATCAAAACCGCTTCCTCCGTTCCAGCCACCATCATGTTCAAGTCGCCATCTTTTAGAACCTCATAGCCAGGATTGAGTAGATAAGCCCCATCCTGGTAACCAACTCTTGCCGCACCAATTGGACCTTCAAAAGGCAATCCGGAGATCGCTAGCGCAGCCGAAGTTCCTATCATCGCCGCAATATCAGGGTCTTGATCCTTGTCCGTCGACAAGACTGTACAAACAACTTGAACCTCGTTCATGAAACCCTTTGGGAAGAGTGGCCTGATGGGCCTGTCAATAAGTCGAGAGGTCAAAGTTTCTTTTTCACTTGGACGACCCTCTCGCCGAAAGAACCCACCTGGTATTTTCCCCGCAGCGTAAGCTTTTTCTTGATAGTTTACTGTAAGAGGGAAAAAATCCTGGCCAGGCCTAGCGCTCTTGGCCCCGACAACAGTGGTCATCACTACCGTGTCTCCTATCGAAACCAGAGCGGTTCCACTTGTTTGTTTTGCAATTTTGTTTGTCTCGAGTACAACTTCATCACGACCGTATAAAAAGGTCTTTTTAATAGGGTTCAACTTATTTCTCCGAATAAAATCTCTGTTCCATTTGTTTTCTTACTTCACCGGCCAACAACACTAACGCCTTAACTCTAACCGCTTGATCAAATCAGAGTACCTATTAGCATCCTTTTGTTTGAGATAATCCAACAGCTTCCGTCTTTGATTCACCATTCTTATAAGGCCTCTCCTGGAATGGTGGTCTTTATGGTGTTCCTTAAAGTGTCCCTGCAAATTGTTGATGTTTTTCGTCAACAGAGCCACTTGCACCTCCGGAGAACCTGTGTCTCCTTCTTTGACCTGAAACTCTGAAACAATTTCCGATTTCGTCTTCGCTGATAGCGCCATTTTCTTTCCTCAATGCGCAAAACTAAACTCAGATAGCCACGCGCACTTGCAGCCATCTACTAACTTAAGATTACCTAGAAACGGATATCATCCTTTGCGGCCTTAGAACTCCGCTGTCTTTTACTTCTCCCACACCTATGAAACGTTTGAGTGTTTCATTCGAACTCTCATACAAAACCCAACAACCGTGATTCTCTTTCTTCTCCAAGACCACTTGTTGGCCATTCAACAATTTCCCACAGTCATCAGCTTTAAGAAGAAGACTCGGAAGTTGCGACAAAGCACTGGCAATGGGACTCAAGAACGAACCCCAATTCTCTGAGTGACTTAGATCGTGGACGGTTACCATATCACGTTCTGAAAATTTCCCAACCTTAGTCCTTCTTAAACTGACTAAATGAGCTCCACATCCAAGGCTTTGGCCTAAATCATTCGCTATCGACCGGATATAAGTTCCTTTACTGCACTCAATTTCCAACGATAAGCGAGACCCCTTCAGAGCGAGCAGCTTATTCTTATATATCTTTACAGGCAACTCTTGTCTTTCTATTTCCTTACCCTCTCTTGCTAGCTCGTAGAGTCTCCGTCCTTTAATTTTTTTTGCAGAAAACATAGGAGGTTTTTGCAAAATCGATCCTCGCAAATTGGACAGGGCTTTCTCTACGGAGTTGCTTGTTATCCCTTCAATCGACTTTTTTTCTATGACTTGCCCATCCGCGTCATAGGTGTCAGTAGATTCACCAAGAACTAGTTCGGCAACGTATCCTTTATCTGCCTCGATCAGAAATCTCGAGAATTTTGTGGCTTCGCCTATACAAAGAAGAAGCAGACCTGTGGCCATTGGATCGAGCGTTCCCGCGTGGCCGATTTTTGGCAGTTCAAATCTCTTTTTCAAGTCCTGAATGACGGCACTCGAGGTTGGACCTCTAGGCTTATCTAACGCTATAAACCCGTCGATTTTATCTTGGGACTGAAACATATCTGCTTACAAAAGACAATTAGGACTAACGAGACACGGCACTTTACTTTTGCAAAGATTCAGCGAGCAGACTCTCCAATCGCGCAACGCGTTCGAAAGTGTCATCGTAATGAAACCTTAACTTCGGCGTGCTCCTTATTTGATGCCTCTTTGAAAGCATAGTTCGAATAAAACCAGAAGCTCCGTTTAAAGAGAGCACGAGCTCCTGTTTCTGATCTTTGCTCTGCGTCTCAAAGCTGGAGACATAAACATCTGCATAGGCCAGATCCTTGGCAACGCTTACTTCATTGACAGATATCATTTTTGCCAATCGCGGGTCGCGCAACTTTTTTTGGATAATCGTGGCAATCTCGTCTCGGAACAAATCCCCTATTTTTTCTGAACGAGACATATTCAAAGTGTCACTGTAACGCGCGTGCGACCTCTTTAGAGTCGTAAACCTCGATCAAATCACCCGATTTGACATCATTATAATTTCTCACGCCAATTCCACATTCCGTGCCATTTCTGACCTCGTTGACATCATCTTTAAACCTTCTCAACGACTCTAGTTCACCCTCATATATGACGATATTATCTCTTAAGACTCTAATGGGCTTGCTTCTAAAAACTGATCCTTCCGTGACCATGCAACCAGCAACCTGACCAAAACGAGGAGAATTAAATACGTCTCTGACCTCCGCAATTCCAACTATCTCTTCCCTTATTTCGGGAGCCAACATTCCGCTCAAAGCCACCTTTAAATCATCTAGTAATTCATAGATGACCCCGTAATATCTCGCTTCAATGCCATCTTTTTCTAATAAAGCCTTGGCCCTGCTATCTGCTCTCACATTAAATCCGAAGATCGCGGCTTCGTATGTGGCGGCCATTGTAACGTCTGATTCCGATATCCCCCCAACGCCCGAACCAAGTACTTTCACCGCAACTTCTTCATTACCCAAATCTGCGATAGCTTGCACTATGGCTTCCAAGCTGCCCCGGACGTCAGCTTTAATCACCACGTTCAGAACTCTTTTCTTACCATCGTCTATCCCCGCAAAAATATTTTCTAATTTTGAAGCCTGCTGTATGGCTTGTAGACGTTCTTGGCTCTTTCCCTTCCTGAATTCGGCCAATTCCCTCGCTGCTTTCTCGTCTACCGCTACAGCAAACTCATCTCCCGCTTCCGGTGTGCCGTTAAGTCCCAGCAATTCAATAGCAGTCGAGGGCCCCACTGCGCGTTGAGGCTCCCCAAGATGATCGAGCATAGCCCTTACCCGACCAAAAAATTCGCCAGCTAAGACCACATTTCCTTGCTCAAGCCTGCCATTTTGTATCAACACTGTAGCTACCGGGCCACGACCTTTATCAAGCCTGGATTCTATGACTACGCCTTGAGCAGGAGCCTCTCGCATTGCGTTCAACTCCAACAACTCTGCTTGGAGTAAGATGGCCTCCAAAAGAGCATCTATCCCTTCACCAGAGACTGCGGATACTTTGACGAACTGTGTATCCCCTCCCCATTCCTCGGGGATTACTTCGTTCGCAGACAACTCATTCGTAACTTTTTCTGGGTCACTTGCCTCTAAATCGATTTTGTTGATAGCAACAATAATCGGTACTTCGGCAGCCTTTGAATGCTGAATAGCTTCTAAAGTTTGTGGCATAACTCCATCATCAGCAGCAACCACGAGAACTACAATATCAGTTACTCTCGCTCCCCTAGCACGCATAGCAGAGAAAGCAGCGTGGCCTGGAGTATCAATAAAAGTGATGCTCTCATCATCGCGAACCACACTATAGGCTCCAATGTGTTGAGTAATCCCTCCTTCTTCGCCGCTTGTTACTCTGGTCTTGCGAATATAGTCAAGAAGTGATGTTTTACCATGATCCACATGTCCCATTATTGTCACCACCGGCGCACGCTTCTCCGCATTTCCCTCTATGACCAAAGAGGCTTCGAGTTGCTCTTCCAAAACGTCTTCGCTAATGAGCTTTACCTTATGCCCAAGCTCCTCCACCACTAGCGTGGCTGTATCAGTGTCTATTGTTTGGTTGATCGTCGCTATAACGCCTAAGTTCATAAGGACTTTTATGACTTCACCAGCCTTAACCGCCATCCTCTGCGCTAACTCACCAACCGATACAAACTCACCAATTTCAACTTCTCTTGATATAAACTCAGTCGGCTGAAATTCTCCACCTTGTTGATCGACTTTTAAAGGCCCTTCCCTAACAGAGACAGCCCTCTTTCTTGATTTCCTGGTTGACTTGAGACTCAGTTCCCTACGCCTGTCTAAGGAATCAATATCTTTTGTATTTTCCGCAGATTCTTTTTCCTTACTCCTGCCCTTTTTGCCCGAGCGGCCTGCTGATATTTCTTTAGCTTGCAAATCAGCAGCAGTTACCCCAGCTTTTTCTTTATTTTTCTTATTGGCGTCCTCGTTTTTTATTTTGTGCTTAGTGGAATCCACTTTCGCTTCTTCTTGCTCAGCTTTCGCGACCTTCTCGGCTTTCTCCTTAGCAATATCTTTTTTCTTTTCTAATTCTACGCGAGTTTGCTCTTCGGCCTTCGCTCTAGCTTCTTCTAAGTCTCTTATTCGTTGCGCCTCTAATTCGCTTTGAGAGACGGCGGGTATCTTCTCGGGGATCGAGACATCTTCCGGCTCGGTTTGTGTAGATCCTTGCTTCACATAAGTTCGCTTTCTCCTAACCTCAACAGTCACATTCCTACCAGTTCGGCCTTGACCAGATTTTAATGTTCCCAGGCTCTTGCGCTTGAGAGTGATTTTGTTCCCGCCATCCGATTTATTTCTATGCAGACTAGTCAAAAACTCTAATAGAGTCTTTTTTTGCTCTTCCGAGACTACCTCATCCTCTTTTTTATGAGTCAGGCCAGCCTCTTTCATATGGCTGAGAAGCCTGTCGACTGGAGTGCCAACAGAATCCGCTAACTGTTTTACGGTTACATCCGTCATGTCAGATACCTATTCCTCGGGTGTTTCTAACAAATCCACTTTTATAAATGACAATCATATCTTGCCCGTGCTTTTATGCAGTCTCTTCGAACCAGGGCTCTCTGGCTTTCATTATCAGCTTGGCTCCCTCAGATTCGTCAATGGAGGGCTCAATCTCTATAAGCTCAGAAACAGATAATTCAGCCAAGTCTTCCATGGCGTTAACGGAGTTCCTCGATAAAGTTTTTGCAAGTTCCATAGTCATGCCTTCCATTTGCAACAAATCCTCATTTGGACCAGCTAGGCTATTAGCTTCCTCGTCAGCTATTGCTTTTGTCAACAAAGAATCCTTCGCCCTGTCTCGAAGTTCACTGACAATTTCTTCATCAAAACCCTCTATCGAAGACAATTCTTCTATCGGAACGTAGGCAACTTCTTCTAGTGTTGTAAAGCCTTCCTCCACTAAAGCGCTCGCAACGTCTTCGTCTACAGATAAATACTTAATGAAATCATCAATGAAGCTTTTCGCCTCGTCATCTTGTTTTTTTGCAGCTTCTTCTTCCGTCATAATATTCAAAGACCAACCGCTCAGGTCACTAGCCAACCTCACGTTCTGCCCGCCTCTTCCTATAGCTTGGGCAAGATTCTCCTCCGTAACTGCTACGTCCATCGAATGACTTTCTTCGTCAAGAATTATTGAAGCCACTTCTGCAGGAGCCATCGCGTTTATCGTTAATTGCGCCGGGTTATCGTCCCACAAAACTATATCAATTCTTTCTCCCGCCAATTCTCCTGAAACAGCCTGGACACGGGACCCTCTCATTCCAACGCACGCGCCAACAGGGTCGATTCTTCCGTCGTTTGTTTTAACAGCTATTTTAGCTCGGGAGCCCGGATCCCTTGCCGCTCCCAAAATTTGAATCACGTCTTCTGAAATTTCTGGCACTTCTATCTTAAATAATTCCACTAGCATTTGACGGGATGTTCTAGAAAGTATTAACTGAGGCCCACGGTTATCAGACTTAATCTCGACTAGCATTGCCCTCAGCCGATCTCCCACTCTAAAGATTTCTCTGGGTATAAGGTGCTCTCTGGTCAAAATCCCCTCTGCATTATTGCCCAAATCAACAATAACATTGTCTCGACCCAGCTTCTTAACGGTACCACTGACTATGCTGTTGATTTTTCCATCGTAGGCCGCTGCTATTTGGTCTCTCTCGGCCTCCCTAACCTTCTGCACTATGACTTGTTTTGCCGTTTGAGCAGCGATTCTTCCAAATCCGACCGATTCAACTTGCTCTTCAAAAACAAACCCAAAACTCGCTTCGGGATCCTTTGTTAGAGCCTGAGACAAATTTAGATTCGCATCGGGATTAAATGCCTTCTCCTCACCATCTTCATCGAACAAATTTTCTTCGTCAACGACGGTCCACCTTCTGAAGGTTTCATAGGATCCATCGGTTCTATCAATAGCCACTCTGAAATCAAATGTTTCTCCGTATCTTTTCCTCGTTGCAACCGCAAGCGCTAATTCCACAGCTTCAAAAAGAGTTTCTTTTGGAACGCCTTTTTCATTAGAAACCGAATCCACTACCATTAATATTTCTTTACTCATTTCTTACTCGCTATATTTCGGGAATTAGGCGAACTTTTTTAATTGCATCGATTGGGATGATTCTTTCCCCCATCTTATCTCTCAAGATCAGTTCAAGATCTCCATAATCGAGTAGAACCCCAGTCAGTTTCTTCCTTCCTTGATAAGGCCGGCTCAATCTCACGTCAATTTTGAGTCCTATGCTCTCTTTAAAGTGTCGTTCCTTGAATAAAATCCGATCTAAACCTGGTGACGAAACTTCTAAGACATAAGGCGACGGAACAAGATCTTCCATATCTAGGATATCGCTGACATGCTCACTTACCACTGCACAGTCGTCCACACTGATTCCCTTTTCAGAGTCGATATATACGACAACTTTTAAGTTGTTTTTAAAGCCACCCTGTAACTCCACCCCCCAAATCCTGCAACCCAATGCCTCTACAGTAGGCGCCATTAAAATTTCTATATTCTCTATACTTTGTTCCAACTAAGTGCCACCACAAAAACTTTCCGTTTTGGCATAAAAAAAGGGCTTTCCGCCCAATCTTTAATCCAAGCTCACAACTAAGCCGCCCGTAGGATCAAACCACCCAAGCTTGTTGGTAGCGGGGGCAGGATTTGAACCTACGACCTACGGGTTATGAGCCCGCCGAGCTACCAGACTGCTCCACCCCGCATCAACAAGGAGCTGGATTATAGTTTTGCTAGTTAACACCTGCAAGTTATTGCGCGGTGTTTTTATACCTATCGTGTCTGCGTTTGGGAGAAAGAAATATAAAAATGGTGCCGAAGGCGAGACTCGAACTCGCACGGGCGTATGCCCACTACCCCCTCAAGGTAGCGTGTCTACCAATTTCACCACTTCGGCAATCATTACCTCAGAGATTCGGAATCTCTTCATTATCGACTTCTAACGCTGACTCAGAGTCTCCATTTTCTTGATCTAATAATTCAATCACGGGAAGAGTCGTGGAGGACTGCGTTCGCTCCTTGGCCAAATAAGCTAAGCCAAACGAGAGGAGAAAAAACAGCACCGCAAAGAAGGTAGTCAATCTCGTCAAGAAATTAGCCCCTCCAGAGCTGCCAAAAACAGTCCCTGAAGAGCCGCTACCGAAAGCCGCTCCCACGTCGGCTCCCTTCCCCTGCTGCAAAAGGACTAGCCCAATTAGCGCGAGAGCATCTAGGACCAAAAGAACCAAAAATACTTTCTCTACATTTCCCATATTTCAATACTCCCAACAAAAAGACCTCAGAGCAAACATCCCGCTTTAGCACGCGCCGCAGATCCTAACAATTTTTTCAAACTCCGACACGTTCAAACATGATCCACCAACCAGAACACCATCGATATCATCTTCATTCAAAAACGAGCCGCAGTTATCAGCTGAAACGCTTCCTCCATAGAGTATTCTTAAATTATCTCCCAGCGCATCGCTCAAGGATAAAATTTTCTCTCTAATTCGCGCGTGCATCGATTGGGCATCCGACGGACTTGCTGTCTGTCCCGTTCCTATAGCCCAAATGGGCTCATAAGCGATAGTGAGGTTATCAAACAGCGTCGAGTCGTTTGCCTCTATTAAGATGTCGAGTTGACTCAGGACCGCTTCCTCAGCTGAACCGCTCCTTCTATGATCCAGCGTCTCCCCCACACAAAGTATAGTTTTGAGCCCTACTCTGTTAGCCGCCTGAAGCTTTTGTAATATCTCTGCCTGGCCTTCTTGGTGCAAAGCCCGACGCTCCGAGTGACCAATTAGCGTCCAGGTTCCGCCGCATTCCAAAATCATCTCCGATGATATGTCACCAGTATAGGGGCCAACTTCGAACGTACTGAGATCCTGAGCGCCAAGTGACACGTTTTTTCGGAGTAAAGCTTGGAGCTGAGTTAAGAAAATTACTGGCGGGCAAACGACGACGTCCGTTCCCTCGAGCGCTAAAAATGCTTTCAGGTAACTGTCCACTAATTCGGCTCCACCGTTGCATTTCCAATTAGCAACCACCAAATTTTTTTCAGCCATAATCTGTATTTATCCGTCAACCAATGCGCGTCTGAGATTAATGTAAGTTGCTAGTCTTGGCGAATTGAAACGGCTACCGACTCTAAATGATCTCCTATGTTTTCAATTTCCTGCCTATTTTTTCCCTCTACCATTATCCTCACAAGTGATTCAGTACCAGACTTCCTTACCAATATCCGTCCTTTGTTCCCTAACCGCCCCTTGCAGCTACTAATCTCCGAACAAAAAATAGGATTCGTCAGCAGCGATTGTGGCTCCTCGCGTCTTACGTTTCTTAAAATTTGCGGGTATTTTGGAACCGCATTTCTTATCTCGGCCAGGCTTTTCTTTTCCCGATTAATTATCTCGAGAATTTGAAGGGCTGTTATCAAGCCATCTCCGGTATTAGTTTTCTTTAAATTTAAAATATGCCCTGAGCCCTCGCCTCCCAATAACCAGCCTCTTTCCCTCATTGCCCTGATCACATTTCTATCCCCGACATCAGCTCTGAAGAAAGGTATTCCTTTTTCTTTAAACGCCAGTTCGATGGCCATATTCGTCATGTGTGTGCCCACTACACCGCCAAATTCCTCGCCTCTATCGAGGAAATCTATAGCCAAAAGGTAAAGAATATCATCACCATCTATCAAGCCCCCTTGATGATCCACCAAACAAATGCGGTCACCGTCTCCATCGAAAGCGATTCCGATATCTGCTTTTTTTTGCGCTATCGTTTCCCGCAAAAACCCTGGGTTTGTAGAACCACAATCCTTGTTAATATTCAGACCATCGGGCGAACTAGCTATGAAGAGAGGGTTCAGACCAATTTTCGAAAAAACTAATGGAGCGACTTGATAGGTGGCTCCATTAGCACAATCGACTACAATCTTTAAATCATTAAGTTCAAGAGGCGGGGAGTAATGACCAGCACAGAAACCCGAATATTGTTCCTGAGCGGCCATTACCCTGTTGGCTTTTCCTAACTCAGCCGCCGGAACTGTTTTCATCGGTTGAGCAAGAAGACTTTCAATCATAAGCTCAGCACTGTCCTGCAGCTTTTCCCCTTTACCATTGAAGATTTTGATGCCGTTATCTTCGTATGGATTATGCGAGGCACTAATGACTATCGCTCCGTCGGCTTCTAACTTCTGGGTGAGGTAAGCAATACCAGGAGTAGGCATCGGCCCCAATAGTCCCACAGTCGCTCCAGCCGAGATAATACCCGATTGCAAGGCAGACTCGAGCATATAACCGGATATCCTCGTGTCTTTCCCTATAAGAATCTTCGCTTCATCTCGATTATCCAGAAAGTAACGCCCGATCGCCCAGCCAAGACGAACACACCCATCTGGAGTTATAGGACTTTGACCAACCTTCCCTCGAATCCCGTCAGTTCCGAAATATTTTTTTTCCAAAACACCACTCCACCCTTGCAGATAATCAAAGCCTAATGTGACAGAGCATTCAGAGTCGTAAGGCCATCAAAAGTCTGAGTAACGTCGTGTACTCGCACAATGTTAACACCCTGTTTCACTGCCAAGACAGCCGCCGTGACACTTGCTTGTAATCTTTCATTCACTTCTCTACCGACTATGTCGCCAAGAAAAGACTTCCTCGACAATCCAACCAGAAGTGGTATCCCCAAGAATCTGAAGGACTCCAAGCTCTTGAACAGTTGAATATTGTGCTCGAAAGTTTTGCCAAATCCAAATCCAGGATCGACCGCCAACCTACTTCTACAAACACCAATTCGCTCAAGAACATCAACCTTTTTCTCTAAATATCCTCGAACTTCCGCGACGACATTCGAATAAGTGGGATTTTTCTGCATATTTCGTGGGTTTCCCTGCATATGCATGATCACATAGGCGCAATCCGAATCGGCTATCGTCTCGAACATCTTCGGGTCCTTGCCTCCAGAAATATCGTTTATAACGTCTGCACCGACCTCTAAAACCGCTTTTGCCGTCTTTGCGTGAAATGTGTCCACTGATAGCGCTACCGGGAGGTGAGCTAGTGATTCAACGACTGGCAGAACTCTTTCTATTTCTTCGGACGCCCCTACTAACTCCGCTCCGGGCCGACTTGAGCTACCACCGATATCTAGAAAGGTGGCGCCACCGTCTACCATCGCTTGCGCTTCTCCCTGAATTCTCTCTAGATTGGGCAACCGGCGAGAGTAGAACTTACCACCATCGAAAAAGGAGTCAGGAGTAACATTGATGATCCCCATAACTCTGGCTTGATCCAAGGTGACGACTTTTTTCCCGCATCTCAGCGAATACAACCCCTTGAGTCCTCTAACCTTCTGGAGCCGGACCTCCTATTGGCTTACCTCCCTCAGGCCCGGATTTCTCTCCCTTGGAACCCGGCTTCTCGTCCACTGGGAGTCTCGGTTTAGCTCCCGCCATAATGTCGTCAAGCTGATCCGCATTTAGAGTTTCATAATCCATCAAGGCAT
>CAJXCK010000023.1 GCA_913051785.1 uncultured Gammaproteobacteria bacterium
TCTCCGAGACGTTATTTTCTGTCGCAATCCATTGCATCAGCTCGTCGCTTGGCCAATCGTTTACAGGGCATACTGCCGCAGGATTGCCTTTGAAGATTGACTTAGTAAAAGCGTCAACTTGGAAAATATCTATCGTTTTCACGTCGCTAGTGTAAACGAATTGCACAGACCTGTAGGAAAACCATTCTCAGCTTCTCATGAGGTTGTAAATTCTGCTTTCAGTAAATTACTTCTCGATGTTCTTCGATTTTGAACTTTTGAAATAGTGTGTTGAAATGTTGAAAGGTGGGGATCTCGAGGCGGTATGGCGTATGACCAAAATCGCGCTACATTTTTTATTCATTAGAACCGGGCGGGGTAGCAGCCTTGTAGATCCTATTATCCTCCACTTTCGCATTTTTCATTGCCTTACTCTCTTGTGCAGCGTCTCGTTCTCCTCGGCCAGCCTCGCAGATAGATACGATTATCAACACGGCGTCTCTTATATCGAACCTCTGAAGTATTCGGCAGAATTCAGACATGTTGAATATGTAAATCCGGACGCACCTAAGGGAGGGACCTTGCGCTTTCCTGAGTTAGGAACATTCGACAATTTTAACGTCATGGTAGATAAGGGGAGGCGGGCGTTCGGTTCTGAATTACTCGGCATTCGGGCGATTACCACCGATTCCCTCATAGAACCCTCCTACGATGAGCCTGCAAGCTTTTATGGAAGACTTGCAGATGGTGTTTGGATATCAGACGACTATCGAGAGTTTGCGTTCCGTATTCGAGAAAATGCGAAATGGCATGATGGAACGCCACTGACCGTTGACGATGTTGTTTTTACGTTTCGCCACTATAAAGAAAAAGGAAATGCAGGTATCCGAACAGCGCTTGCTGATCTGGATCGTGTGGAAAAAATTGGTGAGAGAGAAGTTTATTTCTCGGTAAAAAAAGATTCTGAAGGAACACCAGTCCTTCCCTTTGCTGTTGGGACGTTCGCCATACAATCAAAAGCTTATTGGGCGAACAACGATCCCACAAAAACGACCATCGTGCCGCCCCTCGGCAGTGGGCCTTATAAGGTGAAAGAGTTTGTACTCGGAAGATACGTGCTCTACGAGCGCGTGGATGATTATTGGGCTAAGGAAGTGCCGATAATGAAAGGCAGGCATAACTTCCAGTTTCTGAAATGCGACTATTTTCGGGATGAGTCGATCATGGTGGAGTCGATAAAGGCTGATGTGATCGATGTCCGCCATGAGAGTGTCTCCAAACAATGGATGACACAGTATTTTTTCCCAGCACAAGAACAGGGTCTCTTCAAAAGGGAATTGGTCTACTTAGACCGGCCATGGGGTATGTGGTGGCCGATTATTTGGAACCTAGAAGAGGAGAAGTTTCAAGATATCAGGGTGCGTGAAGCACTATGGCTGGTGCATGACTATAAGTGGGCAAATAGGGTCCTGATGTATGACTTTTATGAGTATGCCTCGAGTTATTTTTACAACTCACCGATGGCCCATGAAGGTTTGCCCTCTGAAAAGGAGCTCGAACTTCTTTTGCCGTTCAAAGATGAGTTGCCTGAACGAGTATTTACTCAGGCATGGGTTGAGCCTGACACAGATGGCTTTGGCCAGAATAGAGAGCGGATAGCGAGAGCTCTGGAATTATTTGCTGAGGCTGGTTACTCGATTATCGATGGCGTAATGACTAATCAAGAAACCGGTGAGCCTTTCACTATCGATTTTATATTTGTGTCGTCATTTAACCTTAGAAAAGGTATGCCATTCACCGAAGCGCTCAATCGAATAGGCATTGAAACCACAGCACGCGCACCAGAGGTCTCGAACTGGATCTATCGTATGCAGAGTGGCAAGTTTGAAGGAGGGGATGCGCTTTATATTCCCAACAACACACCTGGACTTGCTTTGAGGAATTGGTTTAGCAGTCGTTCTGCTGATTTACCGCTTTCCCAGAATTGGATGAATATTAGGAATCCAGTTGTCGATTTCTTGATTGATAAGGTGATGCAGGCGAGAAATAGGGAAGATTTCTATGCCGCTACTCGTGCGCTTGATCGCGTGCTTCTCTGGAATTTTTATTGGGTGCCAGACCACGCGATGCCGGGATATCGATTGGTGCATTGGGATCGATTTGGCCAACCCGACAGTGAGATCGCTCTTACTCAAGGCGAGACCTGGCTAGATACTTGGTGGTGGGATGAGGAAAAAGCCAAGCGAGTCGAGGTCGGGATGCAACAGTTGGGGTCTGATTAAGTCGTGGGCGGCTATTTACTAAAACGTCTGGCCTTACTGGCCCCAACAGTCTTTGCGATTATCTTGATTAACTTCACCCTAGTTCAGTTTGTTCCCGGCGGTCCGATAGAACAAATAATTTCTAAAATCACCGTGGGTAATATTTCCACCACCTCCAATATTACCGGAGGTGGAGATATTGGAGCGGATGTTGGCGCCGCGGACGCGCTAGCAGACAGCTATGGCGTGGATCCAGAGTTGCTTAAGGATCTTGAAAAACAATTTGGATTCGACAAGCCTCTTCACGAACGCTTCTTTTCGATGCTTGCAGGCTATTTAGTCTTCGATTTCGGAACCTCCTATTTTCAGGATGTACCCGTTCTCGAACTAATTTTGGAACGTCTCCCAGTGTCGATGTCATTAGGTCTGTGGGCATTGTTGCTGATCTATGGAGTGTCTATACCCCTTGGTGTTCGGAAAGCCGTGCGAGATGGGACAAGGTTTGATGTCGCAACCAGTTCGCTCATATTTGTCGGTTACGCGGTGCCTGGATTTTTATTCGCTATATTTCTGCTTGTGATATTCGCTGGCGGTGGATACTTCGAGATTTTCCCGTTGAGAGGCCTGGTCTCCGAGAATTGGTCGAATTTGAGTTGGCCGGACAAAATTCTGGATTATTTGTGGCACCTATGCCTGCCGTTGATAGCTTTGACGATTGGGGGGTTCGCGACACTCACCATGCTGACAAAAAACTCATTTTTAGAGGAACTTGGTAAACAATTTGTCTTAACAGCGCGATCAAAAGGATTAAATGAAAATCAGGTTCTTTATGGTCACGTCTTTAGAAATGCGATGTTGGTCGTCATTGCTGGCTTTCCATCCGCGTTTGTGGCGATTTTGTTCACTGGCTCACTTTTGATAGAGATTATTTTTTCGATCGATGGAATGGGTTTGCTAATTTACGATGCGATAATTAAACGTGACTACCCGATTATGTTTGGTAATGTTTACGTGCTCACGTTAGTTGGTCTTTTTATGCACCTGGTGAGCGATTTGATCTATGTTTTCGTGGATCCACGAATAGATTTTGAGACGCGCTGAGTGCAGGTCGTTAGAGAATAAACGAAGATGACGCCACTCGCTCAAAGACGCCTGAACCAATTTACTAGTAACAAGCGAGCTTACCGTTCTTTGTGGATATTTCTGACCCTCTTTGGAATTTCACTTTTCTCTGAGTTCGTGGCAAACGATAAGCCCATTTTAATGTATCACCAGGACGAGCTTTGGATGCCTGTTTTAGTTGATTACTCTGAAAAGGAACTCGGTGGTGAATTGGATGCAAGGGCTGCTTATTGGGACCCATACGTAGAAAATCTTGTTGAAGGATCTGGTGGGTGGATGTTGTGGCCACCAATCAGGTTCAGTTATCGGACAGCTGATATGTACTTGGGTGGACCTGCTCCGCGAGCACCCAATTCAAGACACTGGTTGGGAACGGACGACGCCGGGAAAGACACTTTGGCCCGCCTTATTTATGGTTTTCGTATATCCGTTCTGTTTGGTCTCTTGCTGACCATTATCAGCGCCTCCATAGGAGTTGCGATCGGCGCGCTTCAAGGTTATTTCGGCGGAGTAGTCGATTTACTTGGCCAACGCGTTGTTGAGATATGGTCTGGTCTGCCCATTTTAGTCATCTTGATTATCCTCGCCTCAATTGTTGAACCAAGCTTTTTCTGGCTTCTTGGTTGCCTAGCAGCGTTCAGCTGGATGAGCGTTGTCGCAGTTGTTCGCGCAGAGTTTCTACGAACGAGGAATTTTGAGTATGTTCGTGCTGCTAAAGCGCTGGGAGATAATGATCTATCGATTATTGTGCGTCACGTGTTACCCAATGCGATGACAGCTGCACTGACATTCTTGCCTTTTATATTGAGTGGCGCGATTACCTCGCTCACGGCGTTAGATTTTCTCGGTTTTGGCCTTCCGGCGGGATCCGCTTCTTTAGGAGAGTTGCTCAACCAGGGAAAACGCAATCTCCAAGCGCCCTGGTTAGGGCTTACGGGTTTCATAACCGTTGGAGTGATGTTGACGCTTCTCATATTTATTGGTGAAGGCATACGAGATGCGTTCGACCCTCGCAAAACTATTTCGGGTTCGGGCTTTAAATGATGAAGACGAGGCGCTAAGTGACAAACCGTCTTATTGAGGTCACTGATCTCTCCGTCGCTTTTGCTGATAACGCGGTGGTAGAAGGGGTTTCATTCCACATAGACGAGGGAGAAACACTTGCCCTCGTGGGAGAGTCTGGCTCCGGTAAAACTGTTAGCGCGCTCTCTATTCCTCAGTTGTTGCCTTATCCATACGCAGGCCACCCCAGTGGGAGCATTAAGCTTATGGGTGAAGAGCTCATGGGTGCAGGAGATACAAAGCTATTAGCAGTCAGAGGTTCTGAGATCTCGATGATCTTTCAGGAGCCTATGACTTCACTCAATCCACTCCATAAAATTGGTCGCCAGGTCACTGAGCTGTTGGTTCTAAACAACGTTTTAGATAAAAGGTCAGCTAATGAGAAAGTAAGGGAGCTTTTTGATTTGGTTGGATTGGATGACTCGATTCGAGTCGATGCATACCCGCATGAATTGTCTGGAGGCCAAAGACAAAGGGTCATGATTGCAATGGCATTGGCGCAAGAGCCGAAGTTATTAATCGCCGATGAGCCGACAACTGCGTTGGATGTCACCATACAGAAGCAGATTTTGGAGCTTCTGCAATCTCTGCAGGAAAGATTGGGTATGGCGTTATTACTCATAACTCATGACCTAACCGTTGTTCGCTCACTGGCCCAGAGAATCTGTGTCATGAATTCCGGGAGAATAGTTGAAGAAGGCAATGCAAAACAGATATTCACTGCTCCTGAACATGACTATACAAAACATCTTCTCGCTGCAGAATTTCTGTCAGAGCCGCCTAAAGCCGATTCCGCGTCTGAGACGATTGCCTCGATTGATAATCTTGAAGTCAATTATGTGATTGGCAGACAGTGGTTCGGGAGGCCAAAAACGCTAGCTGCGGTTAAAGGAGTCTCACTTGAAATCAAGGCAGGTCACACGTTAGGTGTCGTCGGCGAATCAGGTTCCGGTAAAACCACTTTGGGGATGGCAATCTTAAGGATGCTCCCGAGTGAAGGGCAGATTGTTTTCATGGGAAATGAATTGTCATCTCTCAAAGCGAAAGATATGAAACGGTTTCGTAAAGATCTTCAGATTGTTTTTCAGGACCCATACGGCAGTCTCTCACCCAGAATGACCGTATCGCAAATCATTGGAGAAGGATTGAGGATTCACTCGCCTGAGTTAGATGAATTCGAGAGAGAAAGTATTGTCAGAGATGCTTTAATTGATGTGGGGTTACAAGAGGATATGCTCAAGCGTTATCCGCATGAGTTTTCTGGGGGTCAACGCCAACGGATTTCCATCGCGAGAGCGATTGTTTTACGACCGAAGCTGATCGTGATGGATGAGCCAACATCGGCTTTGGATGTCTCGGTACAATCTCAAATTGTCGATCTTTTAAGAGAAGTACAAGCCAAGTATGACCTGGTCTATCTTTTTATAAGTCACGATCTGAAAGTTGTTCGAGCACTAGCGCATTACTTAGTGGTAATGAAAAACGGCAACGTGATCGAGCAGGGAGAAGCGGGGCAAGTTTTCGATAGCCCTAAAGAGGCTTATACAAGAGAGCTTATGGATGCGGCGTTTTCACCTTTGGGATAGATATTCTGCTTGTGACTAGAAGTTTATCTTTTCGGGTTGCCCGTTTTATGACCCTAGCGCTAATTGGCATTCTCGTTTTGGTATTTTTGTATTTTTATATCGCAACTGTTTTTGTTGGAAATCCTCGTGTAATGGCCGAGCTTCAATCTAAGCCTGATGGGCAACTATCTGATTTGGTTGGGATTCTGACTCTTCCAGACGAAAGAAAAATCCCGGTTAATTATCTGCATGAAGAAAAGCAAGTTTTCTTGGGGGCTGATGGGCCTTGGTGGCGGGATTTTAGAGGCGACGGTGCTGAAGTTGTAATGTGGATAAAAGGTAATGACTTCAGAGGTCGAGCCACCGTAAAGCTAGGCGACAGTAAAATAAAAGATCGTGTTTTCCCGATTATCAGACCTCGGGTTCCAGATTGGTTACCTGATTTTTTAAATGCCAAGCTAGTAGTCATTCAGCTGTATGATGGCTAGCATTTCTTGACAGGCTCAACAAAGGAATTATCTATGGGGGAGTTATTGAGGGATAAAGTTGCCATTATTACAGGTGGCGCGGGCGGTATCGGTAGTCGTATAGCCCGAGCTTACGCTAGTGAAGGTGCCCGCGTTGTCGTTGCAAGTCGAAAAAGAGAAAACCTAGATGTCATAGTCGACGAGATCGTAGCGAGTGGAGGAGAAGCCCTCGCGGTAGCGACGGATGTGACGAGCCCGGAGGATGTAGAGGCGTTGGTTCAGGCAACTAAGGACTCATTTGGAGCCGCGGATATCATGGTAAACAACGCAGGCGGTGCGATGTTCATGAAACCGCCTGAAAAGCTAAAACCAGAAGAATGGGATGCAACCATTGCGTTAAACCTAAGTAGTGTTTTCTTTTGTAGCCAGGCGGTTTCGCACGGAATGATTGAAAAGAAAGTAGGCAAAATTATCAATATTTCTTCTGTGGCAGGGATCCGGATGTCGCCAGCTTTTATACAATATGGGGCAGCAAAGGCGGGCGTAATAAACTTAACGAAATCACTAGCTTCTTGTTGGGGACAATACAATATTAATGTCAACTGCATCGCACCTGGTCTGACTGCTACTGAAGGGGTAGCGCATTGGCTGCCGAGCAAAACAGATGAGGATGGGAACGCGGTTCCTTCTCTTCAGCTTCCCCCTGACCCAGAGCATGTTGCCCAATTGGCTGTTTTTCTGGCCTCTGATGCGTCATCGAATATAAGCGGTGAATTGTTTCCTATCAGGTCTCTCACAGAGCTTGCCTAAAATGAATGCCGAGAAAATGGCGACCAAAGAAGCGGATCGAATCCAGAGTCTGGATGTAATTCGTGGATTTGCTCTTCTTGGTATTCTGCTGCTGAACATACTTATTTTTGGTTTGCCTTATTCAGTTGCGCTTCTACCCGGGCTTGCTATCGAAAGTGCGACGGATCTATTTGTCTGGGCGATCATCGATATTTCATCTGAGGGCGCTATGCGCTCAATTTTTTCGATGCTATTCGGGGCTGGAGCTGCGTTATTTTTGCTCAGAGATTCTGACAGGGGAGCGATGTATTTCCGTCGAATGACCTGGCTCTTAATATTTGGGTTGTTCGATATTTTTGTGTTGATGTGGGTTGGCGATATTTTAGTTGCGTATGCCGTCGTGGGTTTCCTCCTTTATTTCTTTAGGAACCTCTCAGCTCGAAGTCTGAGTATTTGGGGACTCTCTTTGTTCTTATTGCACTCTACTTGGCTAGCACTCGGATCATGGTCTCTTCAGCAATTGGGAACCGCAGTTGACGAGATTCAAGTGCTCGAGGAGAGGAATATTGTCCTAAGCGACGAGCAGGAGGAGATTTTGTTAGCCTGGGAGGAATATCGACCGATGCTTAGTCCCTCTGAAGCAGAGATAGAGCAGGAGATAGCTGAACGTTCTAGTTCTCGTCAATCCGCCTTTAACTGGCATCTGAAGAAGGGTGTAAAGGTGTTGCTAGAAGATTTGCCATCCGCCTTTCTTTGGGATGCTTTGTTAATGATGGTCATTGGTATGGCTTTGTTTAAGTCTGGTTTTCTGCAGGGATATTATTTGACCAAGCAATACATGCTGATCGGTGGCGTGGCTTTTCTAGTGGGACTTACGGTGAACTCCTGGGAGGTGTATCGAAGCATCAATAGTGACTTTGATCCTCTCATATCCAATGCTTTTATTAGTCCGACTTATCACGTCGGGCGTTTTGGGATAGCTGTGGGATGGATATCGTTATTGATAATTCTCATAAAGGAGCGCGGTTTTGGTTCGTTCCTGGCACCAGTTGGCAGAATGGCATTGACTAACTATCTCTCTCAATCTTTCATTTGTGCGCTGATTTTTACTGAATTTGGACTAGGTTTGTTCGCCGAACTTTCGAGGACCGAGTTATATCCAATTGTTCTGGCGATCTGGATTTTTCAAATTTGGTTTTCCAGGTGGTGGTTGGAGCGATATTACTTCGGTCCCATAGAGTGGCTTTGGCGATGTTTGACATATTTGGATCGAGTTAATTTTGCGAGAAGGTGAGCCTCAATGTGTTTGTAGCCAAAATGACAGAAAGGCATATAAGTTCTCAACAGACTTATAACAACGGTTAGAACATACCCGTTCGTGTTTGTTGGCGGATTTTTGGTTCTTAGTCTGTATTGGTTAGAGCATCACTACAGAGACTATTTGCTCAGCTGGGCCTGGCCTGACGGAGCCTCGTTTATAGCACTGGTTAGCACGTTACTACTATGGTCCGGTAGAGTGGTTATGGAGAAGACTGACTTACCTACAAAGTGTCGACTCCAGGCGGAAAGAGATTTTACGCGAATTTTCTAGTTCGATCATTTGAGGTCAACCCGCGCGAGAGCTATTCCTGACTCGCCCGCAATGGCGTAGAGAAGCCAGATCTTTCCATCGTCTTCCAATATGGCGGGATCGCGCAGCTGATTGACCTGTCCATACGCGGTGCTTCGAATCGAGGCGACCAGCGGTTCATCTGCGCCTTCATAGCTTGTTTCTGGCCTCAGAATGACTCCATGGTCAATTTGGCGCCAATTGTTCCAGTCTTTAGTTAAGTCGATCGTGCTTAATTTAATGGATTCAGGAACTTCTCCTACCTGTGTCCAAAAAATAAAGAGCCTATCATTGCGAATCAGGACTGCGTTGTGTCTCATGTCCACGTTAAACAAAAGTGGCCCCGACTCATAACCCGTGAGTAAATCCCGAGACCTGTAGAATTGGCCGGGCATTGCAAGACCAAAGTAATTGTCAGCCCATTCAAAACTGCGCCAATAGGTTTTCCCAAGCTTTTCCTCTAGCGTTAAGAAGTTCACACCGTTGTCTGAGGTGGCAACTCGTGTCACCTGATCCCCAATGCCCTGTAGTCCATGGAAAAACATAACGATTTTTTGGTTTCTTTCGTCAACGATTACGTCTGGTGACGCTATATGCGGGGCTGTCACTTCCTTGATGATGTCGTGTGCAAAACTGAATTTGTTCTGTTTTACGTAAGCTCTAATTTCCTTTTCCTGACTCGCGTTGACCTGCGGTGGTTCCGTCAGAAAAAAAGAGTCCTCGATTTGCAGCGCACCGGGCTTATGTATTTTCCAGGGTCCCGTGATTCGATCTGCATAAGCAAGCCGAATATAGCGTCCCTTATGATCTGCAAAATAGAGATAGTAATCCCCCAACCGGTCTTCTACCCAATCCGGCACCTTGATTGCGGAAGGTCCTTGAATATTTGTTCCAATACTGGCGTCAAGTTCAGGATAAATTATGGGGCCGGTTCCAACTCTGGTGACCTCTAACGACTCACCAAGCACTAGCGATGAATGAAGGATACAGATAAACAACCAGCTCGTTTTTTTTATTCGATTCAACATCTCAAGCGCGCTCGATATTACCGGTTCTTGCGATGTTCAGTATTATCTTAACGATGCGATACGGCAATACTTTTCCCAGGAATGAGCCCTATCTTACGAATACTTCTCGAAGGGGTTGTCCTAAGTGCATGCGCGCTAGACGAATCCAAAAATCAATGATCTTGCAAGCGAAAAAATCTTAGGACTAGGTTCGGCAAAAACTGCTGGCGAGGCTTCCAGCTTGAGGACTATTTTTCGACCTTTGCTGGGTATATTTTGTTGAACATCGCACAAAAAACCTGACTAACTAAAAGTTAAGTTTTGATTGCCAAAAGCCTGACTTCTTGTAGGATCGCGATTTATCAGAGTGGGTTAGCAACAGCTCCCCACTTTGACATCAATTTATACTAGGTTTAGGACTCGATCTTTGGACGGGTACCAGGGTAGGCCAGTATGTCCGATTGGAGCGTCAGTCGTTCGGTTGCGGGCTTCCCTGAAAAAGAAGGGGATATGCAATGAACGTGATCGATTTCGCATCGAAGAAAAGACAAAACGATAAAATCTCAATGGTAACTTGCTACGACTATTGGTCCGCGCAGATCCTTGAAAAAACCGATATCGATATGCTTTTGGTCGGGGACAGCCTAGCCATGGTCATGCATGGCTTTCCCAGCACAGTGCATGCAACCATCGAGCTCATGGAAATCCATTCCGCAGCGGTTAGAAGAGGTGCTCCGAATAAATTTATTGTTGGGGACCTGCCTTTTTTGACAGCTCGATACTCGGTTGATTTGGTCTTAGACAACGTTCGCAGATTAATGCATGCCGGTTGCAATGCCGTAAAAATTGAGGGAGCAATCGGGCACATAGACGTCATCAAGCATATTGTCGAATCAGGGGTGCCAGTGATGGGGCATTTGGGTCTAACCCCGCAATCTGTGGAAGCCTTTGGAGGCCACAAGGTTCAGGGGAAGTCGGCCTGCTCTGCAGAAAAAATACTTGAAGAAGCGAAACTGCTCGAGCATGCGGGATGCTTTGGAATGGTACTAGAATGCATACCTCAGAAACTGGGCGATCGCATAACCAGGAATGTTTCGATTCCAACTATTGGCATCGGCGCGGGCCCCCACACCGATGGTCAAGTGCTGGTTTTGCAAGATATGTTAGGAATGCAGGAAGATTTCAAACCCAAGTTTTTGCGTCATTACTTGAAAGGCAGCGAGGTACTTTCCGAGGCGGTCGATAGGTTCCATGAAGACGTGACTCAATCAGAGTTTCCCAGTTGCGAGGAATCCTATAGATGAGGACCATCTCTTCGATCAAAGAATTGAAGGCCTATCGTCAAGCCAACTCCGTTGAAAAGACAACGGGTTTTGTTCCCACAATGGGCGCATTGCATGAAGGTCATTTATCTTTGTGTCAGAGGAGCATGGATGAAAACGATTTTTCGATTGCGAGTATTTTCATAAACCCAACACAGTTCGACAGCAGCGTGGATTTAGAGTCTTATCCCTCATGTATTGAAAAAGACCTTGAAGTTTTGGAACGAATGGGAATCAGTGCGGTCTTTTTGCCTAATGATCAAGATATGTATCACGATAACTTTGCCTATCAGCTGCAGGAAACGAGTTTTAGCGAAAAATTATGCGGAGCTAACAGGCCCGGACACTTCACCGGGGTGCTAACGGTCGTCATGAAGCTGCTGAATCTGGTTTGGCCAAATCGCGCCTATTTTGGGAAGAAAGATTATCAGCAGCTGGAGTTGATTAGAGGTATGTGTGCCGCATTCTTTCTCGATGTTGAAATAGTCGGTGTTGAAACGGTTAGAGATCCCGAGGGGCTGGCGCTTTCCTCGAGGAACGCGCTATTGAACGAGGAAGGACTAAAAATGGCGAGAAAGTTGAATAAAATGCTCGCCCTTAGAGATGCTGATGACATTGTCTCCTCAAAGCTCTCAGAGGAAGGGCTGTTAGTCGATTATGTAGAGACTCACAAGGGTAGGAGGTACGGTGCCGTTCGAGCGCCAGGGAAAGCCGGCTCTATCCGCTTGATCGATAACGTGACGCTTGAGGCAAGCGTATGATTTTAGCGTTAGATATTGGTAACAGCCAGATATTCTGTGGTGTCTTCGAAGGTGAGCAATTGAAAGTGCAGGTCCGATATGCATCGAAAGCTCAGATTTCTTCTGATGAGTTTGGTGTATTTCTCAGAGGCGCTCTTCGAGAAAATGGCGTTGATCCTGATTTGATTACAACCATAGGTATTTCCTCCGTAGTCCCAGAGTTGAACTACGCACTGCGCTCTTGCAGTCAGAAATACTTCAATATTGAACCGATGTTGTTGCAGCCTGGCATCAAGACTGGTCTGAAAATTGATTACAAAGATCCGAAGGAGGTGGGAAGCGATCGTATCGCTGATGCAATCGGCGCTTGCAAAATATTTCCCGGTAAAGACCTTATCTTGGTCGATTTTGGAACGGCGACGACGGTTTGCGCCATTACGAGAGATAAAGTTTTTCTTGGGGGAAACATAATGCCTGGAATTAGGCTTTCTATGGAGGCGCTCGAATCAAAAACATCAAAACTTCCATCAGTAGAAATACGCTCAGTTGAACAGGTGGTCGGAAAAACTACCATTGAGAGCATTCAGAGTGGGCTCTACTGGAGTAACGTTGGAATGATCAAAGAACTCTCGTCAAGGATTACGACAGAGGTTTTTCAAGGGGTAAGACCTCTGATGTTAGCTACCGGGGGGTTGTCTCACTTGTTCGACAAGGAAGACTTATTTGACCACGTCGTTACCGATTTGATCCTCGTCGGGATCTTGGAAGCGTTGAAGATAAACGGATACATAAAACAATAGGTTTCTTGTTGTTTTTTGGTCGATTTCTACGTTTCAGGTCGGCTTGGCTTCAGATTAGATTTACTTAAACTAATAATATAAACTTAAAGTTATATAGTTACGGTCGGGAATCATTCCGACTCAATCTTAAACTCGGGGGAGAACCAGTGAAAAAAACTATAACTGTTTGCGCGTCGCTTTTTATTTGGATCTTTTTAAGTAACCAGATTTGGAGTGAAACTGGCTCTGTTGCTTCAGCAGTTGAAGATCGCAGAGGGATCGAGGAGGTAATAGTAACGGCAACTAGAATAGAGTCCTCGGCCCAGGAGACTGCTGTCGCCGTAACAGCGTTTGGTTCGAGGGAGAGAGAGGAATTCGGTTTAAGGTCGATTCAAGAAATCGCCGCATTCACGCCCGGAGTAAGTTATCAAAGCAGTCCGAATCGCTTTACGATTCGGGGTGTAGGTCGCCTTGATAATGCGATCGGCAGCGATCCGGGTGTCGCGACCTATTATGACGGTACGTATACGTCTGAAACCGCCGCCATAGGCCAGATTCCACTCTTTATCGAGAGGACTGAGGTCTTGAGGGGTCCGCAAGGGACTCTCTTTGGTAGAAATGCTGTTGGTGGTCTGGTGAATGTAATATCTCGTCGACCAAGTGAAGAGTTTAGTGCAGACGTCCAAGCATCTGTCAGCGACTATGGTCAGCGCTTTTATGCGACATCGATTAGTGGACCTATAGCGAACTATGAGAAGTTCCAGTATCGACTGAATGCTTGGAAACAAAATGATATGGATGGTTATCAGGATAATCTCGGCAGCGGAGGGAAAGTAGGGGGTTTAGCTGGAGGACAGTACGTAGAGTTTCAGATTGACGCCCAATTAAACGATAGGTTCTATGCTTGGATTAAGCTAAACGGTGTCACCACAAATGGCAATCCAGCGTATAACGTATTGCGAGCGGACTACGCATCAGAAATTTACCAAGGCGATATCTACCCATTTTCTCAATACGGGTTAGTTAACGCACCTGGCCTAAAAGATAATAGGACAGTTAGCGTAGATCACGATGGTTCCACCGGGGTTAGAGACACAAATCAGTCAGTTTTGAATCTGGAATACAGCCTCGATAGTGCTGAGATACGTTACATTTATTCCAATGCACAGTATGACTGGTGGTTTTCGGGAGATTCTGACGGAACGGATCGGGCTGGATTCGATTATCCACTTATAGACCCGACTTCGGGGATGCAGTACGCAACGATGCCGGTATCTGTTTATGGTGAGCTGTACATCGAGGAAAATAAGCGGTACGACAGTCATGAACTTCAATTTATTACGTCAAATATGGAACGAGTGCAGTTTATCGGAGGCCTTTATTATTACGAAGAGCGTATTCACCAGCCGTACCATGTAAGAGCCCCCTACGAAACCGCCCTTTATATGCCGCTAAACGGAGCGACTTATGGTTTGACGGACACCTTAAATTTGGAAGGTGATATTTACTACCAAGCGGGCTTCCTCGAGTCGGAGCAATATGCAGTTTATGGTCAAGGGGATATCCAGCTGACAGAGCAGCTGAACCTTACTGTAGGACTTAGGTATTCAACCGACGACAAGGATGGAGCTGAGGAGCAGAGAATTGTTTACTACAACCCGGCGCTACTACCTGGTTTTTCCCTAGATATCTCCAAGGACTTTAATGGGCCAACTCGTCGTGCATTGAGTAACAGTTGGGATGCGCTGTCTGGAAAGCTTGGATTGGATTATCAAATCTCGGATGATTCGATGATTTATGGAACCGTTGCAAAAGGCTTCAAGAGCGGCGGTATGCGTTTGGGGCAGCTAGAAGGATTCGATCCATCGCAGTCAACTGGGATTAGTGCTTCTGTGTCTCCATTCGTCGATGGAGAAACGCTTTACTCCTATGAGGCTGGCTTCAAAACAGATCTCTTCGATAAGTTAATTCGACTAAATACTGCGGTTTATTATTATGATTACAATGATATGCAGGCTCCAGTTTCTTTTCTGGATTCGACCACCGGTTTAACGCTACAGGATTTTATTAACATTCCGAAGGCGGAGAGTTATGGGTTAGAAATCGAGGGGACTTGGATCGCTTCAGATTCCTTTCAATTAGTTGGAAACTATAGCCATATGCAAGCCACAGTCGCCGAAAATCTGAACTTGGTGGACACTGGTTTCCTCGTGCCTGAGGAGACTAATGTAAGTGGAAACTCACTACCTAAGTCACCGGAACATAAATTGGCAATTGTTGGATCTTATTATTTCGATACAGATATCGGCTCTTTCACGGCCGTCGCTAATTGGATGTATTATTCTGATCAGTACGCTACTTTATTTGAAAGGGCGGCCTATAAAGTGGATGCCTACGCTTTAGCAAGTGCTCGGTTAATCTTTAACTCTCCAGATGATTCTGTACAGGCTATTTTGAGCGTGTCAAATATCACCAACGATGACACCCCAATAAGTAGCTTAGGTCTATCGGGATTCCAAAATGGTTTTGCACGTACAGAGCAGCCAGGGGCGCCAAGAATAATATCATTAGAAGTGACGAAGACGTTTGGGGCTTCTCGGTAACTTCGGTGAAGCGAGGTCGGGTGCAGAGGCCCCTGCCAGATCTTAATCAGCAGGGGTTGTAATACGTGATGTGAAATCCCCATTCTTTGAAGAGGGGATCATGCAGGCATGTTGGTCTGCTGAATTGAGCCGGACTTGACCTCCCTGTGCAAGGTTGCCGGCTTGATGCCATGCTGATAATGCATTAACTTCATTTGTAAAATTTAAAGTTAAGTTTATATCTAAAAGGTGATTTTATGAAAGTGTTGCAAAGATTTCAGATCTTAGTTGGTTTTGTCTTCTGTAGTTTTGGCGTTAATGCCGAACTTGTTGAGAGTTTTACGTGGAAAGCTTTTCCTGGCAAGTCGGCGCAAATGTTGCAAAATTTCGCTGAAGCAAAGGGTTTGCACGAAGCAATGGGGGCTCAGGTATCGATAGGCCAACGCTGGGTAGGAGGAACGCAAGAGGTAGACTACACAATTAGATTCGACGATATGGCCGGCTGGGCAAAATTTTGGGATGCGTCTCCGCAAAATTCGAAAGAAGCCGAGGCTTTTTATGCCTTTATGGCAAGAACTTCATCGGATCCTGTCGGCGAGATGGTTTCAAGTATTGCGGGTAGCAATGCGGACCTTTCGAAGAAAGCTGCGGATTTCGAGGGCCAGTATGTTTATACGGTAAATATTTGGGATCCCGCTCCCGGCAAATCTCAGTATTTGATGGAACGTTTCCTCGTAGGTAAGAAAATCCATGAAAAGCTCGGTGCCCGAGTCGAAATTTATATGGAGGGCATTGGCGGTACTGGCCGCGGTCATTACGTGATGATGTGGGAAAGTCATGCTCAAATGGCGGAGACCTTTATGAAAATGGCTCAAAGTGCGGAATGGGGTGCGATGCTTGCAGAGAATGATCCAGACGCATTTTCCATGGTTGCCTCGTATAGGGGACAGACGATAAATTAAGTTAGAAGAGTCCTAGCAGAGTCGCTTAGGTTTCGTAAAGGAAACAAAGCTAGGCACATTATAACTAAAAACCAAACGGCTCTCTTAGGGTATAAGGGAGTCGTTTATTCCAGAATTTTTGGTGCCCGGAGCGAGACTTGAACTCGCACGGCATTACTGCCGAGGGATTTTAAGTCCCTTGTGTCTACCAATTCCACCACCCGGGCAATGCTAGAAAGGTGAGTATTCTAGGTGATTATTTAGTGATTTGAATCTATTAGTTATAAATATTTGGATAATAATTTGTGTTGCGAGTGTCTTAGAAATAATAAGATGTTTGTGAACTTGTGAGATTTTTTTGGGAGGATTATGAAGATAGGTGTTATACCGGTGAATATAGGCGTGCAGTCTGCCGACCAGATGGTTCAGATGGCTCAACTCCTGGAGTCACTAGGTTATGAATCGGTATGGACATTTGAACATGTCGTCATTCCTATTGATTATGAATCCAAGTATCCATACAACAAATCAGGGAACATGGGCGCTGCTCCTGAGACAAATTTTGTTGACCCGTTAATTGCGCTGTCTGCTGTCGCAGCGTCTACAAAAACGATCCGTTTGGCAACTGGCGTTAATATTCTCTCTCAAGTAAACCCTATATATATGGCCAAACAGGCAGCCAGTTTGGACTTTATTTCTAATGGTCGGTTTATGTTGGGTGTTGGTATCGGCTGGTTACGGGAAGAGTTTGAAGCCTTAGGTGTTCCCTTTGAGCACCGAGGCGCGCGTTTTGATGATTATGTGGCAGGGATGAGGAAAATTTGGTCGGGCGACGTCGTAGAACATGAAAGTGAATTTATCTCATGGAAGGGTTTTAAGAGTTATCCATTGCCGATTCAGAATCCGTTTCCAGTAGTCATGGGAGGCGTCAAAGGTAAAATTTTCAAACGTACAGCTCAGCTGGGCAATGGTTGGTTTGCGCCGACTGGGGATCCGGGAGAGCTCAAGGAACACATGACTCATTTACGGGAAGAGTGTGACGCAATTGGTCGTGATCTATCTGAGATTGAAATTACTTGCATGTGGCCGGGTACAGGTGGCGAAGATTTTCTTGGCGAGTTAGAGGCGGTGGGCGTTGGTCGAGTTGTGATTCCTATGATGGGGCAGGGGGATCCAGTCGAGCGACTGACAACGATCGCGGAAGAAATTATTAAGCCCTGAGTTCTGAACCGGTTAAAGGTTTTGTTCGAGAAATAATGATTTCTCAATTTTGATAAAAACCTCTCTATAAAATTTGCGATCGACGATAGCGTCTGATTTGACCAATCGGTTCTCTTTGTTTCTTTGTTCATGAACGAAATTGAGTCTCACTCGTGTTCGTTTGTTGAGAGACGTGACATTTCCGCTAACCGAAATAGTATTCGTAATACCGAATTCGGCCCCAGGAAGGGTTAAAGCCCAAAGTCCGTTGGTCAAAACGGTAAGAACTGTTGCGCGGGCGATTTTTCCCTTATTGGGAGTTATCTCCGAGGATTGTGCGGTTAAAACACCGGCCGCTGAATCGGATAGTTGCAGTTGAAACCCCTCGTCCTGCAAAGCATTAACAACTGATTTGTAGACCTCGACTTTGTTATTGGTTGAGAAATCTCTCGTTTGCATCTCCCGTAATTCAACGTCTGAATATTTTGGCGATCCCGATGCACAGCCGAGTAAAATGAGGGCCGCAAATGATATTGTGACTAATCTTTTACTCATTGATCTGGCGGCAGCTAAAACTTGCTTCGATGGTATGCGACACCTGACACGTTTGAATTCTTGTCGAAGTTTAGAATGACGGTCAAACTGACCGTGGAGCTTTGCTCTTTGCTGCTAGAACCCTGGAAAAGACCTAAGCTTGAGTCAGATAGGCCGAAAAGAGAGGCGGCGAAGGAGCGTCGTAACCTTTCGCTCGAGAATCGATCGTAGACCCAAACTTCGAGGCCATCCGCGTCGGTTTTGACTATATTGGGGCTGCCCAGAGTTCTGATTACCTCCTCAGCAGGGCTGCCCTCTTTGATTTCGCGTTGGACCAAACCCACTGTGAGCTCACGATTTAATCCGTCTTCATTCACAGGAGGGTTGCTGTTCGCGCAGCCCATGGCGCTAAAAATCACCCCGAGGATCAACACAATATGGAAACAGAATTTTTCGTTCATTTTCGGCTCCCCAGAGAGGAATATGTTATCAGTAGACCAACACGTTCTTCATTTGACACGAATTTGGTATGCAAATACACCTTCTTAGAGTTTTGCCTTATTTTTGGTCATATGTCTTTGTCCCAGCTATTAGAGTCTAGAATTTCCAAAGTAAAACACATAAGTTAATTAGGTTGTAAATAAGGGGGACCAGACATCAATGAAGAATCTTCTAAGTGATGAACAATATACCCAATACCTGAATGAGGGGGCAATCGTCCTGCAACCCGACAGTCTAGATGCAGACTTCCACGATCGTCTTTACGAGCACGGACAGAACATTTATTCATTGGTGGAGAGTTCTAAAAGCAAAACGGCTCATTTAGACATCATCGGAGACAGTTTGCGGGGTCGTATCCCTGAAATTGACGGCATTTTCAAGGATCCAAGTGTTGCTGGCGCCTTAGAAAGCGTCCTTGGAGAAAATTACGTAATACACCCGCATAATTTTGTTCATAAAAGCTCTTTGATTGACCAAGGTTTTCATCAGGATGGCAATCTGCCGTGGAATGAAAGAGGCCATTATCGATCACATCGGCCTGATTGGGCTTTGCTTTTCTATTACCCTCAGGATGTAACGATTGAAAATGGCGCAACAGAGCTGATTCTTGGCACTCAGTACTGGACTAAGGATTTTGAAAAAGACGATGGAACCTGGCATTCGCAAGACTCCATTGATCGTTCTTTTGGGCGAGAGGAAATGGGCAGTGAGGACCTTGCTTATAGGGATCGCAGACTGAGAGAGTCCGTCGAATCTCTTGGAGTACCTGATCTACAGCGAAAATATTTTACGGTGCCAAAGGGGACGGTGATTATTTGTAACTACGATATCTTGCATAGAGGTTCAAGGTCCCTCCCTGGAGAAGCAGATCGATTTATGTACAAGTTTCACTTCATGAGAACCCAAGAGCCGAAGGCGCCGGCTTGGAGTCATCAGAAAGATTTAAATATTGAGACTGTGCGCGAAGACCTTCGACCGATCGTAAGAAATATCTGGAATTGGTCTGCCAACAAAGACGGATCTGATGAATCCCCGGAGAATCTTGAAAAGCTCCGAGGCATGCTGTTCTCAGGAGATGAGCGGGACAAGGTTAGGTCTGCCTACCTACTCGGGGAGATGAATATTGATTCTGCCGCAGAGGTGTTGATAAACGCTCTGGCCGACGAGACTGAGTCGGTGCGACGGGCCGCATGCTACGGACTAAGAGCGTGTTCTCCCCTGCGGGTAACCGACATTTTGAGCCTAGTTTCAGATCCTAGAGTGGGTGTTAGAAGGTTGGCTGTCTATGCGCTGGGAACCATTCAGAACGCATCCAAGCCACAAGTAGTTGCGGGATTGCTAAAGGCTGGTTCAGAAGATAAAGACGATCTAGTTAGGTCCAATGCAGTTTATTCGCTAGGACAACTCTTTCGGGATAAGAGTGTAGATTTTCAGAAAGAGATTACTGCCCTAATAGGCAGATTAGAATCTGGGGTGGAACCGAATAATACTGATGTCGCGATGTTCCCAAGGTCAACCGTGCGGCAATCGATTGCTTACGCCTTATTACAAGCGGCTTGTAATCAACAGTTCACTAGTGAACAGATTGATCGTTTGTTGGCGATCATGTCAGATGATACAGACCGCTACGTTCAAGGATTCATTATTGAAATAGCGAAGCAGAGTGACAATTTATCGTATAAATCTGTTTCGATTCTGCTGTCTTCTTTTAGTCAGCTGCGATTGAGCCCACGCCCCTTAGAACTCAAGATAGCGTCCTGAATCAAGAACCCAGGAAAGGGCGGACTTCTGTCCGCCCTCTCTTCAGTAATGTTTCTATAGTCTAGGAGCCGGGTCGATTCATAATCACTTCGATATTAGCCGATTCACCCTGACAATTCGCGTAAGTATAGTAATCCTGGCGTGCTCTCCAACCACCGTTCGCGAACCACTCCTGATGTTTCATTAGGCCCTCCACGTCGGGATAGACCATGATGTGGGCAAAGTCAGCGGGTGCATTTGCTCCACCAATGTTTGGGATGAATGTAAACCAACCGATATTGCCAACTCCGTCTGAATATTCCTTGACGATCGCGTCATGCTTTGCCATCAACTGTTCTGAGGAAACTCCCTCTTTCCTTGAGCACCAGTTCCAAACCGCGATTCGATTATCGTCGGAATTAAGTTCTTCTACTTTGGCCCAACGGGTATACAAGCTGGCCATTTTTACATCGCACGATGCAAGACTTAACCACTCTTCGTTCAGTTTTTGGCCATCGGGCGTGGATAACCAGAGATCCCAGGCTTTACCCGAAGTCTCATAGTCTGAAGCTAAAAACTCCACGAAATCAAAATTATTTGGATTGTCAGGATTGGCGTGCGTCAAGAATGGTGTCTGCCGCACAAACGTGGTTTCGACATCGTATTTTTTAGCCCACGCGAAATATTTATTAATCAGTCGATCGTACTGAGCGAGTGTTTTTCCAGGCTTCAGCGTACAGATCTGAGTCTGAAGATTTATGGGTGCATCTGGGTCCAGATCTCCCGTGAACATCTGGTGATCATCCGCTATCGCGAATGATGACGAAATGCTAAATATAATTGCCGTAAACAATCCTGTCTTTCTCATCTTCTCCTCCATTTTTAAGTGAAAAAATAAGTTAACAGGTAATTATTAAACTTAATAGTTATCTTCAAAGCTCCCTGGCTCAGCGATTTCTGTAGACAAAAAAATTAAGCGGGTACAACATTCTCTCGGGGTTTGTTGTTAATGAGGAGGGAACGTGAGCGACATAATCAGCCACAAACAGACAAGATATGATGCGATGCCTGTTCTGGACTATCCAGAGGTTCTCGAGGTTCCAAAGCCGACGCAAGATCTGGAGATCGCTAAAGAGCAGTTGAGTGAATTTGGAATGACGGTTGTCACGGATGTGTTGACCCTCAATGAGGTGGAAATACTCTCTGAAAAACTAGACAGACAGGCCGAGGCGGAGCGAAATCTAGGCGATTTGTCACCGGTAGACGAATCTTTACCGCTGCAGTCCTTGTCAAATTTGGTTAACAAGGGTCGACATTTCCTGGACCTCGTAGAGAGAGCGGAAACCGAAGAACTGGCCGGTTTCATGCTGGGACCTAACTTTCTACTGTCCAGTTTGACCGGCTCGCTTTTCAGAAGGCCCTCCCTCGAACCACAACCGCTTCATCGTGATCAGGGTCAAGTTCCGGCTACTGCCGATTTTCCAGCAGCGTGTAATGTTTTTTACTTGTTAGATGATTTTACGGCAGCTCGTGGCGGGACACATGTCGTGCCAGGTAGTCATCGATGGTCCGAAGAGTATCGAGTAACACCGCCTCCCCGAGAATTCATCAAAGAGGTCGAAGCTCCTGCAGGAAGTGTGTTCGCTTTCGATGGAAGGATCTGGCATGGAACTGGAATCAATGTTGAGGGGCATCCGAGGCGGAGATTAGGTGCTTTCTGTTGTTTGCCGTGGATGCGACAACAAGAAAACTGGGGTATTTCGTGTCTCCAAGAGGTGCTGGACCAGGCTAGTCCCAAGTTAAAGCGGAGACTAGGATTGCGGACCTACGGGACGCTCGGCATGGTGAGTGGAACTCGAGTAGAAACAGAAGAAAAGCCTTCCTTGGGTAACTATGAAGTACAGATCCCAGATTATTTGATAGGCGAGGAGGGCGCACTTCATCCTCTGAGACGAAGCACGCGTTCTTAAAGAAAGCCCTCTGCTGTCAACCCGTCATTCCCTCAGATTGAGGACTCGAAGGTTGGGGTCGGCATTTATCTCCTCGTCGGTAAAGGGGAGCCTTATCCATTGTTCGTTAGAATAAAGCTCGGTCAAATCGCTGTAATGCTTCGAGTCCGGTTCTGGAGACTGGGAGTAAGTTAGAATCGCCTCTGGAAGAATATCGCCTTCTTCATTCCAGCTAACCACTTGGACGAAGCTGTTTCCATGGATGATCGGCGTATATCCCGCCTTACCTTGAAGTCGGGTGACGATCATGCTGAACATGCCGGCCCAGCCCTCGCCCCCTGGGACACCTATTTTTTTATCGTTTCTGATCGCGTATTGGATATCACCTAGTTTTGCGTCTAAGGCGATCTCCGCATCCTCGAGTTTCTTCTGGGCGTTGAGCAATGCAGATTCGATTCCAGTCGCTACGGTAGGATCCTCTGTATTAAGGCCGTTCGGTGTCTCCACCGGTTTTTCCAGAGAATATGGGACAGTATAAAGACCTTCTATCTTGCGAGCCTTATCCCAGAACTCTCTCCAAAGGTGTCCACCTCTAGAATCAATATCCATCGTTCGATCCCAATCCGATAATGCGATGCATGAAGCTTCCAGTTCTGGTCGGCCTTTGCAAAAAGAGAGAAGATCGTCGAGAAGCAACTCGGCGCCAAAGTTACGATGACTGTAGAGCATCTCCTTTACGTGATCTGGGGATAGTTTTTCGCCTGAATCAATTCGTTCCTGTATTAGAGTCAGCCCAGCTCTTGTACGCAGGCTTCGCGCTGTTTTCTCTGAGCCGATGATGGGAGAGTAACCCTCGAGTGGCTCCTCGGGATTTGATAGCCAATAACTGTCATTCGAATTTGAGACATAGTCATCTCTGGTGATTCGAGGCATCTTTTCTGCAGGAAGAGTTCCAGGAACGGCGCTTCTCGAATCCTCTCGCCATTCACAGTCGGATGTCGTGCCGTTAAGTAAAATCAAACGATCAGGAAGATCGGATGCTTTGACCTGGCAAGCCTCAAGTAATGCCTCATCAACATTGGGTGTGCCACTGATATCAGCATAAAAAGCATTGCCGTGGCGATCGGACGCAATAGTGTTGGTCCAATAAACGCCTTGCTTACTTATTGCAGCCTCGACTTCTTGCGTGGAGGAGGCTTTGTTTAAAGCATCATAGGTATCCGCCGTGAGATAGTTATCGATTACAGCATCTCTTAAGGCAAAAGCGGTGGTTTGACTCCAGACTAGCTGATCTGTTTGCACGATGGGACCGTAGTGGGTCAAATAGATGGAATGGAGCTCCTCAATAAGTTCTCCATCCTCATTTTTTCGATTAACAACGACGTTTTGTTCTCGAATCGGCCGATAGGCTCCGTCGTACAGGTATTCAAGAGAATTCTCTGGATTAAGGGTGAGCTGGTATAGCGTAAATCTTAGCGCGGTTGAGACCGTGTGGGTCCAGGCGATGTCTTTGTTAAATCCTATCGCTACCCGGTTGGTTGTTAACAGGCTCGTCCCCATGACATCAAGCTCGCCCGGGATCGTGGTATGAATCATGTGGAATCTGGAAGATCCGTGCCAAGGGTAGTGCGGGTTGCCAAACAGAATTCCTCGCCCAGATTTGCTCAGATCCTTGCCTATAGCGATCGCGTTGCTGCCGATGCCAGTAGGTAAATCCCAGGATGCGCTAGCAAGTTCCGCCTCATCTTGCTGAGGAGCCGCTTGGGCAATTTGCTTCTGGAAGCGACCCAAGCCGTATCGAACACCCACGCCTATTGCCAGCCTGGCCAGATCCGAATCAGTAATGGGTTTTACCCAATTCTGATTGCGACAACTGGCTGGTAAAGTGTCCTTGTTATCTGCTAGATATCGATTGTAGCCAGCAACATAACCCGCATTCATTTGGTTTGAGCGAGAACTTTGAGCTTTCGAATACGCCTCAATTTTTTGATCGGTTAAAACCCCTTTATGAAAAATATCGCTTTCAAGGTTTCCGTTTTCTGGTCCAAAAAAGAGTGAAAGTTCGCCATTAACCATGATCAAGTCTTTCGCAATTACACAAACCGCATCTTCCGCCGTAGCATAGGCAAAGCCATATCCGAGCCCACCCCAATTTTCTGACTTAACATGGGGGATACCGTAGCTTGTCCATCGGATTTCAGTCTCGTACTTAGCGGAATCCGTCGTTTGGCCGCACCCCAGCATCGCGATGCTCATCAATATGTATGCTGACGCACGTTTGAACTCTCGGTTCATCAATTGTCTCCCTAATTCCGTAGTTTATTTTTCTGATCGAGCTCAGCTAACTCTTGTTCGAGTTGCCTGGTATAGGCGGCCGCTAACTTTTCGACAGCTTCTAGGAAACCCTCTGGATCAAAAAAAGTGTCAGGGCTGTACGACTGAGATGCTTTGTATTTGAAGTAAAAGCCGTACTGACTCTTGTGCGCCGCAACCCAGATATCTGCTCCGATCTGCTTTTGCGATCTATATGTCAGGGCAAAATCTTCGGAAACACCCGGGTAAGTTGGGTCGACAAGCAATTTTTTTCCAGGATTGATTGTTCCCATGTTGGAAATAAGTACATTGTAGGTTTTGCCATTTTCGGCCATCTTCATACCATAACTCGAGCTACCCTCGGTATGACCGGGGTGGTAGTAGACTTTCAGTCTTATATCACCCAATTTAATAATTTCTCCGTCCTCGATGATTTTATCCACCGTTACTGGTCTGAAAGTTTCTAGGCCACCGAAGTGAGGATCACTCAACCCGCCGTCTTCCAGTACGCGAGCATCTTTTTTGGTCGCATACATTTTTGCCCCAGTGAGCTCCTTAATAAGTGCCAGATCAGCCGTGTGGTCAAAGTGAGACTGCATTGACAGTAAGATTTTAACGTCCGCTATATCAAAGCCCAGAGTAGCGATATTTTTCTCGATATCTTTTAGTGAGCCCTCGATGCCTGTATTGATGAGTATATGTCCATCATCGGAGGTGATTAAGTAAGAAGCGAGATCCACCCCGCCAACCCCATACAAATTCCCGATAACTCGGAAAGCAGGGTGTGTTTGTAGCCACTGTGAGGGCATTTCAAACCCGGGCAAGGCCTCTTTGAGCCTTTCGTTATAATTAACTGAATTAGTTGCGAAACTAATTTTGCAGATCAGCAAAATGATCGCCAACAGGAAAAATTTCTGCATGCCCGAATTCCTAGCTCCCCCAACGCTTACATTAGCACACGAGACTGGCGTTTCCCTTGGAAAGTGAAAGGTTGGCTTGGGCAGATTCGTTTTTGTTGAAACGGGGATGCTTTATTGGTGTTTTGTGTTGACTTGCTTTAGGACACTCAGGTCCAGACCCAAATGCCGATCCATGCATTGAGCGCGAGAAGGGGGGCACAGAATAGAACGATTTTGTTGTTGATCGCTCTTTGTGCGCTGGCCAGTTGATTATTTAGTGAGAACATTTCGTTGGTAATGTGCTCAACGACCTTTTCTGGAATTTCGCTCGCAAAAGGATCAACCTCAGGCTCTCGTAGCTCGTATGTTTGGACAGCTTGTGCCTCGAGTGTTTGATCGGCCACCGAGCCTTCCAAAAAGCTAGGTGCAAAAGTGCGTTGCTCGTTGTTTTGTTTTGAAGTGTTGGGTTTGGCAACGTCCTGATGCGCCAACTCTTTCGATCTTCGCTCCCTAACGTTAAGGCGTGGCGCTTCTCTTCTGCCCGACCCACTTGTTCTCTTCCTCATATTTGACCTATCCTAATTTGCGAAGTCGATATCTCGACAATTGGTTGGGTTCTTCAGCAATGAAGCAATAAACGTACCGGCGACGATAAATCTTTTGCAATATTATTCTATGGAAATCTTTTCGGCCTAAATCGACTGTGTTTTGGTTTTTTTCATCAAATTAAGACAATCTAATGTGTATTATGGTAACACTTGGAAGAGCCCTAATCGAAGTTATTAGGATGCTACATGAACATCGTCAAAGCGAGTGTACTCTCCACGGCCTTTTTCTTATCAGGCTGCGCCTTCGACAACTCTGGTTCCGTCAACTCTTTCCTCGCTCAGGAGGTGAGGGACGCGACGGTAGCTTGTTATAAAAGCCATGATGGCGAGCGTCTTCTCTTAGGGTCTCAGTACGTCTGGATGACCTGCAATCGCTGGGCCGACGCGAAAGCGCGACGAAGCAATCTTTGAAGTTGTAACACCTTTTTTTTAATTGTTGTTCTTTCTTGGGCTTGGGAAGAATCCACGGTTGCACATATATGTGACAGGGACAATAGTTTAACTTAAAGTTAATAAAAACTTGTCTTGCCGCCCGGGGGTC
>CAJXCK010000024.1 GCA_913051785.1 uncultured Gammaproteobacteria bacterium
AACTCCTTCGGAAACACCGTCTTCGTCACTATCGAAATTCTTCAACAGAACACCGCGAAGAATCCCCGAGAGCTTCAAACCTGGCACAGACTCTTGCGTGTTAGATATCACCTCCAACATCAAACTCATTTCAGTCTGTTGTCGAATAATCTCAACGGACACGCTATCCCCAAGAAAGGCTATCGCTGTTTGACTTTCAAAGTCGGCCGGTCGTCTTATTGATTTCTCGTTTATACCTAAAATGATGTCACCGGGCTCAAAGCCCGCGAGTTCGCCACTACTGCCGGGTTCAATATCAACAACAATAACCCCTCTTAGCAATCCTTGATCTGACTCGATGTTAAAGGCTTTGGCGAGGTCAACGCTGACAGCTTGTACGACAATTCCTAGATACCCCCTATTCACTTCGCCCTTTAATAACAGCTGATCAACTATCGCCTCTACCATGTTTGCTGGTATCGCAAATCCAATACCAATATTTCCGCCGCTTGGTGCATAAATAGCGGTATTTATACCTATCAGCCGACCGGATAAATCGACGAGAGCTCCACCAGAGTTTCCAGGATTAATAGGGGCATCGGTTTGTATAAAATCCTCATAGCCCTCGATACCCAATCCACTCCTACCCAGCGCGCTGACAATTCCACTTGTAACCGTTTGACTTAAGCCAAAGGGATTACCTATCGCTACAACGTAATCACCAACACGGACCTTACTGATCTCGGCAAATTCCAGGTGCTGCAGCTTATCCGCTGCTACTTCCAATAGCGCAAGATCAACCTGAGGATCTTTTCCAATTAACTTGGCCACCAGCGTCCTACCATCTGACAGTCCAACCATTATTTCGTCTGCTCTATCTATCACGTGATTATTGGTCACAATAAGACCCTTCTCACTATCAACGATCACTCCAGAGCCAGCACTCTGTGTACGTTGATAACGGCGACCGCTCTCTGGCAGATCAAAAAACTGTCTGAAAAAAGGGTCCGCAAGTAACCTGTTCTGCTCTACTACGGTCGTTCGTGTGGCAATATTAACCACCGAAGGATTCGCGCGCTCCAGCATATCAGCCAGACTGGGTAAGCTAGATTCTGGAGCTTTGATTCCTGCGTAAGCCGTCTGGGAACCAACCGTCGACACAAGAGCCGCTGCCGCCATGATCATGACCAATACGGTTTTGATTTGTTCACAACAATCAAAAGATCTAAAAAAAATAATCCTATTTTTCATTTTTCCTTATCGAGAAATGGCTGGCTTTTGTTTAACCGCTGCCAGCATAACGAAAAATGCAAGCAGGGATACGAATAGAGCAAAGAGATAAGGGATATGATAGCCATCGGTTAAATCGAAGAGCGCTCCAATAGTAAACGGCCCTACCGCCAACCCCAATACGGAGAAAGCGTTTGCTCTCGCAAACAGCTTGGGATAGACACCTGCTGGGAAAACCTCAGCTAACCAGAGGGGAAGAGTCATCAACAAATTTCCCACACTCAGCCCGAAAACCAGTGCAGCAAAAATAGAAAAAGCTCCGCTATCAGCCAAGGAGATCAATAATAATCCCAGACCCTGCAGAATCAGATTGCCTAGAGCGAAGCTAGACGTTGAAATCTTGTTCACTAACCAACCTCCAAAAAAGCGTCCAAGAATACTAGCCACTGATAGTGCTTGTATCGATTGTGCGGCGTAGTCATAGCCTGCTACCAAATCAACCCGGTTGTACAAATGGGCGATGGCACCAACTTGGGAACACATTATAAAAATATAGGCGATCACGATCAGAACATAGAACCTCGATCTATAAGCCGCTTCTAAAGACAAGTCTTCTCTCAAGTCTTGGTCGTCAGTAGGCTCGCTAATGAGCTGCGACTTTTTTAAATCCGGGAATTTCAAAATAAAGCCAATGGGCAAAACAATAATCAGCAAGAGCATGGCGAGTATCCACATCGCCTCTAGAGCACCAAGGTCATTAATCCAATACGCTGTGAGTGGAGTCCAAATAAATCCACCCAGTGACAATCCAGTTGATGAAACTGCCAAGGCCATCGACCGATCTGGGCCTTCAAACCATCTGGTTATAAGAGTAGTCGACACCACAATAGATATCCCTGCGCTACCGACTCCAAATAGACTAAATAAACAGTAAAGCTCCAACAAAGATCTCGCTAATCCCATTAAAGCCAAAGCCAGAGAAGACAACAGAGCTCCCCCAAATACGAGCACTCTCACGGGAAAACGATCCATCAGAGCCGCAACATAAAGACCTGCTATGCCGCCAGTTAAATAAAACAAACTTGCGGCTACAGAAACCTCAGCAAGGGAAACAGATAGAAGATCAGAAAAGGTCTTGATATAGACCGACATATTATAAAAACCGATGCCAGAGCTGACCGTCTGCATCACCAGCACCGAACCTACAATTATCCAGGAGTAGTTCTCCTCGGCCCATCTACTACCGCTTTTTCCCCCATACCCCTTCGGAGCCATAACCTCTCCCAGAAAACAACTCTTTGAATTAATGAGTATTCGCAACACGTAGCATCAGCATGTGAAAACGACTATCTTTTGAGCCATCTAGATTCGTGGGGAGTAGGCTAATGGAATTAAAGGATAAAACAATTGTGGTGACCGGTGGGGCTAGCGGAATCGGTCGAGAAATGTGTCGACGCTTTCACCGAGAAGGGGCGAAGAACGTTGTGGTTGCCGATCTTAATTTTGAAGACGCAACAAGCGTCGCTGAAGAAATAAACGGTATTGCCAGAAAGGTCGATGTTTCCGCGGAGAACGATATCGTTGAACTTATAGATTTCACGGAAGCCAATCTCGGCCCAATAGACCTATTTTGCTCAAATGCCGGGATTGGTCTCGGGCGAGATATCGATGAGCCGGATGAGGTCTGGGAAAAAATATGGCATGTTAATACCATGTCTCATGTTTGGGCGGCTCGGAAACTCGTACCGATTATGGAAAAACGTGGTGGCGGGTATCTGTTAAGCACGGCCTCCGCGGCAGGTTTGCTTAGTCAAATCGGGTCCGTGACCTATGCGGTTACAAAGCACGCGGCAGTAGCACTAGCCGAATGGCTCGCAATCACTTACGGAGAGAGAGGAATTAAAGTTTCTGTGCTATGTCCTCAGGCTGTTAGGACCGCAATGACCGCTGGTGGCGCTGGTGTCGCTGCAGTAGATGGAATGATCGAGCCAGACATCGCAGTCGACGCTGTAGTAGAAACTATCCGAGAAGAACGATTTCTAGTATTGCCTCACCCGGAGGTCGCGGAGTATATCAAGCGAAAAACCTCTGATTACGATAGGTGGATAGCTGGTATGCGGCGACTGCAGAGAACGTTCTCAGAGAGTCAATAACGAACCGACGACGATAGCCTATTGTGGATATGAATAACCATTCATTGTCACGATCGCCTTTCCAACAACCTCACGCTTCTCCAATAAACGCATAGCGTCGATTGCTTTATCGAGGGGAAGCGCGTGGCTAATGTGAGGATCTATATCCTTATTTGTCGCCATCGCATAAAGAGTTTCTCTATTCTCTCGGCCAAGCTCTGGATAAACCCTGCCAAACTCCCCTGCTCGCACTCCGATAATAGAAAGCTGTTTAATTAACACAAGATTCACAGGGGCAGAGGGCCATCGACCACTCGTGAAACCGATCGTGAGTAAACGGCCTCCAATATTGATACATCGCATGCTCTCATCAAAAACATCTCCACCCACAGGGTCATAAACGACGTCAGCACCGTTACCTTGGGTCAAATTCTTCACTTCCTCGCGAAAACCGCCAAGAGATCCATTCGGCAAGCTATAGTTTATGACGTGATCTGCGCCACGTTGCTTTACCACGCTTAATTTGTCATCTCGCCCACCCGTGGCGATGACTTTTGCTCCAAAAAATTTACCAAGGTCAACCGCCGCCATGCCAACTCCACCGGTCGCTCCATGAACCAGGAGACTCTCGCCCTCCGTGAGATGCCCTCTTCGATACAATGCGACATAGGCAGTGAGATAAGCCGTCTGATAGCTAGCGGCCGGACCATAGTCCATACCCTCTGGGATCTCCCGAACTTGAGATTGATCCACCACCACTCCCTCCGAGAAACCACCGCACCTCATATTGACGATGACCTTATCGCCTTCTTTGAAGTCACATTCGGGACCACAGGCTTCAATGTCTCCAGCTGCTTCCGAACCTGGTGCAAATGGCAGCGGCGGTTTAAATTGATATTTACCCTGTATCATCAACAGATCCGGGAAATTTACCGCGCAAGCTTTCAACCTGACCCTTACCTCACCAGGACCGGGATCCGCAAGCTCAACCTCCTTCAGAACAATAGAGCCTATATCCTCCGAGATCTCTTCGCACTGATAAGAAAGTACCGTCAAGTTAGCCAAATGCTATTCTCCCTATGCCGCTAAAAGCTCAGCACCAAAGCAGAGACCAAAATCAAAAAAGCTAAAATCCAAATAACCATAAAACCCTGGCTCTCTCTTTCCATGGGGGCATCTGGCGATGCATTATCCTTTTCTTCTTCGTTCTGACTTTCGATCTCCGAATCAGACATAAGTATTCCTTTCAAAGCGCGTGAATTTTCTAAATCTTTGAGCGCAATAAAACTAGCAGATTCACTTATCCGAGGTAAGTGCAGGCCCGTCAAAAGTCTCAGACGTCGTAAACTCTTCCACTTTGTATCTGGCAAGCTTAGTCAACTGTCTTATAGGCTTTCCGATAGGAAGCATTGCGGCAAAGGCAAAATGATCTGGGACATTTAACTGTTTAAAAAGCTCCTGCTCATAAACAGCGCCGAATGTGGTGATCGTACCTCCAAGACCTTCATTTCTGGCGCTTAACAATATGTTCCAAGCGAATGGGTAAATAGAGGCTCCAGAGATCACACCGACGCGATCCAAATCCATATCCATAGAGGCAACAACCGATAAATCAACAAACACGAACAAGAGCAGGGGTGCAGTCACCAGACGATCAAGGAACCCCTGCGGTATCTCAGTCTCTCTAATCTCCTGATCCGTTAGCTTAGTTGCATTAATCGAGTTCCAAGGTGATTCTTGAGCTCGCACCTGAGCCAAATAACGTCTAAAAACGGGCTCTATCAAGTTCTTGATATTCTTTCGAATCTCAGGCCTACGTACAACGACGACTTTCCAACCCTGACGGTTGCCTCCGCTAGGCGCAAACCTAGCGTTTTCTAGGATTTTATAAATTAACTCGTCTGCAATTGGATCATCCGTAAACTCTCGGGCGGCGAAGGTACTCCTCATCACTTCATATAAATCCAAGACAATTCTCCCACAATGAAAATTATTTCCTTTACTCTGATACGGTAGACCAGATTTGACGAAATATCCCGATGGCTAAAAATAAAAAAGTAAGGCCAGCACTGAAAAAAACTATTTTTTTATTTAATAAACCCTTTCAAGTTTTATCCCAATTCACTGATGAAAAAGGGCGAGCGACTCTTTCCGACTTCATTACAGATAATCAAGTTTATCCAGCGGGCCGCTTGGACTATGACTCAGAGGGGCTGCTCGTTCTGACCAGCGACAACATATTGAAACAGAAAATCATTCAACCAAATCTTGGTTTCTCCAAGACCTACTTCATTCAAGTGGAGGGTTCACCAAAGGAGGAACAATTAGAGCCATTGAAAGAAGGAATACTTCTGAGGGATGGAATGACGCTCCCAGCCACATATCGTCTTAACCAAAATGGGTGGTCTCCTCCCAATTTATGGGAGCGAAACCCACCGATCAGATTTCGCAAGAAAATTCCGACTACGTGGTTAGAAATTACCATTTCAGAAGGGCGAAATAGACAAGTGCGGCGAATGATGGCAGGGCTAGGTTTTCCAGTATTGCGTCTTATCCGATTTAGGATTGGTTCATGGACTTTAGACGGAATCGATCCAGGTAAATTTTTGGTCCTTCAGCCTTAGCCGAAGCTACATTCCTTTTGAGTATTTTCCCTTAAATACGATTTCAGATAGCTCTTTTCGCATACTTGGAGTCTCTCTCTCCCGAAGGTTGTCCGGGAGACTGCTAGGATCACCCGGGTAGCCTATCGCGATAATGGCCCGCAAATCTATGTCATCGGGCAGATCAAGTGTCTCCTTGACCCGATCATGCATTACACCCCACATAGCATGAGTCTCCAAGCCTAGCTCTCTCGCTTGAAGTGCAAAACTCATCCATGCAGCTCCAGTGTCAAAACTATTCGTCGGTGCTGGTTGACCAGACTGTTCGAACACCGTTTTAGACAACACTGCAACTAGCGCCCCACAGTTTGAAGCCCACTTTTGATTTATATCCATTAGAAGGGAAAAAAGCGGTGCCCATTCGTCCGTATTCTTCAGCCCGTAAACGAAACGCCATGGCTGCGAATTGAAGCAAGAAGGCGCCCACCTAGCCGCTTCAAAGAGCTTCATTAAATCCGATTCACAGACTGCCTGACCATCAAACGCCCTTGGCGACATTCTATTTATGAATTGAGCGCTAATATCCTGCGATGGGACTCTTTGGTTACCGCTCATTCATCCGCCTAACCCTTGAACTCAGCAACCACGGTAGCAATGGAATCTTTCGCATCACCGAATAGCATTCTCGTGTTATCACCGAAGAAAAGAGGATTGTCTACACCGGAAAAACCCGATGCCATAGAGCGCTTCAAGACAAATACCGTTCTAGCATGGTCAACATTAATAATAGGCATGCCATATATTGGGCTATTTTCATCATTCCTCGCTGCCGGGTTAACCACATCATTGGCGCCAATCACCACTGCGACATCAATGCCCTCGATGCGAGGATTGATATCTTCCATTTCTACCAACTGATCGTATGGTACGTTGGCCTCAGCTAGCAGGACGTTCATGTGCCCTGGCATGCGACCTGCCACTGGATGAATCGCATAGGAGACTTCTGCACCGTTTTTCTCTAGCAACTCACCCAACTCACGCACGACATGCTGAGCTTGCGCGACCGCCATGCCGTAACCAGGAACGAATGTTACTGATTGAGCGGCCTCCAAAATTAAGTAAGCGTCGTCGGCAGTAATCGGTTTGACCTCTCCCTCAACTTTTGTTGCTTGCTTCACAGCTCCGAAGCCAGAGAAAAGGACATTAGCGAGAGAGCGATTCATCGCCTTACACATGATGTTTGTCAGAATAATCCCTGCCGCACCGACCATAGAACCTGCCACGATCAGAATATTATTATTAATCGCAAAGCCAGCTGCACAAGCAGCTAAACCTGAATAGCTGTTCAATAGAGAAATGACTACCGGCATATCGGCCCCACCCACCGGCGCAACGACCATGACTCCGAATATGAGAGCTAGAGCAATAAGCGCATACAGATATTGAGAGTCGGTAGCTGGGTCCATGCAGAATATAACTGCCACAGCGATTATCCCGATTAGGATCGCCCCATTAACGATTCGCTGAACGCCAAAAACCCATGCACCTGACGGCATGACCTCAGAGAGCTTGCCCCAAGCAATTATGCTTCCGGTAAAGGTGACTCCACCGATCAATATAGAGAGAACCACGGTGACGTTGGTAAAAATCGAGTTATCAACATTGTAAAGTGCCGCCCAAGCGACAAGAAGACTCGCTATCCCGCCCGAGCCGTTAAATAAAGCTACCATCTCTGGCATACTGGTCATCGCTACTTTCTGGGCCGCCAAACCGCCGATAATTGCTCCAATTGCTATAGAGATGATGATCCATTCCCAAGGCAGAATATTTTTGCCCGTGAGTGTTGCGACAATCGCGATTAACATCGCAAAAGAGGACAACATATTCCCTCTGACTGCGGTGGCAGGGGAGCTAAGCTGCTTTAATCCGAATATAAATAGCGCCGCAGAAGCCACGTAGAAAAGATTGATTAGTTCTAACGTCATGCTGCTTCCTCCGAACCAGTCGTATCTTTCTTTTTGAACATACTCAACATGCGGTTGGTGACTAAATAGCCTCCCACCACATTAATCGTCGCAAAAGAGACCGCAGCCGCTCCTAGGTATCTAGCTAGCGGATCACTACCATCACCGGCAGCAATTAGCGCTCCTACAATTGTTATACCCGATATAGCATTGGCGCCGGACATTAAGGGCGTGTGCAGAGTAGCTGGGACTTTCGAGATCAGTTCAAATCCAAGGAAGATAGAAAGCATTAAAATTAGCGCAAGAAAAACGTGAAACATTTCCATTTAATTCCCCTTATATATCGATTGGAGCGCCTCATTGACCACCGATCCCGACCTCGTGATCACACAGCTCATTACGATGTCGTCCTCCGGGTCCAATTCAAGTACCCCAGACTCCTCGTTCCAAAACTCTTGCAAAAGGTTGGTTAGGTTATTCGAATACATTTGACTTGCATTGTTAGCAACCTCCCCAGGCAAATTAGACTGCCCGACGATTTTCACGCCATTTATTTCTACGACCTCCCCCGCGACCGAACCTTCTACATTACCGCCCGACTCTACTGCCATATCGACTATGACACTCCCCGGTCTCATACCTTCGATCATATCTTTAGTGACAATGACGGGCGCGGCGCGGCCAAAAAGTTGCGCAGTGGTGATCACGATATCAGACTCGGCTATCACTTTTTTCTGGCCTTCTTTCTGAAGTTCCAACTGTTCAGCCGTCAACTCTTTGGCATAGCCTTGTTCGGTCTGCCCGACATCACCAAGGTCAATTTCAACAAACTTTCCGCCTAAAGATCTGACCTGTTCCGCCACAACAGGTCTTGTATCAAAAGCCTCCACCTTTGCACCCAGGCGTTTTGCGGTGGCAATGGCTTGAAGGCCAGCCACTCCAGCGCCGATAACGAACACTCTCGCCGGAGCAATCGTTCCTGCGGGAGTCATCATCATTGGCAATATTTTAGGACTGTATGAAGCAGCCTGAATCACAGTGACGTAACCCGCCAAGTTTGCCTGAGAGGATAGTGCATCCATTTTCTGAGCCCGTGTACTGCGTGGCACCATCTCCATAGATATGGCGGTAAGGCCGCCTTTCGCCATCGCCTCGACCAACTCTTTCTCGTTGTATGGATCCAAAAAACTGATACAAACGGCATCTTTGTTTATCGAGCTCAATTCCGCTAACTCAAATTTTCTTACACCCAGCAGTACTTGTGATGAACTGAGTACTGCATCTCGATCACTCTCTATACGAGCACCTGCCTCCTCGTAAGCAGCATCCGCGAACCCTGAGCCCTCCCCGGCATTGTGTTCTATGACTATGCTAAAACCGATCTTGACGAGTTTGGCCACGTTCGCGGGGACCATACTTGTTCTCACTTCCCCTGGCCAAGTTTCCTTTACCACGCCTATCTGCATATCATTCCCTCAAATCTTTCGGAACTGTCGGACCAGCTCGCTCGCTGACTAGAACTCCTGGGCAACGTAACATCTTGCATTTCATATTTAAAAAGAATCACTGGTCTTCAATATATTCCTTTCTAGAAATGATTCTCTTATCTACTGCGCATATACTTTTACCGCTCCCTCAAAGATGGTGCGACACTAGTTCTGAAAATTATGTGATACCCAACGAATATGGAGAGATACCGCATGTCAAACAAAGCAGCCGCCTTCGCCGTGCTAATCGCATTTTTCGTGGGTATTGTCGGTAGTCTCTCTCTACGCCCAATAAACCATAATAAAGAACCTGCTGCTGCCAGCACAAATTCCTCCTCTGATCAAATAACTAGAATAAACTGGCGGGTGCCAGCTGTTTTCCAAAAAACAATGCCGGTCATTGGAGAAAATCCAGTATTTTTAGCAGAGAGTCTCAGGTCAGCCTCCAATGGAGCTATTCATCTCGAGATCTTCGACCCTGGGGAGATAGTCCCAGCGTTCTCCATAACAGATGCTGTCAGAGATAAAAAAGTAGTAGCCGGCTACACTTGGTTAGGATACGACCAGGGGAAAATAGCCGCCTCGCCACTTATTGCAGCGGTCCCATTCGGCATGGAGCCATGGGAATACAGCGCATGGTGGTTCAACGGTGGCGGAAAAGAAATTACGGAATCGCTGTACAAAAAATACGGAATCCATCCAATCTATTGCGGTATGACAGGCCCAGAGACTGCAGGTTGGTTTCGGGAAAGAATCAAGAGTCTCGATGACGTAAAGGGTCTGAAAATACGTTTTGCTGGGTTAGGCGGGCAAATAATCGAGCGACTGGGGGCGAGCGTAACGATGCTGCCAGGCGGTGAGATATTCCAAGCGCTAGAGAAAGGTGCAATCGATGCTACGGAATTTGCTCTCCCTATCGTTGACCAGGCACTCGGATTCAGCGACGTGGCAAAGTACAACTATTACCCAGGCTGGCACCAACCTTTCACATCTTCTCATTTGGTGATCAATCTCGATACTTGGAAATCTCTAACCAGGAGCGACAAAGCGATTATCGAGATGGGATGCACGGCAGCAGTCACACGAAACCTGGCTCATGCAGAAGCCGTGCAAGGCGAAATCATCGCCAATTTCGACCAAATAGGTGTCAGCGCCGAGAGACTTCCACTTAATCTTCTAAAAGAGTTGAAAAAAGTGGCATCACAAGTAATTGAGGAAGAGGCTCAGAGGGATGCAGATTTTGCCGCCGTCCTCGCCTCCCAGAAAAAGTTTCTTTCCAATTATAAACATTGGAAGTCTCTGGCCTACCTGCCGAGGAATTTTGATGAGCTCTGATGGTCGAGCAGAAAATCGATTCTCGGATTTCATCGACAAGCTGTCGTTAAAGATTGGCAGCATTGTCTCCTACATATGGCTTGTGCTTCTTTGCGTGATCGTCACCAATGTGATTTTGAGATACGTTTTTAGCGAAGGCAGAATTGAGTTGGAGGAATTGCAGTGGCACCTCTACTCAATTGGATTTCTCTTCGGCCTTAGTTTTGCCCTCACCACAGACTCTCACATTAGAGTGGACATTCTTCACGAGAAATTTTCACCGGAGCTACGAGCCTGGATCGAGTTATACGGAATACTTCTCTTTCTTATGCCTTTTTGTGCATTGATTGTGATGTTTGGCTTGCCATTTGTAATGTCTTCGTATGAGGTCGGCGAGGTTTCAGCTTCACCTGGCGGACTGCCACTTCGCTGGCTGATCAAAGCCTCCTTACCCGTCGCTTTTCTTCTCCTCGCAGTCACTGCTGTGGCGCGTCTTTTGAGGACCTGGAGTTTCCTCTTCAACAACGCGAGGATAAACAAATGATGGGGGCCAATGAGGCACTCGCTGTCTTGATGTTCCTTAGTTTTATTCTACTGGTCTTCACGGGTTATCCAGTAGCGTGGATTCTTGGTGGACTGGCAGTCATGTTTACTGCCTTCGCTATCATCCTGGAAGTCGATTTTGATCTTTCAATCGGCGTCGATTGGTTTTTCACGTCGCTATCGGTTGATCGAATTTGGGGCGTGATGGAGAACTGGGTAATGGTAGCCCTCCCAATGTTCGTGCTTATGGGCCTGCTCCTTGATCGCTCCGGAATCGCGAACCAATTGATGATCGGCTTCTCCAAGCTTTTTGGCCGAGTGAACGGCGGATTAGCGATCGCCGTCACAATAATCGGCTTGTTGTTGGCAGCAACGACAGGAATTATCGGGGCTTCGGTGGTCCTCCTAGCTCTTTTGGGCCTACCACCTATGCTGGAAAAAGGGTACGACACTCGGCTTGCAACCGGCACCGTCTGCGCTGTTGGAACACTAGGCATACTTATTCCCCCAAGCATCATGCTTGTTCTCATGGCAGATAGAATGTCCATGAGTGTTGGGGACCTTTTTCTGGGAGCCGTTTTTCCAGGAGCCATCCTAGGTTCACTCTATATTTTGTATATATGGTTTTTCGGCCTTATCTCCCCCGAAAAGGCTCCAGCGGCGATGGAAGAAAATTTTGAGTGGGATATCCTCTTGGAGCTCTTTCGAGCAATCATTCCGCCGGCATTTCTGATCTTAGCTGTCTTGGGCAGCATCTTCTTTGGCGTTGCAACACCAACGGAAGCTGCTGGCATGGGAGCAGCCGGCGCACTGATTTTGGCCATATCTAGGGGGAAACTAAACCTTGGTGTATTCAAGGAAGTTCTACAGGAAACAACCAAAACGACTGCATTCATTTTTGCGATATTAGTAGGCGCAACCGCTTTTTCCCTAGTTCTTCGCGGCCTGGGAGGTGATGAGCTCATAGAGAGGGTACTTCTCGGGTTGCCGTTCCCGCCAACGGGCATAATTGTCTGCATTCTACTTGCGACTTTTCTGTTGGGATTTTTTCTGGATTGGATTGAGCTAACGCTGATCGTGCTACCTCTCGTCTCGCCAGTCGTTGCGAGCTTAGGCTTCGATCCAATTTGGTTCACAGTGTTATTCGCGGTTTGTTTACAAACGAGCTTTCTGACTCCGCCGGTTGGTTTCGCGATCTTCTACCTGAAAGGAGCTGCGCCGAAGGGAATCGACGTGGCGACTATTTACCAAGGCGTCTGGCCCTTCATCATCCTTCAATTGATCGGAATGGCTGTAATTTTCAATTTCGATTCCACAGTCACCTGGCTTCCCTCGAGGGCTTATGACTAACCTTGCAGTGATGGCATCCCATGAGGGCACCTCACTGCAAACCGTTATCGACTACCTAGCGTTGAAGGCTAGCCGCTGTCGACTTGTGCTGGTAATCAGCAACAACAAAAGGAGCCGAGCGATAGCTCGGGCGGAAAAGGCCAATATCCAAACGCGACACATAAGCAGCTTTACGCATGGCTCACGATCGCTCGCCGATCAAGCGATTGCCGAAACTCTAATTGACGAATCGATCGACTGGCTGCTTCTGTTGGGCTATATGAAACCGGTAACAGCGCCGATCCTAGAAGCACTCCCCGAGCGCGTCATTAATATCCACCCGTCACTGTTACCAAAATTTGGGGGCAAAGGTTTTTACGGGCGTTTCGTGCATCAAGCGGTTTTGGACTCCGGAGAAACCGTCACGGGTGCAACCTTACACCTCGTGTCAGAGATCTATGACAGGGGCCAAGTAATCAGTCAAAAAGAAGTGCCAGTAAAAAGACAGGATGAAATAGAGGTGTTGGAAACCCGTGTGAAGAAGGCCGAGAGAGCCTTACTGAGGGAGTTTCTTGACACCCTAAACTAAATTTCCCTCAAGTCAGCCTTCGAAGAACATCCTCGTGCAATTCCGGATTAGCGGTTGCGATTATCGACCCGCCAAGACTCGGATTATCGCCATCTAAAGTCGTTATTACACCACCCGCCCCTTCAATGATAGGGATCAGAGCCTGTATGTCATAAGGCTTAAGCCCTTTTTCAAATACAACATGAATCAGGCCCATAGCTAGCATCGAAAATACATAGCAATCACCACCCAAGCGAACAAGTCTTGACCTTTCAGCAACCGACCTCTCATGACCAGACAACACCTCTAACGTGTCTGTAGCAAAGATAGTATCGGAGAAATTTTTGATCGGGGAGGATTTCAAAAGCTTCGGCTTTTCTCCCCGAACCGAAATGTATGAAAAATTTCCATCACCAAAGAATAACTCTGAGGTATATGGCTGATACATAACGCCGAGTATGGGCCTGGTCCCGTCAAAGAGTGCCACCAGGATACCCCAGTGAAGTAAACCCGACATATAAGCTCGAGTGCCGTCTATTGGATCTATCACCCATGTCAGGCCATTGCCCTCCAAATATCCTTCCTCCTCACCAAAAATCCCATGCTCTGGATAACGTTCTGAAATTAGGCTTCTTACCTTACTTTCTATCTCCCTATCAGCTTTGGTGACCGGGTCAAACGCGTTCAACGACTTATTCGCTAAACCAATCTCATCTTGCTGAACTCGGAAATAGTTCAGCGCAGTATCGCCTGCCTCAACTGCGAGGTATTTAGCGAATTCTAGATACTCAGCGAGAATCGCCTTTTCTACCAAGACCTTTTCTGAAAAACGTAAGCTAGTCACTACGCCCACTCCCAGGAAATGAATATCAATGTGGCGAGCCACTATTACTTATAGTAACGTCCATCTAGCATTCGCGTGAATTAAAAATAACCGGCTGCATCTAATTGAGAGGGCCAGCAAACCAAAGTTGCTGGAAAGATAGACGAGGGAAGATGTTTAAGAGGCGTGTATTCACCATCTTTGGGTTGACGTGCTTTTCTTTTATTGCAGTACCGCTTGCTCCGGCGATTCTGCTTCTTTCCTTTTTCTTGAGTTTATTCAAGAGTTTAAGAACTCTCCCACAAGCCATGTTACTTCTGTACTTCTATATTTCACGAGAGTGGTCGGGGCTTGTTTGGCTTTCCTGGATCTGGCTGTTTCATCGCCGAAAGGATGACTATATAGACCGCAATAGGGTTATCCAATTCTGGTGGATTCAAGGTCTATTTGATGTCGCGGTAAAATTGTACCGACTGGACATAACAATTTTAGGGGAGGACGCAATAAAGGGGCCAACCGCAATTGTGCTGGCAAGACATACAAGTGTGGCGGACACAGTGTTACCCCTCTTGCTCTTCGGCGGAGCTCGAAAAGAGGGCGTTCGTTACGTCTTGAAACAAGAGCTTCAAATTTTGCCTTGCATAGACATAGCGGGCAATAGACTACCGAACGCTTTCGTGGATCGCTCAGGCACTGATAGCGCGGGGGCAATCAAGCAGGTCTCCGACCTACTTATTGGCTGCGGTGAAACCGAATCCATGCTCATCTACCCAGAGGGAACTAGATCGAGTGTCAAAAAAAGACAGCAACTCGCAACAAGCAAACCTAATCTGAGGGATCAGTTGGACAGGTGGTACAATCTTCTTCCGCCAAGGCTGGGCGGCATTTCTGCTCTAGCGATGGTCAATCCTGGGAAAGATTTAGTTTTTCTTGCACACGTTGGCTTTGAAGGCTCAGCATCAATTCTAGACCTCATAAATGGAAGCTGGTTACAACAAAAAGTTCTCTTAAAATTCTGGCGAATCCCCTACGAAAAAGTTCCAAAACACGATTTTGAAAATTTTCTATTCGGTGAGTGGGATGAGATGAACCGCACAGTCGACGAATTGACAGAGCAACTTTCAACCGAGGGCTAAGCGATCAGCCTGCTTGTGTATCTAGCCAGTATGCTCCAGTAGAATGAGATTTTACATAGCCTGCCGTGGGGGATGCGAAATGTGTTCCGATCAATAAGACGTCCGAATCAAGATATTCAGCAAGCATGGCTTCTCGGGTCGCCCTTCCTTGTATAGGGTCAGTGTCTGCTGAGGAGCACCAATCTGTTCGAGTCATCTGTACTGGGTGATGCATGAAATCTCCTGTTATTAGGGCTTTATTATTAGAAGATTCAATCTTCACGCTAACGTGGCCGGGTGTATGTCCCGGTGAAGGCTCAAGTTCAACCCCAACACATATTTTTTCGTCCATTTCTACCAGATCAACCAATCCTTCTTCAAAAATCGGTTTCACTGAGTCTGCTAAGACCGGCCCATAAACCGATTCATCTTCATTTCTCTCCCAATATTCCCATTCTTTCTTACCGATCAGATACCTGGCATTGGGAAACGTAGGGACCCATTTACCGTGCACGAGCATGGTATTCCAACCTACATGGTCAACATGAAGATGGGTACATAAAACGATATCTATCCTCTCAGAAGGATAACCCGCTTCCTTCAAGCGCTCCAAAAAGTTGGTCTGCAAGTTCGACCAGGCAGGTATATTTCGTTGCTTGTCGTTTCCAACACAGGTATCTACCAAAATCACTTTCTCCCCTGTATCAACCACCAATGCATGGATACTCATCTTCAAATTACCTTTTTCATCCATGAAGTGAGGTTGCAACCATTCATATTCAAGGCAGGCCTCCCGGGTTGCATCAGGCAATATGAATCGGCTTCCTCCCACGCTTTCTATTTCCACTATTCGTTTGATTACTATGTCGCCAACCCGCCATACATTAGACATAATAACTTCCCCCAAATTTGCTTCTTTAGCGCCACATTTAGGGTACTATTTTTCGCCATAGCCTCCAGAAAAAACATCAAACTAGGAGAGAAGATTGGCACTCGTTGACACCCTGAAAACATTGTCTTTTCTACCCATGCTGCTCAAGCTTAAGAAGGGTATGAAGCCGAGACCTCAAGAGACTAGAGACTGCTTTGGCACCCGAGTAGAGGAGACAGCTCGAAAGCATCCGAACGCCTGCGCCATTTTATTCGAAGGCAGAGATATCAGTTGGCGAGATTTCAACGCTATGGCCAACCGCTACGCACACTATCTCTCTGATAGGGGTATCAAACGTGGTGATGCGGTCAGTGTGTTTATGGAGAACCGGATCGAGTACATGGCAATGTTGGTTGCAATGAACAAACTCGGAGTGATTGGTGGACTGCTAAACACCAACCTAACAGGGCGATCACTCGCTCATTGCATAAAAGTCGCGAAGTCCGTCGCCTGCATCGTTGGCGAAGAGCGCATTACTGAATTTGCAGAGGTAAAAGAGGAAACTGACATAACAGACGAGCGTCTATTCTTCATGCCTGACAATAGCCAGGGAGCATGCCCAGAATGGGCTACTGACATCGCTACCGAATCAGAGGAATGCTCTGAAGACAATCACGCTGAGTGCGTCAATTCCTCACTCGGAGAGACCGCTTTCTATATCTATACCTCTGGGACAACGGGACTCCCCAAAGCAGCGGTGATGTCAAACAACCGATATCTCACTGCCGCAACTCTCTCCGGCGTCGCGGGCCTGTCGTGCACGGTGTCGGACCGCATTTATCTTTGCCTACCGCTTTATCATGCGACCGGATTGTTATTGGGCGCCGGTTCGTCATTCACAACTGGCGCAAGCATGTTCATCAGAAGAAAGTTCTCGGCTAGCTCCTTTCTCAATGACATCAGAGAAAATAGATGTACTCATATGATTTACATCGGAGAACTTTGTCGTTACCTCATGAATCTTGATGAGACCGATCGCGACGCCGAGAATCCTCTTCACACCATGATGGGCAATGGACTCAGACCAGACGTCTGGCTGGAATTTAAGAAACGATATGGCATAAACCGCATCTGCGAGATATACGGAGCCTCAGAGGGAAATGTTTCGTTTGCCAATATGCTGAACAAAGATTGTACGGTCGGTTTGACTTCAGCAGAGGTGACGATCGTTGATTACGACGTCGAAAATGACGAGATCGTCAAAGATGCGAACGGTTTCTGCATTGAAACTCCAAAAGGACAACCCGGGCTGCTTTTAGGAAAAATCACCCCAGACTATAAATTCGAAGGTTATACGGATCCAGATGCAACGGAGGGTAAAATACTCCGAAATGCACTAGAAGATGGCGACGCCTGGTTCAATACCGGAGATTTAATGAAGACTATCGACGTTGGCTTCAATCTTGGCTACGACCACTTCCAGTTCGTCGATCGCATCGGAGATACGTTTAGATGGAAATCCGAAAACGTTTCCACCAATGAGGTGGGCGAGATCATTAATGGTTTCGATCAAATTCAGTTCTGCAATGTGTATGGCGTAGAGGTTCCAAAAGCTGACGGAAAGGCGGGAATGGTTGCCTTAACTTTGGATGAAACCGTTAAAGAATTGGACCTCGAATCCTTCTCTGATTTTGTTAATTCTAATCTGCCGAAGTACGCCGTCCCGGTTTTCGTCAGAATCCAACCTAATATAGAGGTAACCGGTACGTTTAAGATGGTCAAAGGCGATCTCAGAAAAGAAGCCTATAACATAGATGAGATTGCCGATTCAGTTTACGTAATGAAACCAGGGGAGTCAGTATATACCGAACTAACCTCTGGTTACGTTGGTCTAATAAAGAGCGGTGCGGCCGGTTACTAATTCTAAAAAAGAGCGTGACGTCGTTCTTCTTGATCTCGGTAACGTTGTCTTAGGGATAGATCCTAGACAAGTTTTTGTTGAATGGTCAACACGAAGTGGTCTTGCTGAGGCGTATTTCGCACGAAAATGGGTACTGGACGATGCCTACAAGGAACACGAGAGGGGTAAGTTAAGCTTCGAAGACTATTGCCGAACTTTGAATAAGCGCTATGGGTTATCTATGAGCTCTCAAGATTGGGGAATTGGCTGGAATAAGCTTTGGACGCGACCTTTCGCAAAAGTTCTGGAACTTTTCCCTGGCATCAAAACAAATTATCGACTCTGCGCTTTCAGCAACACAAACGCCACGCACGCGAAAGATTTCACGAGCAAATATCCAGAGGTCATCTCACAATTTGATGAGCTGTTTCTCTCGCACGAACTTGGCGAGCGAAAACCTGACGCCGCGGGTTTTGAATTGATCTGTAAACAACTAAATTGTCAGCCCTCCCAAATCGCGTTCTTCGACGACACTCAAGAAAACATCGATGGCGCCAAAAAATTCGGTATTCGCGCTTCGCTTACTAAAGGGGAGACCGAGGTAGCGTCCGCTTTGAAATCCCTTTTATTGTCATAGGGCTAGAATCGGATTCCAGTCTGCGAAGTATTTGAAGAGCTTCAAAACGATTAGAACCGCAGCAATCTTCATCGGCTGAAAATCTGCGACACGCGTCTGGTCTTCTCTCATCGTCTATTAGCGAGCATTGGAGCAGGTCATTCAAATGCGGGCATCGTTCACCTGGCATCTTCCCAAAAGGCAAACCAGGCAAGGGCGAGGATATCGACGGGGCTATACAGCAAGCACCACAGCCCTTTCTGCAGTCCATTATCCCGGTCCAAGGACAGGAAGGCCATCAAAACTCATGCGCGATTCTCGCCAATTTCTCAATCATAGGAAGAACTATGTCCGCACTAGCCGAGGGTAAACCGAAGATAATGCGATTGAAGCCAAGGGAGATCAGCTCTTCTACCGCTTTCCTTTCATGAGCCACCCCAAAAATGGAAAAATCTGGCTCACCCTCTCTCTCTGAAAGCCTCCAAGCGGCTTTTGTATCCTCGATACCCTGGGAGTAGTCGGTTCCACCAGAGGCTGATCGTCTTTTAGCGTCCTGAAATATCGGCATCCAACCATCGCCATAATCTGCAATTCGTTGAAAAACATATTTCGAGGAGGCTCCGATCAAAATCTTTGGTCCGCCAGTTTGGAAAGGTTTAGGAAAAGCCCAAATTTTATCAAAGTTCACGAACTCGCCATGGTACTCAGCTTCTTCCTGAGTCCAAATTTCTCTCATTGCCAATATTCTCTCTCGCAGGACTTTCCAACGCGTCGAGAATGCCACGCCATGATTTTCCATCTCTTCCTGATTCCACCCCGCCCCAACGCCAAGGATTAAGCGACCACCCGAGACAAAGTCTAGCGTTGCGACCTGTTTAGCCATCAGGATAGGATCGCGCTCTGTTATTAACGAAATGCCAGTCCCAATTTTCAATGATTTGGTCGCAGCTACCGCTAAAGTCAACGATACGAAAGGATCCAAAGTGTGCCAATAATCCTGAGGCAAATCGGCACCGCCAGGCCAAGGTGATACACGACTCGCGGGTATATGAGTATGTTCGGGAACAAATAGAGATTCGAAACCTAGTTTTTCTGCCGTCCCTGCCAGTATGTCTAGGGGAACCGAATAATCGGTGGCAAAAATGGTTAAGCCAAACTGGACCATAACTTTCTACTCCAGACCGCGTCGAACGCGGGGGCTAGTGGCCTCCAAAGCTTACGCTTGTCAACTGTCTGATATGAAGATCAACCTTTCTGAGATATCGATTTGCAGCGAATTTATTAGTTCCATTTAACCCGACATTATAGGCCGACAGTGCACAATCAAAATCATCGTCACAACGCTCATAAAAGTGTCTCAACACCTGGGCGCCACAGTAAATATTCTGTTCTGGGTCATAAAGGTCAACGCCTCCACAAAAATCGCCCCACAAATCCGGCCGGACCTGAGCTGGACCAATTGCGCCAACCGATGAACTTGCGTATTTTCTGAACGAGCTTTCTGTAAATATAAGGCTCGCAAGTAGTTCTGTAGATAGATCTTGACGATCTGATGCTTCCAATATCCAGCCTCCAAACTCTATCGCTTTTTCTTGATCAATCCCGAATGCCGAGCTGATTTGGTTGGCCAAGGGGAGCACTTCCTCCTCAAACGACGGCCTGCTAACCGAAATTGGAATATTGAGTGTGGCGAGCTCCGGATCTGTTTTGTGGGAGGTACTGATAAACAAACCGGACAGTAAAATAAGAAAGGTCAAAGAAAGCGCGCAGAAACTCTTCGGCCCAAACCACGACCTTGGGTTTTCCGTCCAACCAACAAATTTCTCATACCACAAATCCATCGATTCCTCCTCTCCTGAGAATTCGACTATCAATCCCCAACCATTGGCTCCGGTTCAAAGAACCCCAAATGGCAGAAATCGCCTCTTTGTCTTCTTAATACTAAGAACCAACGCGAGGAAATCAAGCAAATAATGAAAAAATAATGGAGGCCTGTGGATGCTATCGCCGGGCGCCAAAGAGACCGAAAAAAACCTTGAGTGCCTTGAAGCTATGCTTCTTTGAGCGTCCGAATGATTGCTTGCCTTTGACTTTCATCCTCTACAGGGAAGGCGCCGGAAGTTCTGTCGATGAATCCTGAATATTTACTTAAAATCTTGCCCGCGATGTCTTTCGGCTCTCCAATGACGCCAAATTCAGAGAGGATTTCGTCTGTTATGAGCGTACCCATCTCTTTCCAGCGACCCTGTTTTGACATCTCATTCAACCTCGGCTGAAGGTCTTCCATACCAATCGACTCCAATACTCCCTTGTAAGCTGGTGTGGAGCCATAGAACGCAATTCGTTCCTGCGCAGCTTTCTTACTTTTTTCGAATTCTTCCTCTGTATTTCCGCTTACAACAAAACATGAATATGACAATTCAAAAGAGTCCCGACTTCTTCCAGATTTCTCAAGCCCTCTTTCTATCGCGGGTAAAGTTACCGAATTGATAAAGTTTAATGTGCTGAAGGGATGAATAATCATGCCGTCCGCCACTTCACCGGCAACCTCGGTCATTTTAGGCCCGACCGCCGCAAGAACGACCTTGGGAGCCCCAAATTCGATATCCTCCGGAGTGAAGGCTGGAGTCATAAGAGTATGTTTGTAATATTCACCCACAAATTCTAGCGGCTCCTTTTCATACCAATTAGCCCATATTGCTCTCATAGCGAGAATTAGCTCGCGCATTTGAGAGGCTGGGGAACCCCACTGCATGCTGAAGCGTTTTGTGATGTGCGGCTTTATCTGCGAGCCCAGACCAAGCGTAAAACGTCCCTTAGAATAGGCGTTCAAATCATGGCCAATATTAGCCAGGTTCATTGGGCTTCGAGCAAAAGCCACCGCTATCGAGGTCGCTATCTCTATAGTCTGAGTGTGCTCGGCGGCTAACAACAAGGGGAAGAATGGGTCGTGATTCATCTCTGCAGTTCGCAAACCATCATAGCCCTTCTGCTCTAGTTGTTTGGCTTGCTCTGGAATATCTCTTAACTTCGTTCCGATACCTGCGTCAACTTTCACTGGACTTACCCCCTAGTCAGCCGGTTTTAAATTTAAGCCGACAGCTCTCGAACCAAACTGGCTCTATCGACCTTTGAAATACCTTCATACGCTGCAGAAGTTCTATCGATGATGTCTCCATATCTTGATTTAATCTCTCCAGGTATCTTTTCTGGTTCACCAGAAACTGCAAAATGAGTCAGGATTTCGGGAGTGATTAACTCTCCCATTTCTTTCCAACGCCCCTGCTTGGACATCAAGTTCAATTCACCCTGAAGCTCACCGGCATCAATACTGTCCAACACGGGCTTATACGCTGGGGTCGATCCATAAAAGGCTATTTGTTGTCTGGTTGCTTGCTCTGCTTTCAGCATCTCTTCTTCGGTCTTACCAGTAACAACAAATAAGGGATAACTTATCTCAAAATCAGCCCGCGTTTTACCAGCTTTTGCAAAACCCCGCTCGAGAGCCGGCAGTGTGGTCTCCCGCAAATACTTCTCGGTCGTGAAAGCATGCACAATAATTCCATCCGCCACCTCTCCGGCAACTTCTGTCATTTTTGGACCGACCGCCGCTAGAAAAACTTTCGGCGCACCATATTCATTGTTCGTGGGCGTGAAAAATGGCGTCATCAACGTGTGGGTATAAAACTCCCCTGCAAATTCCAACGCTTTATCGTCATGCCAGCAATCCCATATAGCCCTCATCGCCATGATATATTCTTTCATTCTGGCCGCTGGGCTTGACCAGGGCATGCTGAAACGTTTGGTGATATGAGGTTTTATTTGTGACCCTAGACCAAGCACAAACCTTCCCTTCGAAAAAGCATTAAGATCGTGGCCTACGTTGGCAAGCGTCATCGGAGACCTCGCAAAAGCGACAGCAATAGAAGTCATCAGTTGTATTTTTTCGGTGTGTTGAGCAGCCACCAATAGCGGAAAGAATGGATCGTGAGAGGTTTCAGCTGTCATTACCCCCGAATACCCCATTTCTTCCAAATCTGCGGCCTGTTGACCCACCGTATTAAGATCTAAACCAACTCCTCCATCAACTCGCATAGCTTTCTCCCCAGTTTTTTCACTCCGAGTGAATCGGACCACTTTCCTTGTCTCGCATTACATAAAGACCCTCGTGAGCGATGCCCAACTTTCCATCTTCCAGCATGTAATGACTCACGCTCACTTCATTATTACGAAATCCAAGGCAAAAGAATAAGTTATTAGGATGAATAATTCTCATCAGATTCGCTTCGGATAAATCCAGATAGAAATCTAGGATCGCTTTCGTCACGACACCATGACTCACTATGATGGGACATCTCTCCTCACTTAAAGCAAGAAGCCGAGGGGATATTCGTGCCACAAGATCGGGTATGTTTTCTCCTCCGCCAGGGCGATAACCATAGGGATCATTTTTCAGAGCCGCATATCCCTCTGGATCCTCATTCTTGATTTCATCAACCGTTTTACCTGACCAAGAACCACAATCTCTCTCAACGAGCTCGTTAGAATAGACGACTTCCTGCTTTAGGTGTTCGTTGATCAGCCCAGCGGTTTCTCTTGCTCGACCTGCACTCGACGACCAAATACCTGAAATTTCACCGATGGAATTCAAAACTTGTCCATGCTTGTCCGCCTGGGCACGCCCTTCCTCCGTGAGAGGTGAGTCCAACCTCCCTTGCATACGCCGCTCGACATTCCAGACCGTTTGTCCGTGGCGAACTATAAAAAGTCTCTCCAGAATCTATCTCCAGTGAGAACTCTAAGCTGAGAACTGAAAAGACGAGCCAATGAACGCGTTGAAAGTCCTATCGACGTCTTCAGCCTTTCCAGCCATAGGTGCAATAATATGAGTATCGACTCCGCCATCAGCATCTTCTTGGATTCGCGCTCGAACCTCGTCCTCATTGCCGATTATTGCTATCTCATCAATCATTTCGTCGCTCATAGAGCCCGCCGTCTTATCACGATCTTTCGCAGCCCAACCCTCAGCGATTCCCGCCGCTTCCGCTTCATATCCTGCCCAGGCCAGAAAATTATTGTAGACAGGCGTCCCGTAATAAGGGCCGAATGCGGCTCGAAAAACATTCCGGCCGTACTCCTTATCATCGGTACAAAGTACCATCGCTCGATTAACGATCTCCAGATCTTGAGGATCTTTGCCGGCGCTCTTAGCACCGATCGCAACATGCTCCATCATTTTCGGGAGCGCCTTCTTCGGCCAAAGATTAAAGATGACACCGTCACCCACTTCGGCGGCCATCTCGATCATCTTCGGTCTCAGAGCGGCAAGGTAAACTGGAGGGGGATTCTCGAGTGGTGCTTGACGATATCCTTTACTAAAAAGGGTATCTCCATCGAAATCTGTTTTCGCGCCAATAAGCATCTCTTTCACCAGCTGAGCAGTCTCCTTAACTCTAGTGACTGGCTTATCCAATGGTATGCCGTTGAACTGGGTCATAATAGTTTGACTGGAAGAACCCAAACCCATGATGAACCTGCCGGGTAAAAGTTGTCCAATAACATTTGCCGATGCAGCTAACACGGAGGGCGACCTTGTATAAACAGGCGTAACAGCGGTGCCAATTCGGATATCGTGCGTTGTATGCGCTACTGCAGCCACCTGAGTTAACGTATCAGGTGCTCCGGAGTCACTGAACCAAGCATCCGGAATTCCATTTTCTTCAGCCCACCTGATACGATTTATAGTGTCCTCGACGCGTGGACCTGCGGGCAGCGTCACCGCAATTCTTTTTGTGTGTACCATCGTTCCTCCCCAGATAATTTCAACCTACCGTAAAATAACCAGCAAGTATATTTGGTAGAGTCGCATTTTGCCCTTAGATAGATCAACCCGTATTATGGACTATTAACGACAAATAGTCGGAGTCGAATTAGTATGAGCGATGTCGAAATCACCGAGGTAAGAGAAGCACATGCATTTGATGAGGCTGCACTGGGGGCTTATCTGCAGGAGTATGTTACTGACTTTTCAGGTCCGTTGACGGTCAAACAATTTGAAGGGGGTCAATCAAACCCGACCTTTCAACTAATTACGCCATCCAAAACATATGTGATGCGAAAGCAACCGCCAGGCGAACTACTTCCTTCTGCACACCAAGTAGACAGAGAATATAAAGTGATGGACGCACTGTGGGACACACCAGTTCCGGTGCCAAAAATGTATTGCCTATGTGAGGATGGTTCTGTCATTGGCACGAAGTTCTATATCATGGAAATGATAGAGGGTCGCCTGTTTACGGAAACGAGACTCCCAACGTTTTCAAAAGAAGAAAGAACAGCCATCTATCTAGACCTGGCTAGAGTTCTAGCAGCTTTACACTCGACCGATCCCAACGATGTCGGATTATCCGAATTCGGCCGACCCGGAAACTACTACGAAAGACAAATTGGCCGCTGGACGAAACAGTACCTCGCTTCGCAAACTGACGATTTACCCGCAATGACCAGTCTTATGGAGTGGCTTCCAAAAAATATCCCTAGTAACACACAAAGTGTTGTTGTTCACGGCGATTACCGACTCGGCAATGTGCTGATTCACCCTACCGAACCAAAAATCGTTGGCGTCCTGGACTGGGAACTATCAACCTTGGGGGATGGACTGGCTGATCTAGGATATCTATGCCAAGACTACTATGGCGATCCCGACAGCGACGTTGGAATCGCAGGTATCGACTACGCGTCCTTGGGCATCCCAACCGAAGAGCAGCTTGTAGCAGAGTATTGCAAACACTCTGGCCGACAGGAGATCGAGGATTGGCCTTTTTACGTGATCTACAATATGTTTCGGTCGGCTGGCATTATACAAGGTGTCTACAAGCGCGGACTCGATGGCAACGCTAGCTCTCAAACGGCTCTGGAATACGCCGATGTTGCTCGTCTTCGATCTGAAAGAGGTTGGGCGCTGGCGGAAGAATTTATCTCCTCTAAAGCTTAAGTGCCTATCATGCCCTAGAGCATCTCCTCTGCGACAACCTTCAACGCTTCAGGATCCTGACTACCTAGTAACATATTGGACACGTGCCCTTTCGAGCCTGCCTGTTTCCACCTCTGTAGCTGTTCTCTGATGCGATCTGCCGGCCCTACTAATGCACAAGCGTCTATCAAATCTTCTGGAACGGCAGCCATAGCCTCGTCTTTTCGACCTTCCAGATAAAGATCTTGAATCTTTACCGCCGCATCCTCGAAACCTAGCCGTTTGCAGTAATCGTTGTAGAAATTTTTATCTCTCGCACCCATCCCACCGATATACAAAGCCATCATGCCCCTAACAGGCATGCGACATTGCTCTAAGTCGTCTCCCATTGACACCGTAACAAAGGGCGCGATGTCGAAAGATCTGAGATTT
>CAJXCK010000025.1 GCA_913051785.1 uncultured Gammaproteobacteria bacterium
CTTGGATTTTTGCAGGCAGCAAAATCCATACGCTAGGAGCAGCGTTATGCACAGCCGGGCTGGCTCTAGCGAATCAGGGAGACATTGATCAGCAAACCCTCGCGGGAGCCACCGCGACAGGGACTCATGGCACAGGATTAAAATTACGCAACCTCAGCAGTCAAGTTATGGGGATTGAATTGGCGACCTCAGAGGGAGAGGTAATTGAGTGCTCATCGGATAGTTCTGACCCTTTTCTCCACAATCTCTGGCGAGCGAGCAGATTGCACTTAGGCGCATTCGGCATCGTCACTAAAATAAAAATGCAGCTTGTTGAGTCCTACAGGTTGGCAGAAACAGGCTGGGAGGCCACGCTTGACGAAACACTTGAGCGATTTGCAGACCTCTGCCTGGAACACAGGCACTGCGAATTTTTCTGGTTCCCACAAACCGATAAAGCCCAGGTTAAATGCATCAATACAACTCAAGCAGGGCCCAGCTATCCCCTTGCTGAAGAAGGCTCTCGGATAGGCTGGAACTACGAGGTGTTGCCCAATCACAGGCCAGTGAAACACAGCGAGATGGAGTATAGCGTTCCTTTCGAACGAGCTATCGATTGCATGAAAGATATTCAGGCTCTTTTAGATAAAGATTTTCGTCAAATAAAGTGGCCCGTAGAATTCCGCGCCCAGGGTGCTGATGATGTAGCCCTCTCACCCGCATATGGAAAAGACGTCGTTACAATCTCAGTTCATCAGGGGGCTGAGGAGGAGGAGGAGCCATATTTTCGAGCATGCGAAGAAATATTCTTGAACTATGGTGGCAAACCTCACTGGGGAAAAGTTAACTACCTCACTGGAGAACAGATGGAATCATTACACGAGGGATGGGATTTATGGTGGGAATTGAGAAACGCAATTGACCCCAGTAAAACATTCCTCAATGACTACCTAAAATCCCTATCAGCCTGATGGGCACATCGATTTCTTCAGTCACCTCGAAATTCCCCGAACTAGGTTTCTACGGGCTGCCAGGCCACAGCAATTCCCCTGCGGACATAGTTAAGCAAGCTCAGGATGCCGAACATCTTGGAATCGGCAATATCATGATCTCTGAGCGGGCTGATTTTAAGGAAATATCCGCTCTGTGCGGTGCGGTATCTGCTACGACAAAAGACATCTTTATCGGCACATCGGGCACCAACCTAAACACCCGTCATCCATTGATCACTGCGTCAATGGGCTCGACACTCTGTACACTCTCCAACGGCCGTTTTGCTTTGGGGTTAGCGAAAGGGGTCGGACTTCGTTGGCGTTCCTTAAACTTGCCGTTTCCAACCTTCGAGCATGAGAGTGTTTTCATCCAGCTAATGAGAAGCTTGTGGAGAGGGGAAAGCATCCAAAACCATAAGAGCCTCCTGGGTGAATTTGCATCTATCAGCCTTGGTCATCACGTAGAGGTGGAGGTTCCCGTGCTTTATATCGGTTTTGGAGAAAACAGTTTGCGCCACGCCGGGAATATTTATGATGGCGCCCATTTGCACACGTTTATGACGAATCAGGCACTAAATAATGCAGTCGGGTTTTTTCGTGAAGGAGAGGCCACCGCAAATAGGCCTCCCGGGAAAGTTTGGTCAGTCTTCGCTACCGCCTGCGATCCGACTGAAAAAGAATATTTAAAGAAAATAGTCGCTCGCTTGGCCACTTATCTCCAAATCCCTGGCTATGGGGATGCATTGGTCACGTGCAATGGGTGGGACCCTGATCTACTGGCTAAATTCCGAACATCTAAACCGGTGTCAGGAATGAGGGGCGCAATAGACACCGTTGCGACCTGGAGCGAGCTCGAAGAGATTGAGAAACTTATTCCCGAGACCTGGCGACCCGCGGCAGTAGGTGATGCGAAGACATGCGCGATAAAATGGGTAGAGCAGTTCCAATCTGGGGCCGACGGCTTAATTATTCACGCTAGCACACCAGAGGAATTTGAACCTGTGCTGAAAGAATATGAAAAAATCAGGCCAACCGAAATATTCGCTCGCTATACAAACAATCCGGGCGTCGAAAATGTACCCAATTAATGGCAGTTTTTTAGATTACGGTTCAACAACCAATAATTGACCGGCCAAGCTGCAACGAATCCAGCAACCAAAGCCGCTCCCATCGCAATCAAAAATACGGCCGAGAAAATCGAGTCCACTGTCATGCCGCCCATGTAATAGTCGGTCGCATTCATGGCGATCTCCATGACCCCGATGGAAACCACTTCACCAATCCAAATAATCTTAATGGCGGCAAGAAAACCAATGCTCTCCCTTTTCATAACTGGATAAGCGCCCAAGGCAAATCCCGAGAGATAAGCCAACCCGGTGGCAAGAATGATTATCTGCAATGGGGGCAGGCCTAATGAGACCCCAATAACTAAACCCGCACACTCCCCAATGGCGCATCCGCTGAGACAGTGGACTGTCGCATGGAAGGAGGTTGAGAGCGTCGCTTTGTGGCCACCCTCGACATGACACTCTGATGCAGACTCTAAAGGCGTTGTATCTGACACAATGTTATTCTCAATTTGCGCATGAGCATCATATCGCGCTTCTCTTGCCGCCCCAATAGAATTTGAACTGAATTCCGACCAAGCTTATATTTCCAGCAAAAGGAGGGGATATGACGACATCCACGCTATTCAATAACATCGCCAACCGCCGGGTGGCCACAAATGGGATCATGCTCAATATTGCGGAGCAGAAGCCAACAATGCCAAAATCGCTGGTTGTCCTACTGCATGGATTTCCCGAATCATGGTACTCCTGGCGACATCAGTTTCAGCCGTTGGCCGACTCGGGCTATCATGTAGTCGCGCCCGACATGAGGGGATATGGCGACAGCGACAAACCCAGTGAAATAGAGGCCTACAACCAATTCGAGGTAAGGCAGGATATAGTTGGCCTTGTCGCTGCTTTGGGCTACGAACAAGCGGTCGTGATTGGTCATGACTGGGGCGCCCCAACCGCATGGGCCTGTGCGCTGCATGAACCCGATGTATTCAATGCTGTAGGCGCCCTTTCCGTTCCATTTTCGCCTCGGTCCGACTCTCCTCCACTAGCAGCAATCAAAAAAATCTTCGAAGGTCGTTTTTTCTATCAACTTTACTTTCAACAGCCTGGCGTCGCAGAAGCAGAATTCGAAGCTGACGTAAGGACGTCGCTCAAAAAGTTCTACCACATGGCTAGCGGTCAAATGAATGCTGAATTTCTGACGGAGAAATCACCGGATGCTGACCTACTATCGGATTTCGAAGAGCCTTCTGCGACTGGAGACTGGCTGTCAGAGTCTGATCTAGACTTTTATACGTCTGAGTTTGCCAGAAGCGGTTTTAGAGGCCCACTCAACTATTACCGTAATATGGATCTTTCCTGGGAATTAACGAAAGACGCGCGAAGCACGATTGACCAGCCAGCCTTGTTTTTAGCGGGTGATAAAGATGGTGTGATAGCGATGACGGGGCCAGCTCTTGAGAATATGCCAAATCATGTAACGGATCTTAGAGTCAAAAAACTGATCCCTGGCATTGGACATTGGACACAGCAAGAGGCGCCAACCGAGACCAACCAGGCCATACTATCTTGGTTAGAGACTCTGGATTAAATGTAATAAGGATTTGAGATGAACTCGGCAGCGCACTCTGCATTGGAATCAATGCGGGTAATCGACCTATCTGGAACAGTTGCTACCGAGTACGCGGCTAAACTTTTCTGCGATTACGGTGCTGACGTAGTAAATATCGAACCTGAAGAGGGCTTTCAGACCAGACTACTACCTCCCTTCATACAAGGTACTAGCACTAGTGCGCTACACGCGTACCTCAATGCCAACAAAAAAAGCGTTTCCGGACCCATCGAGAAAAATTATTTAGAGCGTTTCCTGCGAAAAAGCGATCTTATCCTATATTCCCTCGATGATCACAAAGCTATGGAAGCAATTTCTGCTACTAGCGCGAATCAATGTTGTATCAGTTGGTATGGAGCGAGCGGCGCTTACTCAGGATATAAAGGCAGTGATGGTTGTATACAGGCGATGTCTGGCTTGATGCGTGGAATAGGCGCCCCCGGAGAAGCACCGATAATTCCTCCAGGCTACCAAGCTCAAATTATTGGAGGTCTCAGCGCGTTTAATGGGTCTATGGCATTTTTGTTAGGCCAGTTAATGGGGAACCTCGACGAACATTTCAAACTGGATTGCAGCATTCTTGAAGCCAATATGTGCCTTACCGATTTAGGCCCAATCAATCGCTTAAACGGGAACGAAATACCCCCGCGGATGGGTATCAATAGGTTTCCTCCCACTTATCCGCTAGGCGTTTGGCCTTGTAAAAATGGTTGGCTAGGTGTCACCGCCCTATCCCCCTCACAATGGAAATCATTCTGCCAACTTTTAGATCTTGACGAGTTTATTGATATTGATTTTTTTGATGTGAGTATCAACCGCTATATGTCGATCGATGTCTTGGAGCCAGCGATCTTAAAATCTCTCGAAGAGAAAGATGCAGAAGAACTTTTTTACCGAGGGCAAGAAATGCGAATCCCCTTAGCGCGTGTTCCAACAATGGAAGAGTTACTAGAAATAGATCAATACAAAACCCGAGGTGCCTTTACTCCAATTAAATCCGACTCAAAAGCTTTCCTAGCTCCATCCTCCCCTTTTCGGCTGCTAAAGACGCCAGCCGTAGACCATCGAGTTCTGGCGGAGTTAGGCGAACACAATGGTTATCTGGACAAGCTTTGAGTAACCAGGTGCTAAAGGGGGTAAGAATTGTTGACTTGTCAATGGGATGGGCAGGTCCGCTATCAACCAGAAACCTCGCTGACCTAGGGGCTACCGTCATAAAGGTCGAGAGCTGCACTAATTTCGACTGGTGGCGAAGCTGGGAGGCTACACAGGAATGGATAGATGATGACGGAGCCGAGAAGGCGCTCCCCTTTCTTTACGTGAATCGCAACAAACTCGATATCACTCTAGACCTGGAGAGCAACGAGGGAAGAGAACTGCTACTAAAGCTGGTAGCCTCAACCGACGCTGTGGTCGAAAATTTTTCTGGTTCCGTTCTGCCTAAATTGAGACTCGATTACCCGGAACTCAAGAAAGCAAATCCTGAGCTAATCATGCTGTCTATGCCTGCGTTTGGGGCCACTGGACCATGGAAGGATTTCAGAGCCTACGGCTCCACCGTGGAGCAATCGTCGGGTTTGCCCCACTTGGTTGGACACGCTGACCAGTCGCCAACCATGCAACACATTGCCTATGGCGATAGTATCGGGGGCCTTAACGGGACAGCGGCGCTCTTGATAGCTCTGTGGCATAAAAGGCAGACCGGAGAGGGACAGTTCATAGACCTAAGCCAAGTGGAGTGCCTTTTTCCATTATCGGCGCCTGGCATACTGAGCCAAAGCGCCGCTAAGGAGACGCCTCCTCGGTCTGGGCATGATCAAAAGATTGACTGTCCCCACGGCGTTTTTCCGGTGCAAGGAGACGATCGTTGGATTTTTATTCACATCAAGACTGATCAAGAATGGCAAATATTTAGCTCTCTGGTGGACGAATTATCAGACCTCAATGACCTAACACTTGTTGAAAGACAACGCATGTCGGACAAGCTTTTTGCATCAATCGCTGATTGGTCCTGCCAACAAGATGGCCAGGTCCTGATGAAGATGCTTCAACAGAATGGAATTGCTGCCGCAACGCTCAACAATAGCGATGACCTAATCGAAAACGAGCATTTCCAATCTCGAGGGTACCTTCAATGGCTGGAGCGAGCCTATGTTGGCAACCAGCCTCACCCCTCACCACCCTGGAGGAATGGAACAGAGACCATCAAAATCAAAGAGCCAGCGCCAACACTCGGCCAACACAATGCGGAAATACTCAAAGACTGGTTGGGACTAAATGAAGCAGAACTGACCGGATTGAAAAAACGCGGCATCATAGGAAATAAACCACGCCTCTAGATCGTTTACGATCTTGCAAAAAACTTTATTTGGCCATATCGCCAAGCCCTGCAAATCCAGAAGGAGCATGCGGTCCAAGTATGAGCTGTTCGAGGACTCCTACGCCTTCCCTCGCACCCAACTCTCCTTCCATTTGACACAAGCAAACCGCCTGAATATGCAAGTTTTTTGAATCATCGATCGCATTAAGATCGTACTCTTCAGAGGTCTGCGCATCGCCGCCATGGTATGTACCGTGAGAAAATTCAGAATGCCCATATCCCACCCCCTTCATATACCAATGAAATCTGGGGGTCATTGTTATTTCGCTAGCATCGCCAGGGCCTCGGAAACTGATTTTTGCTTTTTTTGCGTGCCGAGTGCCAGGAATAAAAACCAACTCACTTGAAGCCGACCGCGCGAGCTGGAGTTCTTCGGACAAGCCATCCTGACAAAAAACTGCGGCCTCATTCCAGGTGTTACCTAAAGCATCATCATTCCGATGATAAAAAGACACAGCATCAGACCAGTTAATGGGAGCCCAAAGCCAAAAGTACTGACTTATCGGAGGCGCATGAGGATTTTTTTGAGCATCCGGTAAACCTATAGGCCTTATTCCCCAGGACCGATCGCGTGTCCCTGCCCAGTTTTCTGAATCAACTAAAATTCGCCTACCATCAACTTCTAACCAACCTGACCACCTCCCACTTTGAGTCAACCTTGTATAGTCGATCACAGTCTGAGAGCCAATTTTATAGGTAAACCTTGGCTCTTCATTGGCCGGGCACCTAGCCCTAAAGAAAAGATCGGCGTGGATATCATTTTTGCTGGATTTAACCAAGATCCTAAACTCTTCGAGGGGTTTCACGACCTCGACTTGTATGTCTCCCACGACCGTGTCCAGGCGTTCATGGTTCATGACCTTAGAGGATAGAAGATTTCTCTGTTTGCCAGACTGGATTATCGAAAAACCAGCGTCCATTATGTCTAGCTGGGGATATATCCCCATACCTAGTGCGAAAAATAGATCTTCTTCTTTGTGATAGCCATTGAAAAAGTAGCGATCATAGAAATTGCGGCCCAGCCCGGCATAAGCAACAGGCTCAGGCGTCTGGTGTATTGGGTAATCGTCCGCCTTTGTAAGCATTTGTACCTCTACATCACTCATCTCTTTGCCTATCCTGAGACCGCAAAGAATTGCTAAAGCTATTTCGGTCGTTTAGTTTACCTTTTTGGGGGGATGGATTTAATGCAAATCGTTCTCAAATTGCTCACCACCTTAGGAATCCAAAATGCATTCATTACTAGACAGACTACTTAACAAAACCACCAAACTTTTGGCCATCGCTAGCATGCTTTTACTCTCTAACTCTCTTTATGCCGGTCATCACGAAGCTGGCGAAAAAATGAGCAGTCCACCTGCTAAAGTCGAGAGCTTATCTTGGATGACTGGTGCGTGGATCGGTGAACTTGCTCCAGGGGTGTTCTTGGAGGAGAACTGGATCAAGCCAGCTGCAGGAACCATCGTGTCGGCCGTGAGAATGTTTGGTGAAGCAGGAACCAGCATGGTCGAAATCGTTCACATTGAAGAAGTAGGAAGCACCTTGGAGCTCCACATACAACAATGGAATCCACTATTTGAAGAGCGCGCGCCCGCCCAGAAAATGAGGTTAGCTGCAATAACGCAGAATTCGGTGAACTTCACCGCGGCAGAAGACGGTGGTATGAGCGAACTTGGTTATTCATTGATCGACGACGAGTTTCAAATTCATGTGACTCCTAAAGAAGGCGACAAGCTAATCATCAAACTCGCTGCCAATGACTAAATTTAGCGAATAGTAGTGGCCTCAATAAATAGTGTTCTAGGCCCGATAGACAGTTCCGAGCTGGGTTTTACCCTAATGCATGAGCACGTCATGATCAGCGCAAGTGGACTGTCGCGACACTACCCAGCATTACTGGGTCCAAATAAAGAAACACGAGCGATAGCCAGCCTGAAAAGAGCTAAGGCCGCTGGGATCCAGAGCATGCTTGATGCCACCACTTTTGATCTGGGGCGAGACCCGGAACTATTGAAAGAAGTATCCGAGGGTTCTGGCGTCAACCTGATCAATGTAACTGGATGGTGGCTTGATGTTCCTCGCTTTCTACAAGGTGTTGGCGCCAATCAAATGGCCGACGAGTTTGTTAAAGATATCCAGGAGGGGTTTAGGGGAACTAACATCAAGGCGGGAATGCTCAAATGCGCGGCCGATTTCGAAGGGGTTACACGACCACTCGAGACTATGGCGAGAGCTGTTGCCCGAGCTCACCTACAAACAGGGGTGCCGATCATGGTTCACTCATATCCCACGGGGCATGTTGCGAGGAGACAAATCGAGATTTTCAGAGAAGAAGGTGTGGATCTTGGTCAGGTGAAAATCGATCATTGCAACGATACAACGGATACGGAATATCTTGAGTGGATTTTGGACCAAGGTTGTTTTCTTGGGTTGGATAGATATCCAGGCCGTTTCGTCAGTCCTCATATGAGAACCGTTACCTTAAAAAAATTAATGGACTTGGGCTACACAGAGAGACTATGTCCCTCTCACGATTGCATATGTCTTCATATCCACAACGAACTTCCTGACGGCTCAATACCAGAAGAGCATGTTTTTCAGAAATCCAATCCGGACCAATTCCTTTTTATTCACCGACATGTCATCCCCGATCTTAAAGCGTTGGGGGCAACCGACAGAGATTTAGAAATCTTGTTCGTTGATAACCCTAGAAGGCTTTTTGAAAGCGGATCCTAGCTGCTGATACTAGGCCATTTTTTCCGCCAACCTCGCATCTCGCCTAGCTATTCGCTCTCTCAATTGCTGATGACGGACAGGAGTCAAAGGATAATTCCAGATGAGCTTCAATGCCAAACCATAGAAAACCACTGGTCCAAAACAGTACACCAGCCTGAGTGCCAAGACACCGAGCTCGGTGCTTCCCCCAACACCTGCAGAGGCATCGTAGCCAAGGGTTCCTATAAGAAAAAGAGAAGAACCAGTCCCAACGGCGATCGCGATTTTCTCTGAAAAACCAAAGATGGAAAAATAGGCTCCCGCCCTTTTACCGCCCGTTCGTGCAGAGTCCACATCTACAACGTCTGCCAGCATCGCTATGGGAAGATAATGTAGCCCACCAAAGCAGAAACCTTTCACAATGAAGAGCAAAAAGAACGGTAAATAATCACCAAAATCCAAAAAGAAATTCGCAGTACTCACCGCTGCGACCGTCAACAGAGTCGACATAAACGCTTTATGTTTGCCAATACGTCTTCCAAGCGCCAACCAAAACGGTATTGCGGCTAAGCCGGCAACAAAATAGAAAAAGTAGGCCGCTCCAATAGTTGGTATACCTACGATGTCTGAGATAAAGAACCAAGAGACGCCGTTCCTGAAGGACTCCCCAAAATGTACCAAGAGAACAATTAGCAAGATTCTTTTCATAGGACCGTTTCGCAAGATCGCAGCAATGCCTTCTTTCAGTGGCACCCTCGCCTCTGTAATTTGCTTCTCCGGTTCTTTGACAAAAATCAAGCAAACCATGGCCGCCGCAGGCAACAAGAACGCTATAGACCAAGCCAACGCTGTTAAAACAGGACCCGTCAAAGCGCTCCTATCTGTGGGTGTCGCGTTCATGATGTCGCCCGTAAAGGCTCCCATGGCGTCAGTCCACATTTTCCCGAACACTTCGCCGACGCCCACGCCCCCATCATTCATAATTTCGATGACCATCGGAACCATGGCTGCGAAAAGAAGACCGGTCAGATAATAAAATTCTCTCGCCGCTGTAATACGAGAGCGTTGATGATAATCAGTAGACATCTCAGCGCCCCAGGCCCGGTGAGGCAACATGATCATAGTAGCGCCAAGAAAAAATACGGTTAACCATAGGAGCAGGTAGAGAATACCGACCTCTCCGGAGGGAGAGTACAACTGGAAACAGCCCAAGATCATTACTGGCACGCCGATTAGCAACCATGGCTTTCTGCGCCCAATAGGCGTGCGCCACCTATCGGACAGCTCTCCGATTATGGGATCAGTCACGACATCAGTGAAACGCGCAAACATAAGGATCAATCCTACGGTCGCGATATCGAGACCCAACGTTCCAGCGTAATGAGGCGGAATCCATATGGCCAATGGATAACCATAGACTGCCATCGGAAGCCCGACCGTGCCATGAGAGTAGATAGTCTTTAAAGGTAAATCGGTTTTGGATGTCATCAAAAAATTCCTTTCTATCAAAGCATCATTCAGTAATTTTCAACTGAGTTTTCAAAAACAAAGCCGGACTCTGCCATAGATAACCGGTGTCGCTCTCCTTGCTTATTTGGATCCCAGTCTTCATACCCTGCATCACCTCTCCACATAGCGACCCTGACCCCTTTGTCGTCTGCAACGACGCGAGTGTTGTAGGTTATATGCTGGCTACCAGAAAAACGTTCTTCCAGTGAATGAATCGACGGGTATAACGAAAGATGATGAAGCGTAACCCAAGTTGGGGGGACTAGATCTATCTCACCATTTCGATGTCTCTCGAGCGCCGCTTCGGGAAGAATCCAGGAATGTTCTTTTATCTCTCCATCATCAATTTGAATGTCTTGAGCGCCCTCTTCTAGACAAGCTCCGAAGAACCAAGTCGCAAACCGCTTCTGCTGTCCTGGTGGAGGTGTCCAGTGGGCAATCTGAAAAAAAGACTTGGGATCTACCTCAACACCAGCCTCCTCTTTTGTCTCTCTCGCCGCCGCATTGCGCGCTGCTTGATCAACATCCTCCTTGTCAGCGTAGTCGGCGGCATCTATCTTTCCACCGGGGAAGACCCACATTCCACCAAAAGTGATTTTTGAGTTTTTCTTGAGCATCAATACCTCGGGCCCAGCATCCGTATTTCTTAATAAAACTACCGTTGCTGCAGGAATAAGCTCAGAAACACCCTCATCCTCCTCACTGCGCAGATCGATATTTCCATACATGTCGTTTTTATGTTTTTCGGTCATCAAGTTTCCCTTTTTGTCCTCGTGCCAGCTAAACGCTGAGCTAGCGCGAATTCTTCTGAATACTCTCCGGTCGATTCCTGTATGCACGCGGCCCAATCTTGCCACATATCCCCTGAGGCAGGCTTCGCTCTAAACTTATCCAAATCCTCAGTCCAAAAGTCTGCTAAGACCGCCTGTCGAGTCACGCTCGTATAATTATGGCCCGCCATATGAGCCGTTCGATGATGCCAAAATACGGCATCTCCAGCACCGCCCCAACACTCTACAGGCGTGACTTCTTCATTCAGACGGCTAATTTCATCCCGGTAGGCCTGGGTATGGAGTATGCCTTTAAAGCTTGGCAAATGATCATAATAGGGGATTCTAGGTTGGTCATATCTCAGGTGAAAAGTTGGGTAAAGCGTCTTATGAGATTTTGGCCAAACCTTAAACGCACCTCCGTCTGCTGGACTATCATCTATCAATCCGACTATCCCTAACTGAAAAGGATGACCATCCGTATGACACTGGTCTGGTTCACGCGGTTTATCCCCATAAGGCAGGGTATAGTAGACCCCCCTCGCCGCCTGTGTCCCGGTTGCCGGGTCGGTAGGTCCTCCTGGCCAGACAGGTCCCTCGGAGCCCATCGGCTTTCCCTCTCTCACGATCTGTCGTAGCTGCCCGCCCAGAAGTTGCTGTGCTATTGATAAGACTGCGTCGCTGTATATTAGATCAATCACCTCGCTACTAGATCCAAGCGCCCTGTTCAGCCACCGATAGCCGGAGCGGTAGTGGATGCTGTCCTCAGAAATATCTTCCTGAAGGAAAGGCCCTACATGACTACTAATTTCACTTTTTTTTATCGAAGAGCTGGTGGGCAGAGATGACCACATCATATCGCTGACTTTTCCGCATAACTCAGTATCCAAAAGGCCGGGCACAATCAAATAGCCATTTTCCTTGAAAAAACCGAGTTGTTCCTGATTTAGCATCTCTCCCTCCACCGCAGAGTATAACCTTGAGGAACGGTTCTGGGCATCCAAAGCGGGTAGATTTCGCATCGGGATTGGTAAACACGGCAATTTCGTCTACATTGTTTAAAGGGGGGAGATATCGCTGTGTTAGAAGACCTGACCATAATTGATCTTACAGATGAGAGAGGAATTTACGGTGCTAAGCTACTTTCGGATCTTGGTGCCAACGTAATAAGACCGGAGCCCAGAGATGGGGATCCCTTAAGAAAAAGAGGTCCGTTGCGCGAGACTAAGGATCCTGACTTAGCATCACTGTGGTACGCTTTTTTCGCATCGAACCGTCGTTTTTTTTCGCTGTCCTTGGAAGACGAGAATGAGTGCCAGGCTCTTCGACACCAGATTAGTCGAGCCGACATTATTCTTCGATGCGACAATCACTTTACTGAGCCAGTGATAGATATAGACACCCTTATCAAGGAGAACCCCAACTTAATCCTGCTCGATATGAGTTCATTCGGTAAAGCAGGCCCTTGGAAAGATTATTTAGCGCCAGACTTAGTTGCCGGTGCTCTGGGTGGCTCAGCAGCCACGACTGGAGATTTCGATACACCACCTCTCAAAGGTTTCGGCGAACTCAACTTCATGGTCAGCGGCGCCTACTTAGCAATTGCCGCTCTGAGTGCACTTTATGACCGCGGTGAGAGCGGGAGTGGTCAGAGTGCCTCGATTTCGGTCCACGAAGCAATCGCATCATGCCTAGAACACGTTTTCATGTTCTATTGGTACGCCGACACTTTGGATCGCAAAGAAGGGAAAGTATTACCAAGGCGTGGAGCCTTGCATTGGTCCGATGCATACGACGTTATGAAGACTAAAAAAGGTAGCATCATGATCACGCCGACGCCCGACTTCGATAACCAATTAATGTGGCTAATTGAAGAAGGTGTTCAGGAAGATTTAATTGACCCTAAATATCTGGAACCCGAGAACCTTCGAATGCGAGTCGATCGTTCAATGGAAATCTTAAGAAAATGGGCATTAACCAAAGAAGCAGAGCCACTTTTTTTCGAAGCCCAAAGTAGACACGCTCCTTATGGTTGGGTCTTACCTCTGGAAGAATTAATGCAGAACCCTCAACTCAGGGCCCGATTTTGGTTTAGAGAGCAGTCAATTGAGGGCCAGACTGTAGAATGTCCCGGAGCTCCCTTCCGATTGAAAAGAGAGGGTGAAGAAATAAAGCTACCGCTTGCTGCACACGTGGGACCCGAGGAACACAAAGAACAGCTTCTTAAAGAAATCGGATGGGACGCCAAATGAGTATGGATGGTCCGCTATCCGGCCTAAAAGTCCTAGACTTCACGCATGTGCTCGCGGGCCCTTTTGCAACAAGGATTTTGGGCGATATGGGAGCCGATGTCGTCAAGATCAACTCGCAAACGAGGGCTATTGGTACACAAGACGCGACACACCCCTACTACCTGATGTGGAACCGTAACAAAAGGGCCCTCGCGATTGACCTAACGACAGACGGGGGAAAAGAAATCGCCTTCGAGCTTTGCTTAAAGGCGGATATCGTTATAGATAACTTTTCGGTTGGCGTTTTAGACCGCTGGGGTATAGGTTACGAGAAAGTCAGGAAAATAAATACGGATATCATTTATGTTCAGATGTCTGGCATGGGCGAAGGAGGACCCTGGTCAGACTTCGTCACATACGCGCCAACCATCCACGCTTTATCCGGGCTGACTATCAGCACTGGCGTTCCAGGCAGAGAGGACATCGGCCTGGGGTTTTCGTATAACGATCACCAAGCCGGGTTGCATGGCGCTTTTGCCGTCTTGGCAGCCCTGGAAGGCAGGAGGCAGCATGGGAAAAGCCAACGGATTGACATTTCTCAATTCGAAATAGGTTGTGGCTTTCTCGGACCGGCGCTGATGGACCTATCTGCCAATGGCAATACCGCTGGCCCCTCGGCTAATGATCTGCCATTCGACCAGGCTTGCCCCCACGAATGCTATAGATGTCTCTCCTCAACCGCTGATGCTAACCAAAGTGTTTCTGGTGAAGAATGGATAGCTATAGCGTGCATGAATGATGAACAGTGGGAGAAACTCACCAATCTGATAGGGATCACAGATTGGGCCGCGATCATGAAACTCGATTCTGTGGAAGCCAGGCTACAACACAAGAACGAAATCAACGAAAAAATAGAGACGTGGACCTCCCAGGGCAAGGCCTATACGTTAATGGAGTTGTGTCAAAACGCTGGGATACCGGCTGGTGTGGTACAAAATGGCGCTGATCTGATGGAAAATGACCCTCAACTGAAATCGAGCCACTTTTTTAGCAAGCTTCCAGACACTCACCCGGATCTGGGAGAACAATACCTCGACAGGTTGCCGATTAACTTCGAGAAATACGAACTAAACGATTATCGAAGGGTTCGCGTGATCGGCGAAGACAACGAAGAAGTAATGAAAGACTGGCTTGATAGAGGGGCCGAAGAAGTGAAAACCCTAGAGGATAATGAGATTCTCAAGTAATGATAAACCGACCAAAACTAACATCCCCTAATCCATCAAAAAGTGGATTCTCTCTCTAATGAGAATTCTCCAAGTCGATAACTGGCAATGGAATCGTTACGGCAACATCAGAATCGGCACGGGAAGGAAGTTGTTTAATGGATTCGTTAGAAACGGGCATAAAGTGCTCGAATTCAGTGACCGAGATATCGCTAAATACGAAGCGCCACTGCGTATCAAACCTCTAGGAGAGAGAAATGCCAACAAAAGGCTCGTGGAGACTTGCTTAAATTACGAACCCGATTTCATTCTGCTGGGTCATGCAGACCTTATTTCTAATAAGACACTTCTTCAAATCCGCAAGAACCTGCCGAACATTAAAATTGCTTATAGGAATGTAGATGCGCTCTTTAAAGAAAACACGATTAAAAACATCACCCGACGAGCTGAAGTCGTAGACGGCATCTTTATCACATCGGGTGGAGAGGCCCTCAAAAAATTTTTAAGAGACTCGAATACGGTCAGCTTCATGCCCAACCCTTGCGACCCCTCGTTTGAGGACCTGCAAAACGATCAAAGAACGGACCAGAAATATGAACTCACTTTTTGCGGCGCAGAAAAGATACGGACGCCAAGGGTAGAACTTGTCGAGAACCTCAAAAATCGTTTGACCGACATCAATTTTGGCGTCTTTGGGATTTTGGGAACAGATCCACTTTGGGGCCCTCAATATGACAATTTATTGTTCGAATCCAAGGCCTCCCTAAACCTAAACCGTGTTGAGGGTCACCACCTCTACTCATCTGCTCGCATATCACAATTAATGGCCAACGGAATTCTTACTTATTTGCACGCTAGTTGCGGTTACCAAAAGTTTTTTCAGAATAACGAGGCCGTTTTTTTTGAATCTGAAACAGATTTATTGAAAAAAATAAAATTTTTTTCTAACGACGACCAAGCCCGTCAGGACACCGCTGAAAAAGGGAGAGAATTTTACCAGCGAGAATTTTCAGCAATGAAGGTGAGTCAATTCATAATAGAAGCGACCTTCGATATTCCCTACTCCTTCGATTATTGCTGGCAACAAGAACTTTTCAGGCAATGATTTCCCTAAAGAATGTGAGATATTTCTCTAGGACGGCCGATTTCGAAAAATTCTCTTCGTATTTTTCATAGCCCGCGGTGGTCATGGCGTTTGATAGCTGATCATCGTCTAATATTCTACTAATTTGCCGAACCAAGCCGTCTGCATCTTCAATATCAAAAAGTAGCCCTTGAACCTCATCTTCGATTAGCTCCAAACCACCGGCCGAACGAGAGGAAACAATCGGGCAACGATTTACCCAAGCCTCTAGGATTACGTTTCCTAATGGCTCTACTCTAGAGGGACAAACAAACAGATCCACGCTTTGAAAAAGGCTTGTTGGATCGTCTACCCAGCCCAGAAAATCTACCCTATTCGATAAACCTAGCTCCACGGCCATGCGCTTTAATCGATCTTCCTCAGGGCCCGATCCCGCCAACACTAGTTTCAGCTCTGGTAGCGACTTGATTGCGTGCAGCAACGTATCGAAGCCCTTGTTTTTGTGCAACCGACCAACTGCTAGAACAGTTCTTGGCTTATTTAACGAGGGGAGTTGCTCATCGCGCTTTTTCTTGGGAGCGGACGTCTCCGCAAAGTTTGGTATATGAAAAACATTTTGGTGAGGCACTCCCGAACTGATCAAATAATCACATATTCCCATGGTATTCCCAATCAAAGCGTCACAGCCGCGGTAATATTTTAAAGGGTAGTAACCCCCCAACCGGGCTACTTTCTTCCACTTACCTGAGGGACAATATTTTGTCGCCCTACTCATCCAATTAACTACGATATCCGGTCGAAAATTGTCGAGTTTCTCTTTAAAAAGATGTCGTGAACGAAAGTCAAAAATCCCACCAAACTTGCAATTTGACACAGGTAAACCCGCATCTTCTATTTGCGAAATCCATCTCTCGTGCGGCCTCATCAGGATCATCTGCTCAATTGAATCGATTTCTCCGAGAGCGATCGCAAGCCTGGTGAAAAAGCGCTCTGCACCACCTTCGTTTCGACCAGCTATTGCCTGAATTATTCGCATTTAAGCTCTCTCCCTATCGCGGTAGTCTACACAAAGATGAGTAATAAATTATGAAACCGGTAATTGTCCAATTTCTTCCAGAGTTGAACGTGGGCGGTGTTGAAAGGGGAACAATTGAGATTGCCAGAGCGATAGTGGCTGAGGGATTTCGGTCTGTGGTTGTATCCAACGGCGGAAGACTGGTTGAACAACTCCTGAATGAAGGCAGTGAACATATTTCGCTGCCCATCCACAAGAAAGCATTGGCAAGCCTTCGATTAATCAAGAAATTGAAGCCGATTCTAGAGGAAGCAGATATTGCCCACGTGAGGTCGCGAATGCCTGCATGGTTGGTGAGTCTTGCTTTGAAGAGCATTAAACCTGAGAAAAGGCCTAAGTTAGTGTCTACTGCGCATGGCCTGTACTCAGTAAATCCCTACAGCCGAATCATGACAAAAGGAGATGCGTTAATCGCCATTTCAAAAACAGTCGAACATTATCTAATCAAAAACTATGGGGAGGGACTCAGAAATAAAATAAAGATAATTCACCGAGGCGTTGATTCAGATGAATTCCCATTTGACTATTTACCGACTGAGTCATGGAGAAAAACCTGGTTCTCTGATAACCCGCAATTTGAAGGCAAGAAGCTCCTTTGTTTTCCTGCCAGAATAACGAGGTGGAAGGGTCAGACCGAATTTATAAATCTTATGTCCAAACTGTCCAATTTAGACACTAAGTGTCATGGATTAATTGTAGGAGGCGCATCAGGTAGAAATATAAGGTTCGAAGCGGAGCTCAGGGATCATGCTAAAAAATCAGGCATCCAAAATCGAATAACGTTTTTAGGAAACCGAGCTGACGTTAGAGAGATTATGTCGGTATCAAAAATAGTCTTTAACCTCTCTGCGCATCCTGAGCCCTTCGGAAGAACAATGATCGAAGCTATGAGCCTCGGGATACCAGTCATAGCGTGGAATTATGGAGGTACTGCAGAGAGCTTGGCCGCCCAATTCCCATCTGGTCTGGTAGATCCTCATAATCTTGAAAAACTCGTCGAGACCACCCTAAAGGTTCTCCGTGATCCTAAAACCAGACCAACAAAAAACAAGTTCCCACTCAGTGATATGCAACGTCAAACTCTGGATATCTATAATAAGCTAGTCGCAGTTAGTTAAATCCGTGAAGGGTAATTCTGTTAACGCTCGTTGAACTGCATCCGAAAATCGTTCATTCCATTCTCCCAAATCAGGCTGCGCCAATGTATCGAGATTTTTTGGTTGCAAAGCTTTTAAAGAGTTAATCGAGCATCTCTGAATAAATTTTCTCTGTGACAGCAGATGTATCTTCGACTCGTATCTTATTGGGGACTTAACCCTTTCCGGAGAAATCGCTATTACTCGCGCACCCGCTAACAATGCTTCATTCAGCATGGTCATGCTGTCCTCTGAGCAAAAGGTAAGGTCAGAAGCCTTTGCATAACAGGCAACCTTATTCGACTGGGGGTTGTCTGAGTAATAAGTGGACTCCAGGATATATTCAGATTGCAGGGAACTTTTTAGGATTTCCTCTACCTTGAGACCACTCCGTCTGGATGTAATTATCAACCAACGAACCGAATTATTTGCAGAATAAACATTCATCGCATCTGCAAGGTTCTTCCAATCGACATCTGTGTAGCGGTAACCCACTCCATCTCCACCAAGGACAAGTGTAAAAATCAAATTACTCGAAACGCTCTCCCGAAGCCGCGCTGCCTCCTGAAAATCACTATCCGAAAGGCCCTTGCTTGGTAACAGTGGCATCAGAACATTGTTGGGCTCCATCTCCCCTCGCTCGTCAAAAATAGCGTCAAGTGTGAATATTCGTGAAAAGAGTTCAGGTTTCATTGCTCGTAGCGAACCTAAATAGAAATTAGGAATCCCCCACCCTTTCGCTAGAGCGGCGTTTGCAAATGAGGTGTCTCCACCGGAAGAAACAATCAAATCGAAACCCGAGCTTTCTTTAATCTCGAATCCGTAACTCTTCTCGGTTAAAAAAGCTCTCCATCGGGAGTCCTTGTTAATCGCATAACGAAGGATCAACCTGAGAATTTTCAATCGAAGGCTAACCACCAACTCAGTCACTTCGACAGGCCTTATTCCCTCTATAACTTTTATCAAACCCAACGATTGGCTTACATGTCCAGGCTTCGAATCACTAATGAGTAAAATCTTAAGTGGTCGTTCTGTTGACATCTCTGCTCTTTGATTTCTTAAACCAAGTGTCGATTATGTGCCGAGCACAACGATGATTTTCTTGAAGTGGTTCGCAAGTTTCTAGTTGCTGCAGTAACGAGCCCGAAGAAGATCTTCCCAGGCGGCCATCCCTCACAAGCTTGTCCATGCTCGACGAAATCTTGCCGCCATCACGAAGGGGCTTCATATCGAAGATGCCTACTCGTCCCTTGGTGGTCAACGCCTCGTAAACCATTGAAATACTATCCGGTGTTACCCAAGTAGAGCCGCTTTCAGCAAGCTCATTCTCTAACCAATCATTGTTAACATCACTCCAGTGGACGATCTGTCTTTGCAGTCGAGTCTCAACTAATTGGTTAAAAATCTCAGGCGTTCGTCGTGAATTCGCGATTGTCCAGCTTATATCTCTGTCTCGTTTCAAGATTGTATCTATCTCTTCAACGAGCATCTGGGGCTGCCACGTGAAATGTCGACTTGGACCTCCCAGAAGAATTATTCCTTTTGAAGCTGAAGGGACCGCGTCAGACCCCCTAGCGAGGGCTCCTTGAATGCGGAAAACATTGTGTTTCAGCATTAGCCGATCATGTTCAGGCACCAAAACAAGATCGAAAAGAAAAGTTGGCAGAGTCGGCTTCATCAACAAGACAGCCTTCGCGCCATATTTCCATTTCGTTCGCAACAGCGGGAAGTGAATCGAGTGTCCTGCACCTATCAAAAGATCGGGTCGAGTTCCTCTTAGCGTCGAATTTGAGAAAAAAACGCTTCTCTCAAGAGGCCAGTCAATCCTCAATACATCTAAGTGCGCTCGAGAGGACAATGCTGCCACCAATGCATCCGATTGTTTCTCATGGCCAGGAAGGCCATCCAAAAACTGCCAAACTCGTAATTCGGGCTTTTCTTGCGCGCTCAAAAAAGTCTGCCCTTTAATAGGTTATCAATGTGCAATGATAACATTTAAAGAAAGTCCCTCTACCGCACCAGAAGAAAACACCAAGAGGCTAAACGCGATCCGGCTCAACGCAGTTTTTTTAAGATCATCCCAAAGCCACCTCCGAACAACGCGGTCGACAATAAGAAGAGATGTGCATTTGCTGCCGCCGACAAAATAGAGTCGCTCTGTATTCCCAAAAACTGAAGGCTTATCAACATTCCAGCGGCATAGGTGCCCAGTCCGCCTGGCCCATGCAACGGCAGAATGGATGTCAATTCTCCGCCTAATATCGCGAAAACTCCGTATAAAAAAGAAAGATCAGAAAGCACACTAAAGACTAGAGCTAGAGCAAAAAGTTTTAGCACCCAATTCAGCCAAGTCAGAATCAAGGAACTAAACAAAATCCCTGACCTGGTTGGGAGCGAATCAATCAGCTTTCGTTTTATCCTTATCATCCGACTTTCGGATTCCTCTGGTGCGCTCTTCGTTTTGAACCGCGGCCGGATTTGATTAATGATTAAGGTTGCAAAAATAGGCAGTGTCCCAAACAGAATCGAGACTAAAAGCCCAAGGATCATTAGTAGAGGGGATCCGGGACTAAAAAAGTAAATACTCGCTGACAAGCCCGCTAAAGAAAGCAGCACGAAAACATCAAGCAATCTAAACCACAAAAGAGCAGCAACAGAAGAGAGACCGGAAATCTGGAAAGCCCGGTTGAGCAACAAAGGCAAACTAACTTCGCCTAATCTGGCTGGGAGCAAGTTATTCCAGGCGTTGTGATTCAAGACAATTGAAAGGGATTTTAGATATTGCCCTTTGGTTTCCTGTCGAAAATACTGATGAAGTCGAAACCCCCTCACGAAATAAGACGCTATAACGCAGCCGAACGCAGAGAGCATAGGCGCAGCAGGTATCTCCGTCCATACAGATAGCAGACTTTCCCAGCCGATGAAATATTCCACAGCTGCAATGTAGAGTCCTGCTACCAAGTAGCCAAGAAATCTGAAAAAAGCACCGTTTTTCAATTACGGTCGACCCCTAAGGCTTGCTTCAGTGAGAAATTAAATAGGTGCTCTGAGAACATGATCCTCATGCTAACATTGCATCACCAACTCACCTCCGAAAGCTGCGAAAGATGGAAAATAAGAGCAACACCCTCTCAGTCGTGATACCCGTGTACAACGAAGAGGATAACATTTTGCCCCTGGTGAGAGCGGTACACAACGCCTTAATCGAAGAGCGGAGGCAATGGGAGCTGTTAATTGTCGATGACGGGAGCTCAGATGATACCTGGAGTAGATTACAACGAGCTCAATCGGAGTTTGGTGATCACGTCAGAATCTTTGAACTCAACAAAAATTTCGGCCAAACAGCGGCTATGCAGGCGGGACTCGACAAATCGCGCGGAGAGCTAGTTGTAACCATGGACGGCGACCTTCAAAACGATCCCAAAGACATTCCACTCCTTCTCGAAGAGCTGCTTGAGAAGGATTTGGATATGGTGTCAGGCTGGCGAAAAAACCGACAAGACAAAGCAATAACCAGATTAATCCCATCCTTCTTGGCCAACAAACTCATAGGAAAGGTCACCGGCATCAAACTGCGAGACTATGGCTGCTCCCTAAAAGCTTATCGATCAGATGCAATCAAACGGCTATCACTGTATGGCGACATGCATCGCTTCATTCCAGCCTGGGTAGCTGTTACGACGCGACCGACCCGCATTGCCGAGGTGCCCGTTCGACATCATGCTAGGCAGGCGGGTAAGTCCAAATATAATCTCACCCGAATTTCTGCGGTTATTATTGACCTAATCTCCGTATTCTTTTTTCTCAGGTATGAGTCAAGACCAGGACACTTCTTCGGTGGCATTGGATTAACCCTTGGTGCGTTTTCATTTCTGATTTTCGCCGGTTTGTTCATCCTTAAATTCTGGGCAGGAGAACCAATAGGCGACAGACTATGGTTACCTCTCGGGATAACGACAATGCTCGCTTCGGTGCAATTGATGACGGTCGGTGTCTTAGCGGAGATGATGACGAGGACGTATTTCGAGGCCAGCAAGCAGAAATCGTATGTTATTCGAAACGAGGACGATAATGCCCCCGAAACATGGCATTCCATAGATGATGATATCTGACCAATAGGCTGAGCGTGCGCCTACTTTTTGAGTTACGAGACCGCCTCGACGGTTTAAAGCCAAATCTATCAACTGGCCTGTTAATTCTTCTGCTGATTACGGTTAGCTTTTTTGTCAACCTCGGAGGCTGGCCACTTTTCGACGTCGATGAGGGAGCATTTTCGGCGGCAACGAAACACCTTGTCGACAGTGGTAATTACGTCACACCCTATCTTTATGGAGAACCCAGGTTCGATAAGCCAATACTTATTTACTGGTTGCAGGGTATTTCTACATCGGTATTTGGGTTTAGTGAGTTTGCTCTCAGATTGCCCTCTGCTTTGTCCTTGTCCCTTTGGGGGGTGGCGCTATTTTACTTCCTTCTACAGACCACCAATATCAAGGTGAGCATATTTGCATTGTTGATACTAACGACAAACGTTGCCTGTATAGGTGTCTCAAGATTTGCGAGCGCTGATGGGCTGTTAAATCTTTTCATTGCCCTATCTTTTTTCGATATATATCGGTATTGGGAAGCACAACATAAACGTTTTATTTATCGCGTCTTCCTATGGATAGCACTTGGCGTCCTGACCAAAGGCCCGATAGCTATCTTGGTACCCCTTGCAAGCGGATTTGTTTTTTTCTTTCTACAAAAAGATTTGAAACTTTTTCTAAAGGCGGTATTCGATCCGATCGGATGGCTTGTTCTGCTGCTCTTAGCTACGCCCTGGTATGCGGCCATTCTTCTGGATCAAGGACAGGCTTTTATCGATGGTTTTTTGCTAAAACATAATATTGGCAGGTTTGCAGAAACTCTCGAGGGGCACGGGGGCAACATCTTTTACTATTTACCAGTAATTTTTTTACTCCTTATTCCTTTCTCCGGTCTATTTGTCCCCCTATTCTCTCGATTTAGCTTCAAGACGATGAGCTCTCTTGACCAATATTGCTACGTAACATTTGGGTTCGTTTTTATCTTTTTTTCTTTATCTAGTACACAGCTACCCCACTACCTTCTGTACGGATTTACACCCCTGATAATCCTACTTGCGCAACAGCAAGAGTCTTTCAAATCAAAGTTTCTCATTATGCTGCCTACTTTTTTCGCATGCGGATTATTCTTGTGCCTGCCCGAAATCGCCTCCATGGCATCAGAGCAAGTTAAAGCCAAAGACCAACAAATGATGCTCGCCTCTCTAAAAGATGAGATTGATTCGATCTACTGGTTCTCTCTGGCGACTTTACTTTGCTTGCTTGCCTGGATCTCATCTCGGTGGGTTCAAATTGAACATTGTTTTTATCTGACTGCCATAGCCCAATCCTTTTTTCTAGTTCTCGTATTCATACCGACAATTGCGCAGGTAGCGCAGTCCCATGTCAAAGAGGCTGCTCAATTTGCGAATTCAAGAGATCAAGAAGTCGTTATGTGGAAAGCTCATATTCCCAGTTTCTCGGCTTATTCAGTTCGTCCAGTCGAGCGACGAACACCAGAACTAGAAGATTTAGTGCTGACGCGCATACAGCATTTGGATAGTTTGCCTGACACGCGGGTGATTTTTTCCAAAAAAGGGTTAGTACTTGCAGAGCTCGTTGAGCCATTCCCGGATTAGAGCTAATTAGATGGACTGCGAAAAAAAATTAGGCAAAGAGACCCTGCTAAAAGGCCGATTAGAGAGCCCACCAGTATATCTATAGGATAATGAGCGCCAAGTGCGACCCTTGAAAGACTAACTGAAATAGCCACTGCGATAAGTGAAAACTTCACGGAGATTTTCTTGGCAACGATAAATAGTATAGTCGCCCCAGTCCAAACATCAGCAGCATGGCCCGAAGGAAAAGAGTGAAAGGAAGGATCCACATAAAACTGAGTGAAGTCCCCGATATAGATCGAGGGAAACTCAGAAGAAGGTCTGCCACGGGCAATCAACATTTTTAATAATCGAACCAACAAAATGGAACCGATAAGTTGTGCAAGGAAATAACGCCACGCCAACCCCCTAAAAGACTCAATCTTTTTATAAAAACCTATCCCAATTAGACAAACAAAAATAAAATAAAAAGGGTACAAAGCGTAGTCCGTAAAAACAGCCAGAGTTTTCTTCACTAAGGAAATCTTGGCCAAACCCTGAATAAATTCAGCTAAACCGACGTCTCCGAAAATATAGACCAACGACGTCAAAGCGCATGCCCATAAAAGCCAGACCCCAGTCACCATAAAAATCTCTCTCTGCAGATCGGCTACTATCAAATGACGTTCCAAGACTTCTAAGTACCGTTTGATGATTAACTTACTTTCTATTTGTCCTCTCCAAATGATGAATTTAGCTTTTCTTACGACCTGATATTCTAGGGCTACAAGTTTCAAATGTTCCAAAGCGAATATGCTCTAAAGCGAAGATAAATGTCGACTGGTTTTAAATATATAAACGCGAGAGTTCTTCTCATATTCCTAATCGCATTATCAATAACTGTCGCGATACTTGTTGGTGAGCGACTAGTCCACTTTCTAGAGAAAGCCGCCACCGGAACTGTTCCACCTCAAGCAATTTTTCTGCTCGTTGCGTTCCGGCTATCAGAACTACTACAACTCGTGATCCCCTTCGTCTTATCAATCTCCATTTCAATCAGCCTTGGTGTACTGCAAGAATCTCGTGAGCTTCTTTCACTTCAGGTAGCAGGACTCTCGAATCTTCGACTTTTGACTTGGCTGAGCGCGCCGGTGCTTGCGCTTACGGTCTTTGTGGCATTTATGAGTATTCTAATTACGCCTTCAGCAAGGCAAATGGAGGAAGAATATATCTCGGAATATTCCAAATCGAAAAACACGATTGCTATCCAGCCGGGCGGCTTCCAGAGGGACAGCGAATGGACCGTTTACCAGGCAAAAAAGTCGAGCATAGATAAGCGGAATAATGTGTTCGCACAATCCATTAGCGACAACGGAGAACACTCAATCCTGTGGGGCGATAGCTTGGAAATCACTACAGAAGATCAATCTGACCAACAAGCAATCGCAATCCGGAACGGCGTTCAAATTCAAACGGTTCCCGGAGAATCTCAACTAAGTCAGTATGAGTTTGATGAGATCAAAATACGGTTTAGCCAAAATGTTCAAACGAAAAAACCCGTTGAAGGACTGCCAACTCGAGAGATCATCGCCAGGGGCAAACACCTCGAAGAATTATTTTGGCGAATATCGTTGCCAATTTTTACCTTCCTTTCAGCGCTTCTAACCATCTGTCGCTCTAGAATTTTGCCTAAAAAATCCCGATACAGCCAAGTTTTGCCGGTCTTTCTCTATGTAGCGGCTTACTACATGCTCCTTGTCATTGTGAAATGGAGTATTGAGAACTTATCCCTAGACCTAGCATTAGGCTTGATCATTCCCCATTTGATGTGCATTGGTTTTATTCTTAAGAGTTATCGCTCTCTTAATCAGCCTATCGGTTAGGCTTCGGATCTGATCCCCGCATCAGAAAGTGCCAAGACAGCGAGCAGATCAGGTAAACCGCCCAAAATGCGAAGATCACATCAGACAAATAGTGACTACCCTGCAAGATCCTGCCGGCCCCTACGGCTGAACCGATGAGCAAGCCTACGAGAAACACCCAACGTTTTCGATAAACCCAAAATAAAGAAATAAACCAAAACCCCATTGCAGCATGCCCACTCACAAAGGAGCAGTTAGACGAGCACGTGCCCGAAAAGTCGAGAAAATTTGTAGCCTCCTGTTCTCCAAAAAACATAACTGTATCTTTAGGCCGTTCTCGGCCCGAAGTCTTCTTAATGATTTCATTAACTAACAAACCTGGACCAAGGAAAAGGCAAACGAGCAGAAATACCGATTTTG
>CAJXCK010000026.1 GCA_913051785.1 uncultured Gammaproteobacteria bacterium
GATTTTCTCTCAAGAACTACGAATTAGCGGTGGAAACGAGTCTCTAGACTGGGTTTTCGGAGCCTACATCTTCAATGAAGACAGTGAAGAGAGCGTTGATGTTCCTTTATTCAGAGACGTTCCAGCCCCTTCAGCGGCACAATGGCCGTTTTTCTACGTCCCGACTGGAGCCTTAAACGCGGACGGTAGCGCCCAAACGTTGGGTGATATCGCTGTGTCCACGCAAATTTTTGGATCCCGAACCCAATGGTACGAAGTAACGAATAAAAACAACGCGTTTTTTGCTGAGGCGACTTATGCGGTAAACGAGAAACTGGATATCACGGTCGGCGCTCGGTATACCTCTGATGACAGGGAATTCTTAAGATATCAGTCCTTATTCGGTGGGGACTTTGATCCGACTTATCTGTGTCCGGGTATGCCAACAATTGAGCCGGCGCCTGGCGTTCTGGTACCCACGAGCAACAATTGTTTCCAGGAAGTTTCTTATACCAAGACAACTCCACGGATCATTGCGAGTTACGCAATGGATAGCGATCTCATGTTGTACGCGAGCTATAGCATGGGATACAGCAGCGGCGGGTTTAATCAGGACGTGCGAATGCGTCCGTATTTGCCTGAAGTATCGAATAATTTTGAGGCTGGTTTTAAGAGCGATTTGATGGATCGCATGCTTCGATTAAACGGCACCGTCTTCTACAATACTTATGAGAATCAGCAATTGACTGTTGGGCGTATTGTTAACGGACAGCCAACTGCTGACCTTATCAATGCTCAGGAAGCGGTATTGTGGGGTATTGAGTATGAGGTGGTCGCGCAGCTTAGCGGTGGCTGGGCCGTTTCATCGACTGGGGGATATTTAAGTGGTGAATACACGGAATTCACCGTTCAGGACAACGTCTATGATCCAATTACCCTTGAGGAGAGCATCGTAACGCGTGATCTCAGCGGACTAGACTTTGGAAATGGCGGTACTGAGACGTCTTTTGATGTCAGTCTTTTGCACATAAATGAGTTAAACGCGGGCGGAGATGTAACTACATCAATAGGGTATGGCTACAAGGACGCGGTCTTTGGATCTTTGGAAAATAATCCGTCTAGTCGCATGAAAGGATACTGGCTCCTAGATGGAAGAATGACATGGAATTTGTCCAATGGCAGAACTCGAGTATCACTCTGGGGTACCAACCTTTTAGATAGGGACTTTGTTGATACTATGCTTTATCAAGGTGGAGATATTGAGACTGGTGGAACCAACGGTAGCCTTGGCATGCTCGCCAAGTACTGGGGTAATCCTAGAAGGATGGGTCTAGAGATCTCACACGACCTTTAGGTCACCACGACCAAGTAAAAAAAAAGGCCAGCAAACTGCTGGCCTTTTTTGTGGGGTTTAATTTTCGTAAGAATCCGTAATTGCTTGATAAGTGGCGACCTGGAGCTCGGACCTAAGGGGCCATGGAGAAGACATGAGTTGAATCATACTGATCACGACTATTTCTTCGACCGGATCGATCCAGAAAACTGTGCCAGCCGCCCCTCCCCAGTTGAATTCGCCAGCGCTGCCGATCACGCCCGTGTATGCTGGGTTAGTGATCACGCCAAAACCTAAGCCAAAGCCGACGCCAGAGGTGTTACCGTCTGTCGTGGGCTGTTCACCAATTCCGCCCATTTGCATGGAGGGTTTGAGATGATTTTGTGCCATGTAAGACACTGTTTTAGGACTCAAGATTCTTTTTCCACCGAGAATGCCACCGGCCCGCATCGCTTCCGCAAATCGAGCATAATCCATAGCGGTTGAAACTAGACCGCCGCCACCCGAGAACAAGCCTACGGTTTCATAATCCACCATCGCCACATTTTTTCGGTTTCGGAAGAATGCTGCGAGAGGGTTGTCCGCGGGCACTTGAGAGATATCCATCAGGCCGCCCGTTTGCGGATTTAGGATGTGATTGGGCAGGAATCTCGAAATCTTATTTTGTGGGACCACGAAAAACGTATCCTCCATTCCCAAAGGCTCGAATATATTCTCGCGCAAATAAACGTCGAACGATTGTCCGCTGAGGCGCTGAACGACTAGCCCAGTGATATCGACCGCAATGGAATAATGATACCGGGATCCTGGTTGAAACTTGAGAGGTAGCTTGGCTACTCGCTGAGCGAACTCGTCCAAGTCTTTTGCGGCCCAAATATCGGCCCCCATGTAAGCTTGATCGACCAGGTCGACCTGCGCAGCAAATCCGTAGGAGAGACCGGTCGTGTGAGTCAAGAGTTGATGCATCGTCATTTGTGCATCCTGATCCTCTAGCTGACCATTAGCGTTTAGAACCTTTACGTCCTTGAGTTCAGGAACGAATTTAGAAACAGGGTCACTTAATTGAAATTTGCCCTGTTCATAGAGTTGCATTGCAGCGGCTGCCGTAATCGGCTTTGTCATCGAATAGATTCTAAAGAGATCGTCTTTTTGCATCGGCCGGCTGTCGCTAGCACCTTTAGAGCCATGGGCTTCATAATGAACGACCTTGCCATTTCTCATAACAAGATTGACCATGCCGGCGACTTGTTTGTTTTGTATATATCGATCACCTAGCGCAGTCATTCTCTTCATGCGCTCTGAGGACATACCGACTTTCTCGGCCTTGGTCGCTGGCAGATTTTTGGTTGCCGCGGCACTAGATATTGGCACGGTCAGCAATAATGCTGACGTCAGAGCAATTATTGCTCTCAGTACATTAAGACTTCTGAGCTTTATAGGTTTTGAATAATTCAACGTGACCCTCCCACTTGCGTTATTTTGTTGATCGTATTTGCCGACTGAACAGTCTTTCAGTCTTGCGCGTTGTTCACTGTATAGCACAAACACTTGACCCGGTTATTTGTTTTTTTAGCCGAAAGAAAATCAAGGCAGTTATTCATTGCAATTAGTTGCCGGTGCTTATCGGATTATGGAATATTGGTTTTTTGAATAAAACCAGGAGCCAGGACTCATTTATGTTAGAAGTCATCAACTTTGCTGAAAAATTTGGCCGTTTCTCATCACTTTGGGAGCCGAAGGTTGTGGCGGAGATGAATGATTACCAATTCAAACTTGTTAAGGTAAAAGGCGAGTTCGTCCGCCACCAACACGATGACACGGATGAAGTGTTTATAGTTTTAGAGGGGACTCTTCATATCGATTTTGAACATGAGCGAAAAAGCTTGAGTGCCGGAGAGATGATAGTCGTTCCTAAGGGAGTGAACCATCGACCTTCTGCCGAGAATGAATGTCACATTCTCCTTGTGGAGCCTTCAGGTGTCGTCAACACTGGTGACGCAGGTGGAGATCTCACAGCCCCCAACGATGCGTGGATTTAATTTAAGACATCAACATTTTTCAGTTGTACCAATAAACGGGTGTATCTTCATTATCAAGAGGCTCATTCAGATGCTTATCAGGATAATTGGGGGCCTTAAGTAGTGGCGGTCTTAGTGGTGGCTGCCACTTGCTCATTCCCTCTTGAATCATATTTTTAAGGCGCTTCAATTCCTTTGGTGTTGTCGTCGCAAGGTTGTTTTGCTCAGTAGGGTCAACCGCAAGATTATACAAGAATGGTGTCTCGTCAGGGTCGCTCAGTTGTAACTTCCAATCTCCGCTTCGAACAGCACGATAGGTACCGGTTCGCCAAAAAATTGCTTCGTGAGGATCTTCCGATCTTTCACCGGTCATAAAGGGCAGAAGGTCAACGCCGTCGATTTCCCTGTCAGTTGGTACACTTACTTCAGCTGCCGCAGCGATAGTGCTGAAAATATCTATGTGTGTAACCGGGCGCTGATATTCGGTGCCTGCTTCGATTCGATTGGGCCAGCGCATGAAGAAAGGGACGTGTGTACCTCCCTCAAAGAAGGTCATTTTCCAGCCTCGATAGGGCGCATTCAAGTTTGGAAGACCAACGTAATCCGCACCACCATTGTCACTTGAGAAGATGATGAGCGTGTTGTCACTGATTCCAGCAGCTTCAACAGCATCGATCACTTTCCCGATACCGCGATCAAGCGAAAGCATCATGGCGCCGTAAACTCGCTCGGTATGACTTTCAATCATCGACAGTGAGTCATAGTCTGACTTCATGGCATGCAAAGGGGTATGTGGGGCGTTATAGGATAGGTACATGAAAAACGGTCTATCCTTGTTCGCTTCAATCGCACGAACTGCCTGGTGACTCAGGTAGTCAGTCATGTACTCATCTGGCTTGAATCGCTGCTCTTTGTTGTACCTGACAGCGAAGGTCAGGTTAGGCCAGAGAAATTGATCGATGCCATCAAATTCTTGAATGGATTTGATCATGGTTGGATCATCGTACTCTGCGAACATTGCTACGCCAGACAAGAATCCTAGAAATTCATCGAAGCCCCTATCGGTTGGGGTATAACCCTCGCTTTCGCCTAAGTGCCACTTGCCTAGAAGAATCGAGTGATAGTCTTTTGAAGCCAAAATTTCCGGCAAGAGGATTTCAGTTGTCGGCACGCCCTGCTCTTCAAAAGGAGGGAAGTCTGAAAGATTTTCCTCAAGAAAGTAGCCTGGATGCAGCTGTTCTCGATGAGAATCAAATGTGGCCATCATATTCATAGCGCTTGCAGGGCCGGGGGTAAATTCGAAACCGTATCGTGTTGGATATCTTCCTGTGAGTAGAGCGGCTCGAGACGGCGCGCAGGTCGCGTTCCCAGCATAGCCATTGCTAAAGTGAACTCCCTCAGCGGCAATACGATCAATATTGGGGGTCTGCACTGCTCCATTGCCAAGCCCTCCGCCGTAGAAACTGATGTCGTTCCAACCCAGATCATCAGCGAGAATAATGATGATGTTTGGAAGTTCTTCTGAATTAGAGCCGGTACCAGGTTCAGCGGACGCCCAGTCTACTTGTTGGGTAGGCAGTATTGGCTCAGCGATGGTCGAGATAAACTTTATGGATCCTTTGCTTGCCAGCCAGGTCATGATCGAGACTTGATTAAGAAAACCTACGCCGATCCCAACTAAGATAAAAATTAGGATATACAGTCCTCTTTTCACTACGGTGCTCATTTTTTCGCTCCTAAGTTGCCTAAATTCTGCAACCTGCAAGCAGCTTCTAACTATTTTCTCGGAATCCCAATTCAAATGTATGATATCCAGTGGAATACGTAAATCGGGTAAGGTCCATGAATACAAATCGACAGTGGTTATTGTCTAAACGTCCTTTTGGGGAAGTCGGTATTGATAATTTTGAATATACAGAGACCCCGATTCCACAGCCTGGTGAGAATCAGGTTCTGGTAAGGAATCTTCTACTCTCTTTTGACCCAACGCAGCGTGGTTGGATGGAGGATCGAGAAAGTTATCTCCCTCCAGTCAAGTTGGGTGAGCCGATGCGAGCGGGCTCTGTGGGTCAGGTCAAATTATCCAATCATCCTGATTTTTCAGAAGGTGACTTGGTGCAAACGACAGGAGGCTGGCAGGATTTTGTCGTCGCTTCCCCAGATATAGGGCCAATGGGGCTTTCCAAAGTCCCCGATGGTATTCAACCCGAAATGATGATGTCTGTATTGGGGGTCACCGGTCTCACCGCATACTGGGGGCTTTTAGATTTGGGTGACCCTCAACCTGGAGAAACAGTGTTAGTTTCAGGTGCAGCGGGCGCAACTGGATCTATTGCTGGGCAGATCGCCAAAATCAAAGGTTGTCGGGTCGTTGGCATAGCGGGAGGAGCCGAGAAATGCAGTTGGCTCGTGGAAGAATTAGGTTTCGATGAAGCCATCGATTATAAAAATGAGGATGTCGGTCGTCGGATTGGTGAAACCTGCCCTAAAAGGGTAGACGTTTATTTTGATAATGTCGGGGGCACTATTCTCGAGGCCGCTTTGAATCACCTAAATTTGAAATCGCGCGTTGTGCTTTGCGGCGGCATATCCGGCTATAACGCAACAGAACCAGTGCCTGGCCCTGCAAATTTGATGAATCTGGTGGTAATGCGTGCTCGGATGGAAGGTTTCATAGTGCTCGACTATATGGATAGAGCAGGAATAGCAATCCAAGATCTTCTCGGTTGGATTAAAGAGGGAAAACTCCAATTTCAGGTGGATGTACAAGAAGGTTTTGAGAACATTCCTGAGACACTAAATCGCTTGTTCTCCGGAAAAAATAAAGGCAAGCAGTTGTTAAAAATTGATGATCCGAGTTGAACGAGGTTCAGAATAACCTCTCTTATCTTTCATTTTTCACCTTTGATGATCGGTTGTGTATCAGTGGATCAGCTGAGAATTAATACAGACATCCCGCGGGACTAGGGAGATCCGGGATGCAATCTGTATTCGTTCTAAAGAAGAAGGAAAAAATGGGGCTTAGTGATTGCCCAGCTTAGTTAAGATCGACGGCGTGCGCTTTGAGTTTCTCAAGGTCAACAATCTCCAAAACCTTCGCATTGGTAGAGGTCAGTACAACCGCTGGCGCACAACCAGCATTGAAAGCCTCCAACCAACGATTGGCGCAGACGCACCATTGATCACCGGCTTTTAGCCCAGCGAAATTAAACTCTGCTCGCGGTGTGATGAGGTCGTTACCTTGGCTGAGCGAATATTGCAGAAAAACATCATTCACACGGGCACAGACAAAGTGTTTGCCGATATCCTCTGAGTCCGCGTCACAGCAACCAGTACGAAAAAAACCGGTGAGTGGATCCATAGAACAGGATTGCAGTGGATCACCAAATACGTTGGTTTGTTGGGCTAACGGTTGCATTGCTCTTTCCCCATTCTGAGGTTTTTGCTTCCTTTAGCAGCAGCATTTTTCCCTGCAACAAACACAAGTTTTCTCAACGCAACAAACGCCTTTTGAACAATCGCAAGAAGATTTTTGGTTAGTCATCGTTTTTTAGTCCTACGTTTCATTATTTTGTTCCATTATAGACAAAAAAAGATTGGTCTGTGGGTCAGTTGGTTAGAGTGTCGCGTTGACACATAGAAGAAATTGGGAAATCAATGGATAGAAACATTCATATCTTTTGTTCCAAGAAACATCGCACAGAATATATCTATCTCACTGATACGACTTCGCCATATTGCTTCTATGTCGTCATACCTGATTGGTCGTTCGTGATTGAGGATCTGATCTAATTGTTCAGTGATCCAAGAAACAAATTCAACATCACTCATCATCTCTGGTTGTGCGATGAAACTTTCTTCGGTGATTGTCATCTCTGACAAACTACCGGAAATATACAGAGTAATGTTGGATAGAAGATGTAAGTGGATCGTTAACCACCATTCGTCGCTGTCCAGCCATCTTCCGTGTGTTTCAAAGTATTGACTCTCTAATGAAGTGAACAGACCAAGTAAGGTATTAAAAAATTGTCGGTTGTCCTCTAACACCTACTTTTTCATGGCCTTTAAATTTTATCTTGTTTAGGTGCCAGTAAATAATGCGATACGAACCACTCCTTACCTTCATTGCATGCAAAGAGTTCCTCGCAAGCTAAAAAGAATAACTGCCATCTGACAAACCATTGTCTAGGATTGGGGTAATATTCTGTAAAAATATCAAAAATAGTTTTTTTATTTTTATAGTGATTTTGAAGCCATAGATTGCAAGTCTTGGCATAGTGCAAACCATTTATTTTCCAGCTTTGTTCAACCACAAAATCTTCTTCAAAATAAGAAAAAATATCGTATGAAGGCATAAGACCTGAAGTAAAAAAGTATTTGCTCATCCAATCTGAAGGGCCTCTTACCTCATAGGGATAAGGATGATTGCGATGGGTGAAAATATGCACAAATATCCTGCCATCGTTCAGCAGGTGGTTGCCAAGTTTTTTTAGTAATGCTCCATAATTCCGCATATGTTCAAACATTTCGATAGAAATAATCCTGTCAAAGGATCCTTCTAAAGAAAGTTCATTCATATCCTGTTTGATTGCTTGAACATTCCTCAAAGATCTTGCTTTAGCAGTGTTGTTAATGAATTCAATTTGATCATTGGAATTAGATACAGCTACAAAATTTGAATTTGGGAATTTTTCAGCAGCAAAGAGAGTGAAACTTCCCCAACCACAACCTAAATCAAGAACCCGCTGATGATTTTGGATGCCGAGTCTCTCAACATAGAGTTTTAGCATATTCTCTTCGGCGGTATCTAGAAAAGTCGTATTCTTATCGAACCAGCCACAGGAATATTTTAGATGAGATCCCATAATTTCCTGAAAAAAAGCTGGTGGTACCTCATAGTGTTGCTCATTAGCTTGTCCGGTACTTAAGGCAATCGGGCTTGATTGTAATTCCTCAATAAAATCAGCTTTTTTTGATTCCCGCTCTTCAGTATTGATTGGGATTTCTAATAGGCGTTGCTGGATTAGTTTTTTGATGAAAATCCTAAGAACAGACTCAGGAATTATGCCAAGCTCGGTTAATTTGATTCCTAAATTAAGCATGCCAAATTCCTCCGTATTGATAAGAATAGAGGAGTAAACATTCCCAGTCGGGAATTAAAGAAATGTTGGTTGTCTTCTAACACTATCCCTTGATTACCTGGTTACTACTTGTTCTATCGATCAAATGACGCTACTTTTTTACAGACTTCCATGTTCCTCCGTATTGATAAGTGCTCGGATTTTGTGTTTTTACATCTATGAGACATTCCTCGCACAGAAATGACCACACCATTTCCTGATACTTACACCTATAAAGCACATCCTTTTTTTCCTTACATCCGAAGCAGGTTTTTTTACGAGTTCTCATAACTTCGATAATACTGTATGTATATACATAATTCCAAGATGGTTTGTTTCCACGACTCACAAGATCGTCATTAGCGATAAAGGCGTCTCCCCATTTTTGATGGAGGAACTATCTGAAATGGATTACATGGTTACATACTCTAAACTTTGATCGGACAACAAAATGTGTAATGTGTAACCACGATTTTTCGATTTTTTCGGGATACTGCAGAGAATTGGAAAACTCTAAATATTCTATAGATCAATGGTTTAGTGGTCGGAGTGAGAGGATTTGAACCTCCGACCCCTACGTCCCGAACGTAGTGCTCTACCAAGCTGAGCTACACTCCGATAGCTTATGGTATTTCGCAGTTTGTAATTGCACAAATATGCTGATGGAAGTTTTCTTGAGCCAGCAACTAGGTGCTGTTTAAACCTTTGAGGATTATTGAGTGATAAAGCAAACGCAGCCCGGTGGTGACTCGAATGAGCGTTGGGCATCGAAGGTGGGGTTTTTGTTTGCGGCTGTTGGCTTTGCTGTCGGTCTCGGGAATATCTGGCGATTCCCATATATCGTCGGAGAAAACGGCGGCTCTGCGTTCGTAGTGATATATCTATTTTGCGTCTTTGTAATTGGTGCGCCCATCTTGATGGCCGAGCTGATGGTGGGCAGAAGAGGACAGCGGTCAGCACCAAGGAGCATTGAGCGCATTGCCCAGGAGAGCGGCGCAAGCTCAAACTGGAAATGGGTAGGAGTACTTCATCTTGTAACCGCTTTTACAATAATGATCGTTTACGCCGTAGTCGCGGGATGGGTTCTAAAGTATTTAGCCGCCGCTTTTGATGAAAGTTTTAGTTCCCTATCACCTAACGATGCGCAGCAGTTATTTCAAGATCTTTTGGCCTCTCCGGCTGAACTTTATGCTTGGACTCTGTTGGCTCTTTTCCTTATGTCTCTCATTTTAGTTGGCGGGGTTAATCGCGGGATAGAGCGGGCGGTTAAGATACTAATGCCGAGCCTGTTTTTCTTAATGCTTGGACTTGCAGTTTACAACTATTTTGCTGGAGGATTCTCGGAGACCCTGACTTACTTATTCAGTCCGGACTTTAGTAAGGTTACAGGAGTGGTTGCGCTCGCAGCCGTCGGCCAGGCCTTTTTTTCGATTGGAGTTGCCATGGCGGGTATGGTCTCTTTTGGCGCGTATCTTGATCGTTCGGTCTCTATTCCGCGATCCGCCCTCGTGATTGTTAGCGCAGACACGGTTGTTGCCTTGCTAGCAGGCCTAGTCGTTTTCCCGATAGTTTTTCGACAAGGTCTTGATGTAGCCGCAGGAACTGGTCTGATTTTCGAAACGATACCATCTGCTTTAGGAAGTATGCCTGGTGGTTGGTTAGTAGGCATTGCGTTTTTTACCCTTTTATCGGTAGCCGCTATTACCTCGATGGTGGGATTGGTAGAGCCAATTATTCATTGGGCTCAAGAGAGTTTTGGTTGGCGCCGCTATAAAGCGACGGTTGCGGTAACTCTGAGTCTTGCAAGCCTGAGCTTTTTATGTGTTTTGAACTATTCCAGTTTGTCGCCAGAGGTGATTTGGGGGATCGATATTAATGCCAATCTGGATTATCTATCGAATCAGATCTTCCTCCCGTTGGGGGGATTGTTTTTGGCTGTATTTGTAGGTTGGTTTGTGGCACAAGAATCAAGTGACGCAGAGCTGTCATTTCAAAGCACAGCGGTTTTTAAGGTCTGGAAGGCATTGATGCAATGGTTAGTCCCTGCAGCAATTTTGTCTATATTCTTATCAGGAATATTGTAGCGATTAACTCAATCGTTTGAGGCTATACTCCGTCAGGATCTCTAAATGGCGTTTGTGAATGCTAGGTTCTACGTGACGTAAGGTGTCTCTTGCCCGTTGGATTTCCTCCATTGCGGATTTTCGCGTCAACTCAAGTGCTCCTGAGTGGTTAACTATTTCAACCACTCTTGTTGCCTCTGAGGCCGATCGATTTTTAATAGCATTAGACAAACAAGCCCGCTCTCTCTCAGTGGCGTTTTGGAGAGCTAAAATGAGGGGAAGAGTCATCTTCCCTTCTGCAAGATCGTCGCCGGTATTTTTCCCCATGGTTGCACTATCGCCAGCGTAATCGAGCCAATCGTCTATTAATTGATAAGCAACTCCAAAATGTAATCCGAATTTTCTAAGGTCATCTAGTAATGGTTTCTCAGTTTCGTCAGGTTTCGACAATAGTGCCGCTGCATGCGTTGCAGCCTCGAAAAGTAAAGCAGTTTTACACCGAATAATCTCTCTATACTTCTCTTCGGAAAGGTTGAGGTTACCGAGATTAGACAGTTGCAGCACTTCTCCCTCCGCGATGATGTTTGTAGCTCTAGATAAAACGCCCATGATTGGCAGGCTACCAATGTCAACCATCAGTTCAAAGGCTCTGCTGTAGAGGAAGTCTCCTACCAAAACGCTAGCCGCATTACTCCATTTAGAGTTCGCAGTAATCTTACCTCGGCGGAGCGATGAATCGTCAACGACGTCGTCGTGCAGTAAAGTCGCGGTATGGAGAAATTCAATTACTGTCGCCAGTTTGACGTGCTTTTTCCCCTCATAATTAAGCGCCTTGGAGGTTAGAAGAACCAGAAGCGGCCTAAGTCTCTTGCCTCCAGCTTCAGTGATATATTTTCCGATCGTCTCAACCAATTCAGCTCTCGAAGAAATTTGGGAAGAAATCAGCTCATTAATTTGATGGAATTCAGAGGAAACATTCTCGTAAACCGAAGACAGCATATGATCGTTGTCGCTGCCTAAAACATTATTTTGGTTTGGGGCTGGATGCACTTTTTCTGCTTTCCGGTTAATTCATTTGTCAAAAATTCTACGCTTCGATTCAGCTCGTCGAGCCCGAGAACATCATAAATGCAATTGGTTGATAGTGCTATTTTTTGATTTATGAGGCGATTTGGCCTGAGGTCGAAAGGGATAAGGCTCTAATGGGGCGTTGTTTTTGCGGTAACTAGGGCGTAAACTTACGCGCCGCAGAATGCCTTAAAAGCACGGTAATAGAAGGGAAAAAATGTCTTTTTGCGAGAGAAAGACACTGTAAGTTTGGAGAAATATTATGTTTGCAGTATTTCAAAGTGGAGGCAAACAGCATCGTGTGTCGGAAGGTGATGTAGTACGCCTCGAGTTGTTGGATGGTGAGCCAGGTTCCGAAATTATATTTGATAAGGTCCTTATGGTTGCAAAAGACGATGAGGTAGAAGTTGGTTCGCCTTTCGTAGAAAAAGGCCAAGTTACGGCGAAAATTATTCGATCAGACAGAGATAAGAAGATACGTATTATTAAATTCAAACGAAGAAAAGATTATCTTAAAAGGCAAGGGCACAGACAGTGGTTTACCGATGTAGAGATAACCGCTATTTCGGCGGCTTAGAAAAAGAGAAGAGGTAACAGAATGGCACACAAGAAAGCAGGCGGTAGTACTCGCAACGGCAGAGATTCCGAGTCAAAGAGGCTTGGTGTAAAGAAGTTTGGGGGACAACTGGTTCTGCCGGGTAATATCATAGTCCGTCAACGAGGCACAAAATTTCATCCAGGACAAAACGTTGGGTGTGGTAGGGACCATACATTATTTGCTAAGGCTGAGGGCCACGTGGTTTTTTCGGTGAAGGGTCCCTTTAAGAGGAAGACGATCAGTGTTCAACCGTCGGTCAGTTGATCGATTTGAATACGGCGGCTTGATCTTTAGGTCAGTTTGGTTAAAAACCCCGTTAAGCGGGGTTTTTTTTTATCAGCGCATTAGTAAGAAGAATTGTAATGCAGTTCATAGATGAAGCCATGATCACTGTTCAGGCTGGCAATGGGGGTGGTGGCTGCCTTAGTTTTCGCCGAGAAAAATACATAGAAAGAGGCGGTCCTGACGGTGGAAATGGTGGGGATGGAGGTGATGTTTATCTCCTTGGCGACGAGTCATTAAACACATTGATAGACTTCCAGTATCAACCTCAATATAGAGCTAAAAAAGGGGAAAATGGGGGGGGTCGCAATAAAACGGGGGCCGGAGGAGAGAGTATCTATTTAAAGGTCCCCATTGGCACCACAGTGGTTGATGAAGACACTCAAGAGATTCTCTACGATATAGAAAAGGCGGGTGAGAAGGCCTTGGTGGCTCGTGGTGGCAGAAGAGGTGTTGGTAACGCCGCATTTAAATCGAGCACTAATAGAAGCCCGCGTCAAACGACTCAGGGAGAACCCGGTGAGTATCGGTCTCTTCGTCTGCAGTTGAAGTTGATCGCAGATGTAGGGTTACTTGGCCGCCCGAATGCCGGGAAATCCACTCTGATCTCGCGTGTATCGGCGGCGAGACCAAAAATAGCGGACTACCCTTTTACTACGCTCACCCCAAGTCTGGGTATTGTTAAAGTTGCGCTGGACTCAAGTTTTGTTATGGCAGACATCCCCGGATTAATCGAAGGCGCCGCCGAGGGGGTAGGTCTTGGTACGCGCTTTCTTCGGCACGTGGCGCGATGCAAGGTGCTTCTTCATCTTGTCGACGCAAGTCCAGAGGATGAGAGTGACCCGGTGAAAAACATATCCATGATTGAAGAGGAATTAGCTCGATATAGCTCCTATTTAATCCAAAGACCAATCTGGATAATTCTTTCAAAAATCGATCAGCTTGAGGCTCGTCAGATAGAAAAGCTGCTAGAGAGAATCAAGATAAGGCATCCAGAGAGAGAGGTTGAGATGATCTCATCACATGCAGGACAAGGCATAGACGCCTTGCTAAATAAATTAATGCCTTTTCTATCCCAGTTAGGCGATAAGATGAAAGACGAGCAATTTGCCGCTGCTCAGAAAGATTTAGAGCGGAAAATAACGAATGATGTCCTAAGTCGCTCGCAAAGTGAGCGTGACGCGAAGCTTCAGAGAGCTCCTGATGATTTGGACGTGGAGGTAATCCATGTCACTGATTGAGAAACCAGAAATAATGCGATCTTCGCTAAGGACCGCAAAGCGAATCGTCATTAAAGTTGGCAGCTCTCTCCTAACAGATCTCGAACTTGGCTTGAACCGGGGTCGAATAGCCGACTACTCTTCTCAGATTGTTGAACTCATAGACAACGACCGCGAGGTCGTCCTCGTATCTTCTGGGGCTATCGCTGAGGGATGTGTTCGTTTGGGATGGTCAGAAAGGCCGGAGGAGATAGCAAAACTTCAGGCAGCAGCCGCTGTTGGGCAGATGGGACTCACGCAAGCGTATGAAACGGCTCTGGGCCAAATGGATCGCAAATCGGCCATAGTCATGTTGACCCACGAAGACATAGCCGATCGGCAGAGATATTTGAATGCAAAATCTACTCTCGTTGAGCTGATGTCTCTGGGTGTGATACCAGTCATTAATGAGAACGATTCGGTAGCGACGGAAGAGATAAGGTTTGGAGACAATGACACCTTGGCTGCGATGGTGTCGAGTTTGATAGAAGCTGATTTGCTCATTCTGTTGACCGATGTCGATGGGTTGTTCGAGTCAGACCCGCGATTGGGGGCACCAGGTGAGCTGATCGACAGTGCCTTTGCTGCTGACGCTCAGTTAGAAAACTTACCCAGCAAATCAAAAAACAAAATGGGTAGGGGGGGCATGGTTTCTAAAATCAAAGCGTCTCGAATAGCTGCTGCAGGCGGCGCGCACACCGTAATTGCCTCTGGAAGAGCTAAAGATTCAATCAGGAATATTCTTCACGGACAGCAAGTGGGGACCTTACTTGCGGCTACAACAGACCCGTTAACCGCAAGAAAAAGATGGATCGCGAATCAGGTTCACTTCAAAGGTGTGTTGGTATTAGATAATGGAGCGGTTCTTAAGTTAAGGTCGCGGGGATCAAGCTTGTTATCGGTCGGTGTCAAGAGCGTGGAGGGCGACTTTCTCAGAGGAGACATTGTAAAGTGTGTTGACGACGACGGAGCATTAGTCGCCCAAGGTGTCATAAATTACTCGAGCGACGACGCAAGAACAATAAAGGGAATGGTCAGTGAGCGATTCGTCGATATTTTGGGATATTTGGGAGAGGAGGAGTTAGTCCACAGAGACAATTTGATCGTTGCCCCAGTTTGAAAGGTTGGCCTGTTGCCTAAGAGGCGGCGGAAAGCTCGAGTGCCTTTACTTTTCCATTCAACCGGGACTTATAACGCGCAGCTTGATTCTTATGTAAAATCCCCTTCGAGACCATTTTATCGATGACGGGTACAGCTTGAACCAACGCACTTTTGGCAGCCTCAGAATCATTGGAAGAAACAGCGGCAATCACCTTTTTGATGTAGGTACGCACCGTGGACCGCTGGCTAGCGTTTCTTTCTTTCCGCTTGATGGCTTGACGAGCTCTCTTCCTTGCTTGCGCACTGTTGGCCAAAACTTTTTCCTCTTTAGGTCCTCTTAGAGACGCAGGAATATGCCGCTACGGTGTCCATATGTCAACTAAATACGATACTGTAGATCAGTATTCCCGATAGCGGTTACGCGGTGGATAAAAAAGAAAAGACACGAGGAACAATTGCGCGTAGTGGATTAGTGGTCTCTTCTATGACCCTGCTTTCTCGAATTGGTGGGTTCGTCAGAGACATTTTCTTGTCTCATCTGTTTGGTGCTTCGCAGCTCGCCGACATGTTTTTCGTAGCGCTGCGGATACCAAATTTCTTTCGACGTATGTTCGCTGAAGGTGCATTTAGTCAGGCTTTTGTGCCCGTCATGATGCGGTACAAAGATCAAGGGCTTTTAGAGCTTAGAGACTTTCTCTCTAGTCTTTCAGGTATTTTTCTTCTTGGTCTCCTGGCGTTTACCTTCCTAGGTCTTTTATTCCCAGAAGCAATTACTGCCTTGTTTGCTCCTGGCTTTTTGGACAAACCCTCGGTATTTCATGAAACTGCTCTTCTAGTTCGTATAACTTTCCCGTATTTGGCTTTGATCTCCATGACCGCCTACTCAGCATCATTACTCAATGCTCATGGAAGATTCGCCATTCCGGCGATCACTCCAATCGTTCTAAATATTTGTTTGATCGTTGCAGCATTATTATCAACCTATCTGTTTCTGGACTACTCCTCGGCTTTCGTATTGTCATGCGGTGTTCTGGTTGCCGGGTTCTTGCAGTTGTCCCTTCAATTGCCTTTGCTCGTTAAGCTGCGACTCATACCGAAGCCGATCCTTAATACTAAGCACCCTGGAGTAAGGAGGGTTGGAGCTCTATTTGTGCCAGCACTCTTCGCCGCATCGGTCAACCAAATTAATACACTCGTGAACACGATACTTGCGTCTACATTGATTACAGGCAGTATCTCTTGGCTTTATTACGCTGATCGGTTACTCGAATTACCAATCGGTTTGGTTGCTGTCGCCCTAGGAACCGTGCTCTTACCTTACCTTTCATCGATTGCGATCGAGGGCGATAAAGCAAAATACAGTGCGGCAATAGATTGGGGTGTTCATCTCGGGCTGGTTTTAGCCTTGCCCGCGGCCTCCGCTCTTTTTGCTCTCGCCATTCCTCTGATCCTGGTCGTTTTCATGAGCTTTGGAGGCGCAATGTCGAGTGATGACGCGTTGATGGCGGGAAGCGCCCTGAAAATGTTTTCTTTCGCCCTTCCCGCATTTGTTTTGATCAAAGTGTTCTCTCCAGCTTTTTTTGCAAAGGAAAATACAAAGACTCCCTTTCTGTGTGCCCTTTGTGCGGTTGTCGTTAACCTTTTGATCGGGTTATCAACCTATCAGTCGATGGGCCATGTCGGTCTTGCTATGGCGACGGCTTTCTCATCTTGGACTAATGCGCTTTTGCTCATGGTTAATTTGGTAAGAATGGATCATTACCAACCAGCGGTCAGCTTGTTGAGCGGACTGGCCAAGAGCCTAACCGCGACCGTGGTACTATTATTAGCTTGGTACTACATCCTACCCGACGAAATCTCTTGGCTGAATATTGATCCCCTAGACAGAGTGTTTTTATTGTTAGTTGTAATAGGATTGTCCGTCGTAAGCTATGCGGTTTTTCTCGCCATTTTGGGGGTTCGTTTTCGTCGATTAATTGATCCTCGCGAGGAGTCGACTTCCTGACGACGATTGAGTTAGTTCTGAATAAAGTGATTTGATCAAATGCGAATAATCAGAGGTCTTAAAAATCTAAAGAAAGAACACACGCCCACCGTGGTTACGATTGGGAATTTTGATGGCGTGCATAAGGGCCACCAAGCTTTGCTGGATCTTCTTTTTGAGAAAAGTGAGGAGTTCGGTGCGAGAAGCACACTCGTCACGTTTGAACCGCAACCTAGGGAGTTTTTTGCTGGAGCGTTGGTTCCAGCTAGACTGAGCCGTTTCCGAGAAAAAATTTCACTCTTACGCCAATATGATCTAGATCAATTATTCTGCATGCCTTTTAATCTCAAAACTTCGGAGATTCCTGCATCCTGGTTTGTGGAAGAGTTTTTACCAAAAAGGCTGGGAGCAAAATGTGTAATTATCGGGGATGATTTCCAGTTTGGGCATAATCGAGAGGGTAACTATGATCTACTGGCGCAGGCCGGAAAGTCGCTGGGGTACGATGTTCAGAATATTAGTACGGTCTTGAGAGAGGAGTCGAGAATAAGTAGCACCCTGGTGAGAGAGAGCTTGAATAGCGGGAACCTTGACCGCGCTTCTGATCTTTTGGGATATCAGTACTTTATAATGGGCCGCGTCGTTTACGGAAGACAGTTGGGCAGGCAGCTAGGGTTTCCAACGGCAAACGTCAAACTACAAAGATATCGAGCTGCTCTGACTGGTGTTTTTTGTGTTCGCGTTGATGGTTTAGAAGATAGGTCGATTCCAGGGGTTGCAAATATTGGTATCAGACCAACTGTAGATGGCAAGGAGCCCTTACTTGAAGTCCATATGATTGATTATGAATCAGATATATATGGTAAACGAATAAAAGTGACCTTTGAGCACAGGATTCGGGAAGAAATGGCTTTTGAGTCTCTAGATGCATTGAAAGAACGTATTGGTGAAGACTTGCAAATTGCGAAGAATTGGTTCGAAGACGCCTGATATGTTTAACCGACGTGGGTTGTTAGCCTTTTTTTTTGCCTTAGCACTGTTAATTTTTGGCTTGGATCAGTGGTCAAAATTAGTGGTCGTGGAGTCAATGGAGCTTGGTGATCGGATTCAGGTTTTTGAGTTTTTTGCTTGGGTGCGATGGCATAACTACGGTGCAGCTTTTTCTTTGTTGGCTGATGCCGGAGGATGGCAGCGATGGTTTTTTGTCATTGTGGCAGTGATTTTCGGTGTGTATTTGGTTTTGGAGCTATCCAGACTGGCTTTGCAGGCGGGATATGCAGCCTATCCAACCACCCAAGGAGTAGCTTTTTCTTTTATTCTCGGAGGAGCACTTGGGAACCTCTACGACAGAATTCTGGACGGGTATGTTGTGGATTTTGTCCTAGTTCACTACAGAGAGCACTACTTCCCGGCTTTCAACATTGCTGACAGTTCTCTCACAGCTGGGATATTAATCTGGCTTGCAGTGATTGTGCAGGAATATAGGCGCCAAAGAAAAGAAGCGTAGTTAGGTACCATATGGACGATTTAAAAGAGAATCGATTTATCGCTAGAGCAGGAGGGAGTGGAGAGGCTATTGGACAGAACAGCCGCGTCACATTGCATTTCTCCCTGCTACTCAGTTCGGGCGAGGAGATAGATACAACACGAAGAGGCAAGCCAGCAGTCTTCGAGTTCGGTGATGGTAATCTACTGCCGGGTTTTGAAGAAGCACTGTTAGGTATGGTTCCCGGAGACGATTCGCAATTGACTATAGGTGCAAAGGACGCGTTTGGTCTGCGAAATCCGGCGAATGTTCGAGTGATGCCCAAAACGGGGTTTTCCGATCTCGAGGCCGGAGGAGGGTTTGAGGAAGGTTTGATCCTATCGTTCAAGGCCCCGGATGGAGAGTTGCCAGGAGTGATCGTTGAAGTATTTGACGAAAGCTTGAAGATTGATTTCAATCATCCGCTCAGTGGAGAGGATATTGTCTTCGATGTATCAATCATTAACGTTGAGAATCCGCCCAAATGAGGTCGCTTGGAGAATTGTTATGCTTTTAGCGGTTCGCCGTGAACAGACAACGGAACAGCCTATTCGCCGGCAATTAATGTAATGGGAGGGGGAGCTTTGGGTCGATCAAGGATGCCGAGAGTCATTATGTTCGTCCATGATCTATCTCTATTTCGTATTTTTTCGGCGAGGACTAGGTTTCCTTCCTCATCGAAAGATTCAAAATTAGGGTGATTCAATTTCAAAACTCGCAACGCATTATCGGCCTCTTCTTTGAGATTTAGCTTCCAACTAGCCTCAATGATCACCGCTAGAGCTTCAGCTCTAGCCTCTGTGTCAGGGTAGTTTTCCAATATAAATCTCCCCCTGTTAGCCGCCGCAACATTTGCACCTCGCCTCAAATAGAAATCGGCTACCCCGATTTCAGATCGTGCAAGAACTTCCCTCAAGTTGAGCATTCGTTGTCGTGCATCGGGTGAATATTTGCTGGCTGGATATTTTTCCAGTAATTCAGAAAAATACTGATAGGCCTCCTTGAGCGGTCGCATATCACGTCTGGCCGGATCCTGACTGAATATGGCGTCCAGAATATTGTTGCTGTTTTTGTAGGCTGATAGTGCCCTCATATAATAGGCGTAATCGATGTCGTCGTGACTGGGGTGAAGTCTAATAAATCTATCAGCACCGGATAACGCGCCCTCGAGATCGTACGACATATACCTTGCATAAATAAGTTCGAGTTTTGCCTGTTCTGCGAATCTTCCAAAAGGGAACCTGGCCTCAAGTAGCTCCAGTTGCTCTATGGCTGCTCGATGATTAGATGATCTTAGTGATCTCTGCGCTTCGCTGTAGACCTTCTCCTCGGTCGTCTCGATCTCTTCGATATTGTCTTCGGAATCTTTCGAACCTATGAAGGGCATCCAGCTGCACGCTGATAGAAACATCGCTGCGGAAAAAGCGAGGAGCGTTGCTCTGACATGCTTAAACGGTTTCACCGATAGATTACTCTCTGGCAATTTTAGATCTCAGGTTCGTTGCGCCGTCATTGTAGTGTCTGTTGAGTTAAACTAGAAGTATGAAGATTATTAAGAATGCCGGTGGGAAAAGAGCCTATGGCAACTGAGAAATCCACTCGCTCTGTGCCGCAAGAGCACGAGGGAAAGAGATTAGATGTCGTAGCCGCGCTCCTGTTTCCGGTTTACTCGCGATCGGAGCTGGCGAGGCGAATTGATGCCGGATATTTGCTTTTGAATGGCAAAGGATCAACCCCTAAGACTAAAGTCTATGAATTGGATTTAATTGAATTATTAGAGGTCACGCGCACTAATACTTCCTCGGATAAAGCTGAGAAATTAAATCTAGATATCGTTTTCGAGGATGAAGACCTCCTGGTGATCAACAAGCAGCCAGGGCTAACAGTCCACCCAGGAGCTGGAGTCAGTTCTGGCACCCTAATGAATGGCTTGCTTTATCATCGTCCTGGATTGGAGGCGTTGCCTCGAGCGGGAATCGTCCATCGTTTGGACAAGGATACGAGCGGGCTGATGGTTGTTGCTGCCTCTCTATCCGCTCATAAAGTTCTGACTGAGGCAATTCTTCACCGGTCGCTGAGTAGATCTTATGAGGCGGTATGTGAAGGAGTGCTAATCAGCGGGCAAGATATCGACGCGCCCATAGGCAGGGACCCCAGAAACAGGCTCAAAAAAGCAGTGAGACAAGATGGTAAAAACTCATTAAGCATCATGCGTATTATTAAAAGATATCGTAAGCATTCTCTTGTCAAAGTCTCGCTTGCGACCGGTAGAACCCATCAAATAAGGGTTCATATGCAAAGCATTGGGCATCCGTTGGTTGGTGATCGTCGGTACGGGTGCAGATACCTACTGCCTAAGATGGCTGATGAGGCAACTATAAGAACTATTCGCGGATTTAAGAGGCAAGCACTCCACTCTAGGAGGCTGGAATTTGCTCACCCAAGAGGAGGTAGTCCTCAAAGGTTCGTTGCCGACCGTCCAGGCGACATGGAGGAGCTTGTCGATGCTTTGGAGCTGGATTTTGAAAAATATTCCTAAAAAGCTATCTAATTGGGATATCTCACCGAGCGCCGTGCTAGCCTTTTCCACATGGGGAGCAGACAAGGAGGACTATTTTTCCTTTGGTTTCAAGGGCGTTGTGAATGAAGAGTCGAAGGGATTAGTTGCTTCTAATCGTGATCGTCTAAATGAATGGCTAGAGAGCGCATTTAATAAAGAAAATTTTCTAGGGCTTCAATGGTTGGACCAAGTGCATGGGGTCGAATGCTTTGAGATTAAAAAAGACAATTTTGGTGCAACTTTAGTTGGCGATGCTATGTGGACGAATGAAACAGGCCTGGGACTCGCAGTATTATCAGCAGATTGCGTTCCAATTGTTTTAGCTAGGGAAGATTCAGGATCTATAGGCATATGCCACGCTGGTTGGAAGGGGTTGGTGCAGGATGTGCCAGGAATTTTGGCGGGCGAAATGACCAGTTGTCCTTCAGAGCTATCAGCATGGATCGGCCCAAGTATCAGTCAAGCTAATTATGAAATAGGGCCGGACGTTTGGAAAATTCTGGAGCAAATTGCTCCGGAAACACTAAAGGAATCTCCTGATTCAGATCAGAAGCGTTTGGCTGATTTATCTCTCTTGAGCGAGATTTTGCTCCGAAGAGCAGGTGTTAGGAACATTTTTCAGTCACGGCTTTGCACCTATGATAATGCGGAGGCATTCTCCTACAGAAGAGCCGCTAAAAATAATTCGCAGGAGTCTCTTGATGCTCGCATGGCAACAGTTGTGATGCGCCTCTAGGACCTGGCTAATGAGTAATTTGGAGAATTATCTCTCCATTTAACTTATACTCGCGTTCGGATTTATGGGCACCGCGCTGGACATACATCTGGAAAAATCTGAGAAATTTAATTTCAGTTGGCTATCGAGCGCTGGAAACGAAAAAACCGTGGTATAGGAATTTTATGGCAGAGGAATTGTCTGGTGGAGATCTTCTCATCCGCTCACTTCAAGAGGAGGGAGTGGAATATATTTTTGGATATCCAGGGGGCGCAGCTCTGCATATATACGATGCAATTTTTCGTCAGCAGAAAATTGAACACATTTTGGTTCGACATGAACAGGCCGCCACGCATATGGCAGATGGATACGCTCGGTCGACCGGTCGGGCAGGTGTGGTTCTCGTAACCTCTGGACCTGGGGCCACAAACGCAATAACCGGTATTGCGACAGCCTATATGGACAGCGCTCCGATGGTGGTTATATCTGGTCAGGTTCCATCTGATTTGATAGGGACAGATGCTTTTCAAGAGACGGATATGGTTGGTGTCTCCAGGCCAGTAGTTAAGCATAGTTTTATGGTCAAGACTGCGAAAGAAATACCATCGATCGTTAGAAAGGCCTTCCATATAGCATCGACAGGTCGTCCTGGCCCCGTCGTGATAGATATTCCAAAAGATACAACCGATCCGAATGTCAAATACCAATTTGATTTTCCCGAAGAGGTCAAATTACGCTCCTATCGTCCAATTTTTGAGGGCGAGGACTCGGCGGTTGATAGAGCGTTCAAAGCTTTAATTCGTGGCACCAGGCCAGTGCTCTATGTCGGTGGAGGAGCTATTTCGTCGGGCTGTTCGGAACTATTGACGGAATTTGCGTCTGCTCTGAATATTCCTGTCGCTTCGACTTTGATGGGACTTGGAGCGTTTCCCTGCTCGCATCGACAAAGCCTTGGAATGCTGGGTATGCATGGAACCTATGAAGCAAATATGGCGATGCACGAAGCGGACCTGATAATTTCTTTAGGGGCGAGATTCGACGATAGGGTCACGAATGATCCAAAAAAATTCTGCCCTGACGCAACCATCGTCCATGTCGACATTGATGAGGCATCGGTCAGTAAGATTATAGAGGCTGATATTGCGGTGATGGCAGACTCAAGCTGGTTCATGGAGAAAATAGAAACAAAGCGTCAGGGATACCTAAGTCAGGAACAACCCGGAGATAGAGAAAAAAGAGAAGAATTATCAGAGTTATGGTGGTCAAAGATTGAAGCCTGGAGAGAGCAGCACGGCTTAAATCACAACAGGAAACCCGAGATCGGCAAGCCAATCTCTCCACAGCTAGCGATTCAGGCCCTCTACCGTGCTACTGAAGGGAAAGCATTCGTCACTTCCGACGTCGGGCAGCACCAAATGTTTGCTGCGCAGTATTATAAGTTTGATGAACCCAGACAATGGATCAATTCAGGCGGACTTGGGACCATGGGTTTCGGCCTTCCTGCGGCCATGGGTGTTCAAATGGGCCATCCCGAGAGAACGGTAGTATGCGTTACTGGTGAAGGATCTTTCATGATGAACATGCAGGAGCTTTCTACCTGTCTTCAATATGGCTTGCCTATAAAGATAATCAACTTAAATAACCAAGCTCTAGGAATGGTAAAACAATGGCAAGATATGCAATACGGAGGGAGGCACTCGCAAAGCACCTACAGTGATTCACTGCCAGATTTTAAAACGCTTGTCGAAGCATTCGGTCATATAGGCATTAAAATTGAAGGAGCGGAAAATCTGGAAAGTGGATTGAAGGAAGCATTTTCGGAACCGCTTCGCAACAAGCTCGTTTTTGTAGATATTTGGGTAGATCCGGACGAGCATGTCTATCCAATGGCGGTAAAAGGAGGCGCAATGAATGAAATGGTGTTAGGCAAAGCGCAAGGGGAGGCTAGTCAGCAGTGACTCGACAACTGATTTCGATCCTTTTGGAAAATGAGCCAGGGGCTCTTTCCCGAGTCGTAGGACTTTTTGCTCAGCGGAACTACAATATCGAAACTCTCTCTGTTGCGCCGACAGAGGATCCAACCCTTTCGCGTATTACTTTGACAACGGTTGCGGATGGCGTCCAGCTGAAACAAATCGTAAGACAAGTTAATAAATTGATTGAGGTTTACAGCGTCAAGGCATTAGGGGGCGCTAACTGTTTAGAGAGAGAATTGGTAATAATTTCGATTTCCGATGCGTCCTCAAAACAACTCGATTCGGTGATAGATTTTGCTCAAAGCCTGAATGCTAGTTCGCTTGTCAAGTCTGACGAGCTAGGTATTTTGCAGTTCGTGGGAAGCGGTGAAGAGGTGGATCACTACATTAATTGTATAAATGCGAAGTTGGTGGAGCTCAGTCCAGATCTAAGGATTGCGGAGCTCGTTCGATCTGGCGTCGCGGCGATAGAACTAAATTAGAATTTTTTATTGATCTAAATAAGGGGAAGATATGCAGGTTTTTTATGATAAGGACGCCGACCTATCAATTATACAGAACATGAAGGTTGTAATCGTTGGTTACGGTTCCCAAGGACATGCCCACGCGAATAATTTAAGAGACTCCGGGGTAAAGGATATAACCGTCGGTTTGAGAAAGGGTTCTGGCTCGTGGGCAAAAGCAGAGAACGCCAACTTTAAAGTTGCTGAAGTGGATGCTGCGGTTGCGGATTCAGACCTTGTTATGGTTCTCGTCCCAGATGAACTCCAAGCTGACCTTTATGAGAGTGAAATTGAACCTAATTTGAAAGAAGGCGCGGCGATTGCTTTTGCCCATGGTTTTAACGTCCATTTCCAGTTAATCGAAGCTCGAAAAGACCTCGATGTGATAATGATAGCGCCCAAGGGGCCTGGGCATACCGTACGCTCAACTTATGTTGAAGGGGGAGGCGTTCCCAGTCTCATAGCGATTGGACAAAACGCAACCGGGCAAGCAAAGAATATCGCTTTGTCTTACGCGTCAGCCAATGGTGGAGGTCGAGCGGGCGTAATAGAAACAACTTTCAGAGAAGAAACAGAGACTGATCTTTTCGGAGAACAAGCTGTTCTCTGCGGGGGTGCCGCAGCTCTTGTTCAGGCAGGTTTCGAAACTCTGGTCGAGGCTGGTTATGCGCCTGAAATGGCGTATTTCGAGTGTCTTCACGAGCTTAAGTTGATTGTTGATCTCTTCTACGAGGGAGGGGTCGCTAATATGTGGTACTCCGTTTCCAACACCGCAGAGTATGGGGGCTTGACTAGAGGCCCCCGAATTGTCACGGACGACACCAAAGTTGAAATGAAGAGAATTTTAGGTGAGATTCAGAGTGGCGGGTTTGCGAGAGAGTTCGTTTTGGAAAATAAAGCAAATGGCGCCTCCATTAAGGCGATGCGAAGAGCGACGCAGGAACATGGCATAGAGCAAGTGGGCGAAAAACTGAGAGCTATGATGCCTTGGATACAAGAGAACCGGCTCGTAAACAAAGAGATAAATTAGGACGTTAGATTCAAAATAAAAATGCAGCATAGAAAAGTAGAAAGGTATTGAGCGAGAAAAGACCAAGCATCCTTCATCCGGTTGGCGATAACGAGGTTGGAGGTTCTCCAAGGGGCAAAACCTTTGGAAAAAAAGGAATATATCTACTTCCGAATTTGGTCACGACTGGCGCCTTATTCGCAGGCTTTTATGCGATCATTGCCGCAATGAGCGGGGACTTTTTGCCCGCGATCTATGCCACTCTATTGGCAATGTTCTTAGATACCGCCGATGGTCGGATAGCCAGGGTTACCGCGACGGAAAGCGAATTTGGTGCTCAGTTTGATAGTCTCTCGGACATGGTCGCGTTCGGTGTTGCACCGGCGGTCCTGGCTTTTTCCTGGAGTCTCTCGACCTTGGGACAGATCGGATGGATTGTTTCTTTTATCTACATGGCATGTGCAGCCCTGAGGTTAGCGCGTTTTAACACTGCAGCAGACTCATCGGATTTCACTGGATTAGCTAGCCCCTCGGCTGCCGGTCTGGTGGTTTTCAGTATATGGGTAGCGGTTTCATCCGGGATAAGTTCTCCGGAGTTGTCGCTCTCGCTGCTTGCTCTTG
>CAJXCK010000027.1 GCA_913051785.1 uncultured Gammaproteobacteria bacterium
TGATTTCAAACTTCTAGCTGCCACCGGAGCTTGGTTTGGATTCCAAGCTATACCAAACACTCTACTCTATGCCTCCATCACAGGATTGATCTGGGCTTTTCTGAAAGGCTCTATCGACAGAATTTCCGTAAAATCAATACCTTTCGGCCCTTTTATTAGTTTGGGAGTCGTAATCTATATTTTGTCTTCTAATTCTCTTTGATCAGGACAAGCAAGTATGAAGGGCGAAGTAGAGCGTGTAGTGAGCTGTCCCAACTGCAAGCGAGGTGTTAAGTGGGACCTGACAAAAGAAAAGTTCCTGCCCTTTTGCTCGAAGAGATGCAGCCTTATCGACTTGGGGGCCTGGGCTAGCGAAGAGATGGTCTTACCAGGAGGAACAATTAAAGACGGTGATAGTGACCCGAACGCCGAGACTTAAGACCTGTACTCTGCGTTAATGCGAATATATTCATGGGAAAGATCAGCAGTCCAGATGGTCGCTTTACCTTCACCCCGACCTAGATCGACCGTAACTGAAAATTCATCTTGGGCTAGGACAGCAGCGCCTTTTTCTTCTGAATATTCAGTACTGATGCAGCCACCCTCAGCTACGACTAAATCATCCAGCCAAAGAGTGATTTTGTCTGTATCTAGATCAGGCACTCCGGCTTTACCTATCGCCATGCAAAATCGACCCCAATTGGCATCCTCAGCGAAGATGGCTGTCTTAACCAAAGGAGATTCAGCTATTGAATAAGCCACTTGGAGACATTCTCGCTCGGTTCTGCCACCGGTTATTTGCACCGAAACAAACTTGGTGGCTCCCTCCCCATCTCTGACGATGGCTTGGGCTAGGTCTTGCGCGACTTCTATCAGAGCCTGCCGAACGATCGTGTATTCATCTTGAGTCGCGTTTTCAATCGATGGCGAGCCACTTTTACCTGTACAGGCAAGCACAAAGGCATCGTTAGTCGATGTATCCCCATCTACCGTAATTCGATTAAAACTCGCATCTGCAACGTGTTTTACTAGCGATGGCAACAAATCTTCATTAATCCTTATACTGCATGCAATAAAGGACAACATAGTTGCCATGTCAGGGCGAATCATTCCTGACCCCTTGGCCATACCGTTTATCACGATAGTTTTGTTTCCAAGCGAAAACCGCTTATCCACTAACTTCGGCACAGTGTCCGTCGTCATAATAGCTTCAGCAGCTTCCAGCCATTTGTTGCCCGACATATCCGACACTGCTCTCTCTGTCGCGTCTTTGATTAACTGCAAAGGAAGACGTTCACCAATCACCCCCGTGGAGAATGGCATTACTGAATCTTCTTCGATCGATAGCAATCTGGATACGTTTGCGCAGATATCTTCTGCGTCTCTTATTCCAGGCGCACCAGTCGCAGCGTTCGCGTTGCCACTATTAATTATCCAGGCTTTACACGTATTCTGTCGGGATTTGGCTATGATCACGGGAGGGGCGGCGAACGCGGAGTTGGTAAACACCCCAGCGATACGTGCACCCTCTTCAAATTTGACAATCACTAGATCGTCTTTATCTTTTTCTCCTGTAGCGGCAACTCCAATAAGAACCCCGGGAACGCTGTTTATAGCCTCCGGGTAAGGCAAGTTAACCGCCACGGTTACGACAACTTACCGCAACATAGCTTATATTTTTTCCCAGAACCGCAAGGGCAAGCTTCGTTGCGCCCCACCTTCTGGCCTACTCGGACAAATGGAGCAGCTTTGACATTCGCATCGGACTCAGAATCGACGGACGTTTCGGATTCTGATTTTTGGTACCGCATAGCCTGTTCAGTCTTTCTACGGCGCTCTAGTTCCTCCGCTTTCGTCTTTTCCGGATCTTCTATGACCATCCTCTGGAGCGTCTTGATCACGTCATACTTTATGCTAAATAGTAGATCCTGAAACAACTCAAAGGATTCCCGCTTATATTCCTGCTTCGGCTGTTTCTGCGCATAAGCCCTTAAATGAATCCCTTGCCTCAACTGATCCATGGCAGCAAGATGCTCTTTCCATCTCTGGTCTAAAATCTGCAACAGCAGCTGTTTTTCGACGATTCGGATGTCAACACCGGAGGACTGAAACATAAGAGATTTTTCTTGGTAGTTCTCTCTCGCTATTTCCAGCACATCCTCGGAAATAAGCTCCGGCGCGACTTCTTCCCGGCCCTCGATCCAAGCTTGAGAGTCAAATTCTATTGAAAATTCCGAGGAGAGAGCTTGCTCAAGTCCACTCAAATCCCATTCTTCTAAAATCGTGTTTGGGGGCGCAAAGCGGAAAACCGTATCGTTGATAATTTCATCGACTAAACCTTCGATCGTATCGGAAATGTCTTCCGCATCCATGACCTGAAGCCTTTGTTGATAAATCACTTGCCGCTGGTCATTAGCGACATCGTCATATTCTAGGAGGTTTTTCCTGATATCAAAGTTATGACCTTCGACTTTTCGCTGAGCATTCTCAATTGATCGATCTATCATGCGATGCTCAATTGCTTCGCCTTCCTCGCCGCCCAGGCGTTGCATCATCCCTCGCATTCCGTCGGTTACGAAGATTCTCATTAAGTTATCTTCAAGCGACAAATAAAAACGGCTTGATCCTGGGTCACCTTGCCTACCTGATCGTCCTCTTAGCTGATTATCTATCCTCCTCGACTCATGACGTTCAGTTCCAATAATATGCAGCCCCCCCGATTCAATAACCTTCTTATTTCTTTCAGACCAGTCTTTGGTAATTTCCTCTTTTCGCGTTTCAGATAAATTATCTCCGGCCCTCGAAAGATCCGTTTCGAGACTACCCCCAAGCACAATATCCGTGCCTCGCCCAGCCATATTAGTTGCGATGGTTACAGAACCTGCTCTGCCAGCATCTGCCACTATATCCGCTTCGCGCTCATGCTGTTTTGCGTTCAGAACGTTATGCTTTATTCCGCATTTTGTAAGCTCCGTGGAGAGTAACTCAGAAGACTCTATAGATGCCGTACCGATCAGCACTGGTTGTCCATTTGACTCTTTAGCTCTTACATCTTCGACAATCGCATTGTATTTATCCGGCAGATTCATATAAACCAAGTCGTTGTCATCTCGTCTTATCATTGGACGGTGGGTGGGAACTACAACAACATCGAGGCCATATATTTGCTTGAATTCATAAGCTTCAGTATCTGCCGTTCCCGTCATACCCGATATTTTCTGATAGAGGCGAAAGTAATTTTGGAATGTGGTGGATGCTAACGTTTGACTCTCGTTTTGAATCTGCACATTTTCTTTCGCTTCGACTGCTTGATGTATCCCATCGGACCACCGCCTACCCGGCATAGACCTGCCAGTATGTTCATCGACAATGACAATTTCATTGTTTTGAATCATATAATGCACGTCTCTCTTAAAGAGGTGGTGCGCTTTTAGTGCCGCATGAACATGATGAAGAAGATTCAAATTACTCGGCGAATACAAAGACTCCCCTGCCTCTAGCAGTCCAAGATGCATTAAGGACTCTTCAGCTTTCTGATGTCCGAGCTCAGTTAGCTCTATCTGCCGATTTTTTTCATCAACGCTAAAGTCACCGGTGGCTTCTGGTCTTTCTTCTCCAAAAACTCTGGGAGTATCATCGAAAGGCTGTTCAACAAATTCAGGCGCCATACGATTCAACTTTAAATAAAGAGAAGTATTCTCTTCTGAGGGACCTGAAATAATTAGAGGAGTTCTTGCTTCGTCTATAAGGATGGAATCGACTTCATCGATTAGTACAAAATTGAGCTTCCGCTGCAGTCTATCTTCGGTGGCGAAAGCCATATTACTTCGCAGATAGTCAAAACCAAACTCATTATTAGTGCCATAGGTAATGTCAGACTTATAGGCAGCTCGCTTTTCCTCCGTGCTCTGACCTGACTGGATAACGCCGACCGTCAAGCCGAGCATCTGATATATCGGCTTCATCCAATCTGCATCTCGCTTCGCTAAGTAATCGTTCACCGTAACGACGTGGACACCCAGTCCTGATAGAGCATTCAAGTAGACGGGTAGCGTGGCAACCAAGGTCTTTCCTTCACCCGTTCTCATTTCAGATATGCGACCTTCATGAAGAACAATGCCACCGATCATTTGCACATCAAAATGTCTTAAACCTAAAGTCCTTTTTGAGGCTTCTCTAACTAGAGAGAAGGCTTCTGGCAAAATCTCATTCAGTGGCCGCTCTTCTTCAATCTGCTTTTGCAACCGCCGCGTTTCATCCGATAAATCTGATATCTTCTCGAAACTTTTTTCGTAAGAATTGATGGTTTCAACGATCCCGCTGAGACGCTTTAACTCCCGAGAATTCTTGGACCCAAATATTTTTGCGAAAAAATTTTCCATTATTCTGAAAAAGTAAATTTCCTAAAATATTCTCCGCCGTAAGACCGGCAACGCGCAAGAGAAAATATTAGCCTGCAAGGCGATAACCACTTCATCCGACCGGTTATCCTGCCGAAAACATGCCCTCAATATTCTTTAGAGGATTGACCGCTCTACCGTCTCGAAGAACTTCCAAGTGAACATGGGGACCGGTCGATCGGCCACTGTTGCCCATCAGGCCGATCACGTCTCCCTGCTTGACGAAGTCCCCAACATCGACTTTTAACTCATCGTGGTGTCCATAGCGGGTCATAACACCGTTACCATGATCGATTTCTACCATGTTTCCATAACCATCTTTTCTACCTGAATAAACGACCACTCCACTGGCAACTGCAATCACATCCGAACCAAGCTTACCTGCGAAGTCAACCCCAGCGTGCCAAGCAGGTCTCCCAGTTATGGGATCCACGCGCCTTCCGAAGGCAGATGAATACCATCCTTTTTTGACGGGTTTCCCTCTTAAAACAGAATCTTTTTCACTTTTTTTCTCTTTTACAATGTCATCCAAAACTTTTAACTCTTTTTGTCTTCGCTCTAATTTCAATTGCAACTGCTGCAGCTGAGACTCCAGGTCTGGCCAATCGAGCTTCCTTACAGGTTCCTGTGAAGACCCCCCTTGAGATACAGCACGATCAAAATTGAATTCTTCTTGAGGCAATTCCGCTAAAGTACTCAGGCTGTTTGCTATCGCCTCTATTTCCCATAGCGAACTTTGCATCCCCGCCAGTTCTGCGGAAATGGCAAAGTTTCTCTTATTAGCATTTTTCTCTATTTCTATCAGTTCTGCCTGCTGAATAGACAATTCATCTTTCATCCGCTGAAGTCCATATGCCGACAAATCAGGCTTATACCAGATATGAACAAATGAAGCGCTAGCTACTATACAAACAAGTACCACTGCCCAGAACAGAAAAACCAAGCCGTGAAAGCTTTTGGAAGCGCCCTTCTCGTTGACAAAAATGATTCTCATAATTCAGACTGTATAGAAGTTGAGGAGACAGCAGACTCGTTAATCTTAAGTTGCTAAGCTTCTTATAAAGTGAAGGTTTTTTCAATGCCGAGAAAAAGCTGACCTAATTTACCGAACAATTGGAGACAATGTGCCGGTCAACAAGATAGATAAAATTATTGAGCATAGTCCGTCATCAAATGGCGCTCTTCAGAAACTAATTAGAAATGCAAACGAGAAAGCTCATCTTACTCGGGTTCTAAAGAATTCCTTTCCTAAATATCTGAGCGACGGCATAAAAAACGTTAAAAAAAACGGAACAATCCTGTATATCGAGTGCCTGAATGCGGCGATCGCGACCAACATTCGGTTTGAATCTGATAGTCTGAAGAACGCACTCTCTCCCCTTAGTGATTTTGGAAACATAGATGAGATCAAACCTTTCGTGGGAAAATTTTCCAGTGCAAGTTCGGATCCTTAGTCGGCTTGCCTCCTGAGAAAAGCCGGCACATCGAGAAACTCTAAATCATCACTAACATTAATTTCTACATCCGCAGATTCTTCCGCCACTAAATCAGCTTTTTTCCTTCTATAGGCAGGTTCGTCCAAGTCGATAAAGGAACTTTTTCGATCCGTTCCAGACTCCAACGAAATCTCATTTCGACTTTGCTCTTTGGGTTCGCACTCAGAAGAAGTTGCTTCCCCCAAGCCCGTGGCAACAATCGTTACTTTGATGTCTTCTTGCATGCTCTCATCTATAACTGTTCCTACCACGACCGTGGCGTCTTTCGAGGCAAATTCCTCAACACATTCGCCGACTTGAGTAAATTCGCCGATGGTGAGGCCAGCTCCAGCTGTAACGTTTACCAAAATCCCTTTTGCTCCATCTAAATCAACATCCTCAAGTAAAGGCGACTTAATCGCATTTTCTGTTGCTTCGCGAGCCCTTGACTCGCCATTCGCCTGGGCCGTTCCCATCATTGCCATCCCCATTTCTGACATTACCGTGCGAACATCTGCGAAATCGACGTTTATCAATCCAGGCCTAATAATTATATCGGCTATACCCTGAACAGCTCCAAGCAGGACATCATTCGCGGCACTATAAGCCTCAAGGATACTAGTATTTTGTCCGAGGACAGATAGCAGTTTCTCGTTAGGAATCGTAATGAGAGAGTCCACGTGGGAAGCGAGCTCTGAAATACCTTGCTCTGCACTGTCGTCTCTTTTTTCAAAACTAAACGGTTTGGTTACTACTGCGACTGATAAGACACCGAGTTCCCTAGCGACCTCGGCCACTACAGGAGCCGCTCCAGTGCCAGTTCCCCCGCCCATACCGGCTGTTATGAACACCATGTCAGAACCTGAGATTATTTCTCCCAACCTGTCACGATCCTCTAATGCCGCAGCCCGTCCGACTTCTGGATTAGCGCCCGCTCCAAGGCCTTTTGTAATACTACTGCCAATTTGCAGGGTGGTTTGAGCGGAGAGGCCTTTCAATGCCTGAGCGTCGGTGTTGGTCGCGACGAACTCGACTCCAGAAACACCTTCTTTAACCATGTGCTCTACGGCGTTCCCACCGCCGCCGCCAACACCTATGACTTTAATCATCGCGCACTGAGGTGCACTATCAACTAACTCAAACATCGCCTTCTCCTGATCAGAAGTTTTCTTTTAACCAGAGTTTCGCTCTCGTAAACAGGCCACTCTCACGGTCACCTTGTTTACCTAGCAAGTCTCTCTCCCGGTCCAACCCGTATTGCAAAAGACCAACGCCTGTCGCAAAAACCGGGTTCCTTACGATGTCCTTCAGCCCCGATATTTCTCTCGGGGACCCCAGTGTAACCGGCATGTGGAAGATTTCTTCCGCAAGCTCTACTAAGCCTTCCATCTTTGCGCCGCCGCCGGTCAGCACGATGCCAGATGCTACCATTTGTTCATGTCCGCTTCGTCTTAACTCAGACAAAACCAATTTGAACAATTCATCATACCTCGGCTCCACTACTTCGGCTAGCGTTTGTCGAGATAATTCTCTATCAGGTTTGTCGCCCACCCCCGGAACCTTAATGAACTCATCAACGCCTGCTAGCTGTGTTAACGCGCAGGCATAGCGAACTTTCAGATCCTCGGCATATTGAGTAGGAGTACGCAATGCCATCGCTATATCATTGGTAACCTGATCTCCAGCAACAGGAATGACGGCGGTATGACGTATCGCCCCATCGACGAATATTGCTATATCTGTCGTGCCACCACCAATATCAACCAAACAAACACCTAAATCTCTCTCGTCGGGAGTAAGAACTGAATAACTCGAAGCTAACTGCTCTAGAACAATATCGTTAACAACTAGTCCGCAACGTTCAACACACTTCTCTATGTTCTGTGCAGCATTTACGGCGCATGTCACCATGTGAACCTTTGCTTCCAGCCTCACCCCTGACATCCCCAACGGTTCGCGGACGCCCTCCTGGTTGTCAATCACAAACTCTTGAGGAAGAACATGAAGTATCCTTTGATCAGCTGGGATAGCCATTGCCTGTGCCGCGTCCATGACCCGATCTACATCCTGATCGACAACCTCTCTATCCTTTATCGCTACCATACCGTGAGAGTTTAAGCTTCTAACGTGGCTCCCAGCGATACCTGCATAAACTGATTCTATAGCGCATCCAGCCATTAATTCGGCTTCTTCAACAGCTCTCTTTATGGATTCGACTGTCGATTCGATATTTATGACGACTCCCTTCTTTAAACCACTAGAAGCATGAGTGCCGATTCCGATAATCTCTAATTCTTGGAATTCGTTAACTTCCGCAACAATCGTTGCCACCTTATTAGTACCTATATCTAGTCCTACAATCCTTTTCTTTTGCGATTCCGCAACCATGACGTTCAGTTAAGCGCCTTGCTGATATGAATATAAGGAGAGGTTGGATGCCTACGACTGAGAATCATTTTACTTTCAGGCCTGAAGAGAGTTTTACTGCATAGGAATTATCATATCTGGCGTCTACGCTTACTAACGCTGCTTCTTTCTGTCTGAGTGTCCGGTTGTAAACCACCAAAAAGCTTTCCATTTTTTCTTCTAGAGACTCTGATCGCAACAAAAGGTGCCAACCAGGCTTAAAAGTAATCCTCCAATCGCCAAAATCCTCTTCCGCCAGGCCCATCATATCTAATCCTTCTCTCTTGGCATACTGCTGAAATAGCCTAAAGTGTTCGAGACTCTCCCGGGCAGAACGACTAATTGATCTCAGTGTTGGCAAGTTAAGGCGGACTTCGCCCATGTAGATCAAATCGCCAGTACTCGACAAGTATGCTTCATTATTCCACCTTGCTATGAGGGAAATTTTCTCTATCTGCAATCTTATCTTTCTCGGCCAAACTCTTTTAACCCGAACCGTATCTAACCAACTTAGTTCTTCGAGGGATTCCTCCATTAGGGAAAAGTCAAAAAAAAGGAAATTCTTGTTTTGAAAAAGAACTAGTTTATTTTCCAACTGCTCTCGCTGGGTAGGTAGCAAATCTCCGACAACCATGATCTTTTCTATTCTGAGATCATTTACAACGATAATATAAGACGCGATCAGCGAAAGAAAAAATACAATGGAAACTCTCTGCATAAGCCTATAACGTCTAGCTGGTCAGGGCTCTCGACACCAAGCTAACGTTACCTGCTCCTTGAATTAAGACAATATCGTCCGCTCGACATACGCTCTCCAGAATATCAATAGAATCCAAGACGTTGGGGGCATGTTTAACCTCGAAATCCTTGTTCGATTCAATAGCTTTTATTAAATCCAAACTAGTGGCACCCTCAATTTTCTTTTCGCCAGCCGAGTAGACATCCAAAAGAATCAACTCGTCTACCAAAGGAAGAACGCTCACGAACTCGGTAAAGAGCTCAGCTGTTCTAGTATACCTATGTGGTTGATAGACCATTATCAACCTAGATGCGGGCCAGACGTCCCTAACGGTATTTATTACCGCCATCACTTCTGTCGGGTGATGGCCATAGTCATCGATCAAAGTTACGCTCTTTCCCGCTATCACACAGCCTTGTGACACTTGGAAACGTCTTCCCACCCCCGAAAAGCTCTTGAGAGCGGAAAGTATCTGCTCATCATCAATACTTTCTTCCGAGGCTACAGCTATCGCAGCTAGGGCATTCAGGACATTGTGTTTGCCTGGCATAGATAATTCGACTTCTAGGTCTGGACCCGCAAAACGCCGCTTAACAGAAAAAGTCCAATGCAGGCCCGACGAAACAATATTCTTCGCACGAAAATCTGCTTCCTCGGTGATACCGAAAGTAATGGTACGTCTTTTGAAGAATGGCAAAAGACCTTTGACTACCGGATCATCTATACAAGCTACGACAGATCCATAGAAAGGAAGTTTTCCAAGAAACTCGAGAAAACCAGTCTTGAGTTTATTAAAGTCGTTGTCATAAGTGCCAAGATGATCTTTATCTATGTTGGTAACCACAGCTATCATTGGATGAAGATAACGAAAAGACGCGTCACTCTCATCGGCCTCGGCAATCAAATACTTTCCTTTACCAAGCCTCGCGTTAAGTCCTGCGCTGTTGAGTTGCCCTCCTATAACAAATGTCGGCATAAAGCCTGCTTGCTCGAAAATATCTGTGATCATGCTAGTGGTCGTTGTTTTGCCGTGCGTTCCTGAAACAGCTATGCCGTGGCGGTATCGCATCAACTCCCCGAGCATTTCTGCTCTCGGAACAATAGGTATTTGAGACTCTGCCGCGGCGATTAACTCCGGGTTGTCAGTCTCGATAGCTGAAGATACGACTACAACATCTGCGCCCACGATTACTTTCTTATCGTGAAAATAGAAAATCCTTATACCAATCTTCTCAAGTCGTCTGGTGGTGTTAGTTTCGACTAAATCAGAACCTGATATTGCATACCCCTGCTCGAACAAAACCTCCGCTATTCCACTCATCCCAGCGCCACCAACACCAACGAAATGGATTCGCTTTACTCTCCCCATCTCAGGAATCACAGGTGTTTTCTCTTTTTCCCCCAATTACCTAATCCTTCGCTACAGAGGCACGCAGTAATATGCCCAGAAGCATACAACTTACAATCAAACTGCTGCCCCCGTAACTAATTAACGGTAGCGTCAGCCCCTTGGTTGGAAGCAAACCCGAGTTGACCCCTACATTGATCAAAAACTGAAACGCGAAAAGAAATCCAGCGAAAAAACAGCAGTAACCCCCGAAAAAATCGCCACGCTCGAGGGATTTCTTCGCGATCGAGAAAATTAGCCAAACAAAGCAAGAATAAAGCGTGATAAGCGAGACCGCGCCGAAAACTCCTAGCTCCTCGACTATCACAGCGAAAATAAAATCGTTGTGCGCCTCGGGGAGATAATAAAGCTTTTGCACCCCCTCACCCAACCCTAGTCCAAACCAGCCTGCTCTGCCGAACGCAATTAAAGCTTGCACCAGTTGATATCCCGCGTCGAAAGGCACCTTCCAGGGATTTATAAACGTTAGTAATCTTTCCAACCTAAAAGGTTCCATTACGACAAACCATATCAATACAAAGATCGAGGTAATTGCAAGGACCACGAATAATTTCATTTTCATCCCAGCAATAAACAAAAGAGCTAAACAGGAAACAAAAATAACCGCGGCTGAACCTAAATCAGGTTGTTGTATGATCAGCAGGCAGTAGACCGCCAGAACCACCATTAAAGTCAAAACGTGGAAACTGTTTTTACTTATTTCGTTCCGATATTTCTGGAGATATCCGGCAACAAAAAACATCAAGAAAAACTTGCCTAATTCAACCACTTGAAGATTAAAAAAGCCAAGATTAAGCCAGCGAGTAGCGCCATTCGCACTATGCCCAAGCCCAGGAACGAAAACCAAGACTGCCAACAAGTAGGCAAAAAAACCAGCCAAAAGATAGTATCGAGACCAAACTATTGGAGGCAGGGTAAATATCACCGCGGCCGCTAATAGTCCCACAAAACAAAAAAAAAGATGCTTAAACAAATAGGGCTCGGTGAGAGCTATAGATGCAGAGGCGACCATGACAATTCCGAAAGCTAGCAAAGCGGAAGAACATAAGAGTAATTTCAAGGAGTCCTGATTAATTCCTGCGTGCCTTTTTCCTGATGGGCTACCCAAAATAGGGGTTCGAATCACCCGATTTCGCTCAATTTCTTCACCGCAGCCTCAAAACTTCTTCCTCTATCTTCATAATCTCTAAATAAATCAAAGCTCGCACACGCCGGGGAAAGGATTATATTTTTTACGTCGGCACTCAAGTTCACCAACCGATAAGCCTCTTTAACAGCTTCCTCCATTGAAATTGTAGCAAAAGTCTCTATCCCGCAACGCCGACCCAGCTCCAGCAGTGGTGCTGGGTCAAGGGCCAAAACCACCAGACCAAAGACCTTCTTGCTTATACTCCCCTCTAATATACTCAGGTCGACACCTTTCGCATCTCCCCCCAGTATGAGAATGACCTGCTCTTGAGCTTCAAAATTCCTCAAGGCGGCCTCAGTCGCCCCCGCGTTAGTAGCTTTCGAATCGTTTATGAACCGTACTCCATTTATCTCGTCGATCAGTTCGAATCTGTGCCTCAATCCCTCGAAAGACTCAATGGCCTCAAATTTGGCAACAGAATTGAAAGGATGAATTGAAGCCAATGCCGCCACTATATTGAGTAAATAGTGGACTCGACCGCCTAAGTAAGACTTTGGTACCGAGCACATTTGTTCTGGTCCTCTGAGAATAAGATATTCGAACAGATTCTCTCTGATTCCCCATGATTCGGATTCAGATGGATTGTCAAACCCAAAACTAACTGATCCAAATCCCTCTGCGTCTGGAAAGGTTGCTTTATGCTGGCGGTAAAATATTTTCCTATCCGAAAAATGAAAGATCCTCCTCTTGGCATCGAGATAGGAATCATTTGAACCGTGGTAGTCTAGATGATCATCAGAGAAATTCAGAAAAACGCCAGTATGAAGATTCAAATTTTGAATCTTCTCTAATTGAAAACTGGAGAGTTCAAGGACATAAATATCGGCGTTTTCATCCAGTAAGTCGAGCGCTGGCCTACCATAGTTCCCTCCAATCGCTACCGAGAAACCGCTTATTTCTAGGAGATGTCCGATCAGAGCCACAGCTGTACTTTTGCCATTCGTGCCTGTAACACCAATTACGGGTTTTTTTCTGGTATTTTCATTAAAAAGATCCAAATCTGAAAGAACCGGAATTTCTTGGTCTCTTGCAACCCGAACGGCTGGAGAGTGAAGGCTGACCCCCGGACTAAGATAAAGTCGTTCCACGCCGTCAAGAGCTTCTTCCCAATTTTCCATGCTCCAACCGCTGGTAACGTGCAACTCCTCAAGTATCCCGCTATCAGCGCTCTTTATGCTCAGCGCTCGATCATTATCAAAAATTCTAAAGGGTTCGTTTTCGAGGGTAAGCCAACGTGAAAGAGATCTTCCAGTAAGCCCATAACCTATAATCGCGCTCGGCCCATCTGCCACTTCTTATCTCAACTTCAAAGTCGAAAGGCCTACTACGACAAGCACTAAAGATACAATCCAAAAGCGTACGATCACTTTTGGTTCTGGCCAGCCCTTCAACTCAAAATGATGATGAATTGGGGCCATTCTAAAAATTCTTTTACCGGTTAGTTTATAAGAAGCGACTTGAATAATAACGCTAGCAGTTTCGATGACGAACAAGCCGCCCATGACAAGAGCCACTATTTCATGCCTTACTACCACTGCAACAAAACCAATCGATGCTCCAATCGGCAGAGCACCTACATCCCCCATGAATATTTGAGCCGGGTAGGTATTGAACCATAGAAAACCTAAACCGGCCCCAATCAGACCACCGCAGAAAATGGCGAGCTCACCAGCTCCGGGTATGTAGGGAATTTGGAGATAAGTCGCGAATTCAACGTTACCACACAGGTATGCAATCAATCCCAAGGCTCCCATGACCAAAACGGAGGGAAGGATAGCAAGCCCATCAAGCCCATCAGTTAAGTTAACGGCATTGCTCATACCCACTATCATCAAAGATGCGAGTATCAAAAATCCTAAGCCCAGCGGAACCATAACGTCTTTGAAAAAAGGAATAAATAAGGAGGTTTCTACCAACGATAGCGACACGCTATACAGGTAGAGGGCCACCAGAGCCGCTAATACAGATTGAACAAAAATCTTTCTACCCGCACTAAGACCCAAGCTATTTCGATACTTTATCTTAAGATAGTCATCGGTCCATCCAATTAATCCGAACGAAAGCACTACGAACAACGCCAGCCAGATATACCTATTTGAAAGATCCCCCCAAAGTAATGTGGTTAGAGACCAAACTACAATAATCATAGTACCACCCATTGTCGGCGTTCCCGCTTTGCTTTGGTGGGAAGTTGGGCCATCGTCTCTGATGACTTCGCCAATCTGGGCCCTTTGAAACCTTCGAATAATTGACGGTCCCAAAAACATAGACAACAACAATGCAGTAATAAAGCTGACTAATGTGCGAAAGGTTAGATACTCGAAGACACTAAAAAAATTATCATATTGAGTTAATTGTTCTGTTAACCATAGCAACATAGTTTTACTGCCCAAAAATTTCTGAAATAATTTCTGAGTCGCTCAGAGGCAGGAGCCTGCCATGCACCTCCTGCGTAGTTTCGTGCCCTTTACCAGCGATTACCACAAAATCTTTCTCCCTTCCCAACTCAATAGCTGCCCTTATCGCCTCGCCTCTATCGATAATCAGATTTAAATGGCGTTTTTCGAAGGTGGAAATGGAAGAGGTCATATCTATAAGTATTTCTAAAGGATCCTCATCCCGTGGATTGTCGCTCGTAAAGTAACAAAAGTCAGAGTTCTCAATTGCGACTCGCCCCATTATCGGTCGTTTCCCCGCGTCCCGTCCACCGCCACAGCCTATCAAACAAATCAATTTGCCGTCACAGTGGTTCCTACAAGCTCCCAGAACGCGTTCAAGCGCATCGGGCGTATGTGCATAATCAAGAATCACAGTCGGCCGTCCTTTTGGTCCGTTAATTCTTTGCATGCGACCAGGTACGCTCGGCAATTGAGGCAATAGGTTGATAAATTTATCTATCGAGTGACCCATACTTAGAAACGCAGCCAGCGCTGCTGCAATATTTGCCACTTCAAAATCACTATGAACTGATAAATCCACGTCAATTGATTTTCCTTCAAAGGAAAACTCAGCCCGTATCCCGGTTGGCCTATATTCGTGATTCCAACACAGATCACCAGACGTACCGTAGGTGATTAGTCGGTCGGAATTAGAATCCTTTGCAATTCTCTTCCCAAAATTATCGTCGATGTTCACTATCGCGCTTTGCAAGCGCCATTCGGTAAACAATTTCTTCTTCGTTAAACCGTAGGATTCCACGTCTTTGTGATAATCAAGGTGATCTCTCGACAGATTCGAGAAAATTGCTGCATCAAAGTTTACGTGGCTCACTCTATTTTGCGCTAATGCATGAGAACTCACTTCAATGCTAAAACCCTCAACATTTTGATTTTCCAAATTCCTCATCATCCTTTGAATATCTAGGGCATCTGGAGTCGTCAAAGAACCAGGAACAAGGCTTCCTATCTTTCCACATCCGAGAGTTCCGATATAACCAAATTCAAACTCCAGCAGTGCTCCAATAGCGGCTACAAAGTAAGCAATGGAGGTTTTACCATTCGTTCCCGTAACCCCAATGCAAAATTTCTTTTCACTTGGATGACCATAAAAGACACTAGCTAGCTCGCCTTGATTCGTTACCAAATCACCTTTTGCTATAATAGGAATTCTCGATAATCTAATATCAGTGCTTGTCGTCAAGACCGCTACGGCACCGAGCCTCTCCGCCTCAATTATATGTGAATCGCGTGATGAAGGATCTCTTGATGAAGCAATAAATAAATCGCCGGGCATAACCTTCCTAGAATCTCCAATTAGTCGCAATACTTTAACTGGAGGCACACCCTGTTCACGCAGCAGCTTATTCAGCTCCATTAGAAAACCATTTATTTGCGTCACCGTGCAATCCCCAAGATTTGTAGAGACCTTTCCGCAACTCTCGCAAATACTGGTGCGGCTACAGAGCCGCCACTATTAAGGCCCGCCTTGGGTTCGTTTACGAACACAACAATAACCAACTTCGGTGCACGGGCTGGAATTAGCCCTACAAACCAAGCCGCATGCCTCTCATCATCATAACGGTCTTCGCTCACTAATCTTATAGTTCCAGTTTTGCCTGCAACCTCAAATCCTTGCACGGCAGCCAAACTACCTGTCCCTTCCGGCTGGGTAACACTCGCCATGATGTGATTAACCTCAACAATATGGCTAGATTCGAATAGTCTCGTTGTTTTGGTTTCTATCTCGTTCTGGCCTTTGATTATAGAAACCGGTCTAGCCATCCCCATTCCCGCGAAAGCCATATAGCTTGTTGCCAATTGCAATGGTGAAACGGTTAGGCCATACCCATAGGAAAGTGCCGCTTTATCAATCACGCCCATTGTGGATAGTTCAGGTAAAAAACCAGAGACCTCTCCCGGCAAACCGGAATCAACTTTTTTGCCAAAACCACTTCTTTTTAAAACCTCCAAGATCGAGGCAGAACCCAAATTTTCAGCGACCTTAACAATTGCTACTTGACTTGATTTTTGAATCGCCTCGCGAAGTGAGATTATTCCGCGATCGCGCGGATCCTGAATCAATTTGCTTCCTATACGAAGGAAACCGGGACTTGTATTTATTGTTGTGTCTGCCCGAAACTCTTGCTTTGCGATCGCCGCCAAAGCAACAAATGGTTTCACGGTCGAACCAGGTGCATACGAGTCCGTGACTGATCTGTTTTTCATTCCAAGTTCGTTATCGGCGATTCTTCCATTGGGGTTATATGAAGGCTGATTGACCATTGCCAATATCTCTCCTGAGTTCGCCTCAAGGATGACCAAAGAGCCTGTTGACGCACGATGAGCCGCCACCGCTGACTTAAGCTCTTTATAAGCTAAATATTGAAGCCTCGAATCTAGACTAAGTTGAATATCTTTACCTAAAACTGGCACCGAGACATAATCAAGATTCTGTATCGCATTACCCTTCCTATCAATCAATATGGCTCTCGAACCGGACTTCCCTTGGAGAGAGTAGTTTTGTGAAAGCTCTATGCCTTCAATTCCACGGTCATCTACATCCGTTTTACCCACTACATGAGTGGCCACCTCTCCAAGCGGATAGTATCGCCTGTAAGAGCGGTCAAAGGTTAAACCTTCAAGCGATAAAGCCTTTAGCTCTTCGGTAACGCTCCAACTAATTCTCTTTTTTAAGTAAACAAATGGCTTGTCGATATCTTGACGGAGAATTTTCACAAGAGTTTGGTTGGAAATTTCTAAGATGGTCGCCGCCTTCCGGATTGCGTCTTTCTGTGCAAGGACCATCTTCGGACTCGCTTTCACAGAGTATACAGGTGTGCTGACTGCAAGAGGTTGTCCACGTCTATCTAGAATCTGAGCTCGAGGAGACGGAATATTCACCTCTCTGATTGATCTAGCGTTGCCTTCACTTAGTAGACGATCACCGTCAGCAAAAACGAGGTAACTAGTCCTAGCGATTAAGAACAAGGAAAAAAGGCTAAAAACCACCAAAATCAGAGAAAATCGCCAATTTTTCATTGGGAAGCCTTTTCCAGATTGTTTGGAAACTCCATACCCAACTCACTGAGAGCAATTGATTCCACCTCATTTAGGCCGGCAAGGGTGCTTTTTTCGAGAAGCAAACGACTGTGTCTCGCCAGTTCCACAGTTTCGTCTCTTTGCGCCAGGTCTAGACTCTGATGTATCTGACGCAATTCATGCGTCGAAAACACCAAAGCTAAGGCACTAGCTACGTTTAAACCTAAAAGAAAGAGAAACCAAAAACCTCCTTCAAAGATGTTGGTTTCAGACTGAAACTTTCTATTTCCCATTGCTATCTTTCATCAATGTTTCAAAATAATTTGAACGTCTTAAGTTAGGTGGCCCGTTCAATAACTCTCATAACGGCGGTGCGAGATCGTGGGTTAACTGCAGTTTCCTTTATCGAAGGTTTTACTGCCTTCCCAATGAGCCGCCATGAAGCAACCTTGTCCTCCTCCAAAATAGGTATACTTCTGGGCAACTTTGTCCCTACTACAAGGCGCTGAAAACTCTTCTTGACTTCCCTGTCTTCGATCGAATGGAACGAAATTACTGCGATTCTTCCTCCGATAGCTAACATTTTAGGTCCATCGAGAAGTATGCTTCTTAGCTCGCTGAGTTCCCCATTTACATGCATCCGAATGGCCTGAAAAGTCTTCGTCGCTGGATGAACTCGAGATTTTTTCCGTCCCGAGAACTCATACTCCTTCACTACCAAACCGGCCAATTGAATAGTCGTCTCTAGAGGCCGCGTCGCGACAATCCTTCGGGCAATTCTTCTGGCAAGACGCTCTTCCCCTAATCTCCAGATGATCTGGGAAATCTCTTTCTCGTCAGCACTGTTCAACCAATCAGCAGCACTGAAACCCTCGTCAGGATTCATTCTCATATCCAAGGGGCCTTCTCTTTTGAAACTAAATCCCCTGCTGGCCTCTTCTAACTGAGGAGATGAGACGCCGCAGTCGATTAACATGCCACTTACTTTCCCAACCAGGTTCAGTGTCTGCATCACCGCCAAGATATCTGAGAATTTCGCCTGCGAGAATGAAAGTCGCCCGTCTTGTGGAAAAGCTTTTTCAAATTGATCTTTTGAAGCAGGGTCTCTGTCGAAAGCGTAAACACTCCCTGTGCCACTAATCGATGCCAAAATCTCTTTTAGATGCCCACCTCTTCCAAAGGTTGCGTCGATATAATTCCCTCCTCTGTCAGTGATGAGGTGGGACACGCTTTCTCGCAACATTACAGGTATGTGAGTAGCACTAAGCATAAGACATGTCTAACATCCTTAAATCGAGTAGGCCTGTAAGCCGGGTTCTGTCTAGGACAGTCATTCATCTAGGATCATTGTCACCAATAATCTCAAGCGACCTACCCTGATCCGGCGCGGGTAACGCCAAAAGATCTCTATTTGGTCTTACTCCGGGAGGGGTTTTCCTAGCCACTTGATGTTGCCATCAGCGCGGTGCGCTCTTACCACACCATTTCACCCTTACCGCGATTATTCAGTAACGCGGCGGTATTTTTTCTGTTGCACTTTCCGTGAGCTCACGCTCCCCAGGTGTTACCTGGCTCCCTACCCTTTGGAGCCCGGACTTTCCTCCGTTAAACGGCGACTGCCCAGCCTACTCATCGGACCATTATGAAGCCCTAGACCACCGCGCGACAAGCAAAACGTTCACAACACGAGCTTCTCATAAAAGGGAAAGAGCCATCTCATAATAGTCTTTCCTACTACCAGGGAGCACCTTTGCTGCAATTCTCGAAGCTTTCGCGGGCGGAAGGTGCTGAAGCATTTCTTTCAATAACTGCTCCGCATCTAGGGTAACGTTCTCGGAGAGATCTACTTTTTCTAGCACCCCCACAAATTCGCCCCTCGGATCTTGGTCCAATTTAAGCAATAATTCGCTGGCCGAACCTCTCCATGAATGCTCAAACGTTTTTGTCATCTCCTTAATCAAAAAAATCTCTCTGGTTGTGAAAGTTGAGAGCAGAGCCAGCGTCCGGCGAATTCGTCGAGGTGATTCAAAGAAAACAATCGCCTCTGTCCTCCGCGTCAATTCCTGTAATCGACCGTATAGCTCTTTTTTCTTTCTAGGCAAAAATCCGACGAAAAGAAATGGATGAGCGGGAAGAGGACAAACACTGAGCGCTGCGACTATTGAAGAGGGACCGGGAATAGGTATTACTGTAATACCAGAGGAACTTGCCGCTTGAACCAATCGGTAACCAGGATCAGAAAGTAAAGGGGTACCCGAATCAGAAACAAGGGCTACAGTGGCACCATTCACTAATTCACCCACCAGGTAGCCAACAAGCTGATCCTCATTGTGCTCATGAAGGCTTATCAACTTATGTTGATTTCCACCCAGTTCGGCTAACAGTCTGGTTGCACGTCTGGTATCCTCGGCAGCCACGCGATCACAGGCGATCAATATTTCCCTAGCTCTTGAGGACATGTCTTTTTTGTTACCAATCGGAGTGGCTACTATGTACAAACTACCGAGCACAAGACCTTTTTCTGTATTCATTAGTGTGCTTACTTCGCTATTTTTTGTTCAGGCCTGTGTAGGCCCTGGACAACAGTCTACGTCAATAATCGATCCCCCACTGAGCAATACGTCAAAACCAAAATCAACCACATTGGGTATATATGCAACCTCCGATTCGCTGACAGAAATAAGTCACGCCCTACAAGAAAACGCTGGCATTCCAGATGCTGCAATCCTAGAAAATTGGCTATATCGTCTCTCCGAGGTACTGCAAAGTGAGTCGGGATTGTCCCGACGCTCTCAAGTCCATGATCTGACACTAAAAATCTATGCTCTTCAAGAAAGACACCTAGATATTTATCAATATTTTTTTAGTTTTCCCTCTGCCCTCCAATCCAATCAGATAACTCTCTTTAATGCGTGTGTTGCTCTAGAGTTCCATTCTTGCATCTCAGAGCTCCTTGGCCATCTCGAAAGCCAATCTCTTCCAAAGTATTTTAACGACGAACAATTATTGGGGAGCATTATGGCGGCAGAGCAAAACAAGATTGACGAACAACTCCTGCTGATTGGACAAGGACTGCAACCCTTAATCCTTCGAAAAGATAAAAAATACACCATTTGGGATTCTCTAAAAAACATTTTAATAAATTCAGGTTCACGAGAAAAAACCGCTTCCTTAGTGAGACTTTGGATGCAAGAAAACAAACAGGCTCTTAGAGGTCCGGAGTTATCTTCGCTCCTAAAAAAACTCGATTCTTACGAACCCAAGAGAATTGCCCTGATACTTCCTTTGAGCAAAGAATATGGTGTTGTTGGCCGAGCAGTCAGAGATGGTTTTTTTGATGCTTTTTTGACTAAAAGGGAAAAAACGAGGGAGAGCAACCTGCCTCCCCGAACGCAAGATCAGGTGATTCTAATAGATTCAGAAAAGAATAGTGTTGAAGAAATAATTTTGAAAATAGAAAATTGGAACCCGACAGTTATTCTAGGGCCACTGCTTAAACCCACAGCAGAGGGAATAGCTCAAACAAATTTGGTTGATGGTATCCCCACGGTTCTTCTGAATCGAATTAACAGTGCAGGGGCTGCGAAGGGGAGAGAGGATGCTTCTAAAAAGCTACTTCAAATGGCTACCCCGATCGAAGATGAAGCAATTGCATTGGCCAAAAACATGACTGCTAATGGTTATGAGAAAGCCTTACTTATCCACAACCAGGATGCTTGGGCTCAAAGATCTCTTGAGGCGTTTCGACAAATCTGGCAAGGCTCGTTGGAGACGAGCTTCTTCCGGGATATTAAAAATATTACAGGCTCCATCGGGAAAGGAATGAAAGTGTCTGAAAGTGTTGAGAGAGAAAAAAGAGTATCTTCTGTAATCGACGCCTCCTTAGAGTTCGTACCAAGATCTAGAAAAGATCTCGACTCAGCTGTGGTTTTTAGTTCTAACCTGGAACTTAGTGCAATTATTCCAGCTCTGAAATTTCACTTCGCGGATCAGCTGCCCGTTTATACCACATCACAAAGCAAGCGCGGCGCATACAAAAATTCGAGAGTAAAAAGCACTGAACTACCCTTGAATCTTCCTGAAACATCCGTGCACTCGAGTGGTTTCGCGAGCTGGTCTTCTTTGTCGGATAGCAACGAAGTTGATTTTTTCGCCTTAGGGCAAAGTGCTTTGGAGATAGCCGGCTGGGCGCCACTTCTTTATCGAGAGCAGAAATGGCGGGAGTTTTTTTACATCAACTCGGCTATCGGGGGTTTACAAATCGATAGCTCTGGGCAGCTATCTAGATCAGTCACGGTGCAATAGTAAAAGATCCAAAAGCAACGCTGCTACCTGAGCAGTAAAAAAAAAAAATTGGTACTATCCTAGAGCCACGGCGATGAAACAAATGAACAAAAATATCAGTAAAAAGATAAGACTCATTACACTTTTCTCCGTCGCCGTCTTTTGCCTTAGCTGCTCCACAAAAGGCGATATTGCCGACAGATCCGTTGGAACAAAAATTGATGACAGATTTCTAGAGGGTCTCATAGAAAGAGAGCTATCACAAAAAAAAGCTCTCATAAAAGGCTCCAATATCAACGTTGCAGTCTTCGATAGACGAGTTTTGTTAACGGGACAAGTGCCAAATCGGAAAGCATCTGAGACCGCAGAGAATATCGCTGCCTCCCTATCGGAAGTTGGAAAGGAGAATATTGCTAATCATATCAAGATCATGGGGCCGACATCTCTTATCTCTCGCTCCAACGACCGTTGGCTGACCGCCAAGATCAGAGCCAGACTTTTCTCAAGCAGTAACACTAACAGTTCTTCCTTACGAGTTACTTGCGAGAATGGAACAGTCTTTCTGATGGGTCGGGTTACACCGGACGAATCCGAGATCATTACCCGTCTAGTTTCAGAGGTTTTTGGGGTCGAGAAAATCGTTAAGGTCTTTACCTATTTATAAATCCAGAAAATTTTTTATTCCTGCATTTCCTGTTCGGCTTCTGTAAGACTGTTCCTAAAAGCATCCCTCTCAAAAATCTTTTGCATGTAAGCCACCAGCGCTTTGCTAGAACGCTCCGGTATCATTATTCCCACTTCTTTCAATCTCCATAATATTGGAGCGACGCAGCAATCAACCAAAGAGAACTCCTCGCTCATGAAGAAAGGCTTTTCTGAGAAAACTGGAATAATCGATAAGATGCTCTCCCTTAAATCTTTGCGGACTTTAGTTATCGTCGCCTCTCGCCCCTTTCCGGACATGAGAATGTCTAACTTCTCGCTCCACTCTTTTTCTATTCGAGAAATCCATAGCCTCGCTTGCGCTCTCTGAACAGGGTAAACCGGCAAAAGCGGTGGATGAGGATATCTCTCATCAAGATATTCCATAATGACATTAGCCTCATATAAAACGAGATCCCGGTCAGCTAAAGTCGGCAAAGATCCATAAGGATTTAGATCGAACATATCCTTCGATATCTCTGCAGCAGTGCTATCCGATAACTCGACGGTTACACCCTTCTCCGCTAGGACCATCCTCACTCGATGGGAATAATGGTCTCTCGGGTCGGAAAAAAGAATCATCGAAGATCGTTTGGCCGCGATTGTCATGGATATCCCCTCAAAAAATAGCTTCGTCAAAAATAACGAGGCGTGAAAAATTGACTAGTGCTCTATGTCCTTGAAGAACTCTCGTTTGAGAAGATAGGTAAAACAAATTAGCACCAATATAAAGAGCAACACATAAACGCCTATTTTTTGGCGCTCCAGTCTTGCCGGTTCGCCGACATAGTAAAGGAAATTGGTGATGTCATAGGCAACTTGATCAAACTCAGCAACGCTCAGTTTGCCCGATCCTTCCTCTACCTCGAGCTTATCACAGTTTTCATCCTCACAAATCGCCCTCTGAACTCCTTGAAGGGGAAGAAGCACATTTGGCATCCCAACATTCGGGTAGACCTTGTTATTAACACCTAAAGGCCTTTCCTCGTCCACATAGAACGTTTTGAGATAATTGTAAATCCACTCTGGGCCTCGTAATCTAGCCTCTAAAGTTAAATCTGGGGGTGTCGCACCAAACCATACCTTGGCCGGCACTGCGGGCATCGAAGTTTTAATTAACTCTCCGACCTTTTGTCCCGTGAATATAATATTGTCTTCAACTAATTCCCTTGGAATTTCAAAATCGTCCGCAGTTCTTCCATATCTTTGATGCTCTAAGCCATGGCAACCAAGACAGTAATTCGTGTATAACTGGAATCCTCTTTGCAGACTCGGCATGTCTTGTAGATCGCCTTTGAATTCTTCCATAGACCAATCGACAGTGCTAGCCGCCCAAGCGTTCCCGTTCAGCGTTACACCGATCAAAATCAAAATCAGTGTGAAAGGCAATCTAGTCAAGTAACTCTCTCTGGCTCGGGCTTTGTTGCTTCAACGGTGGTGTACCAAGGCATGAGTACAAAGTAAGCATAGTACAAAAGAGTGAAGATCTGAGCCATTATGGTGTATGTTTTTGTTGCCGGCATGACACCTAACCAACCCAGGACGAAAAAGCTGACTACAAATATTCTCAATGCCCAACGTGATAACAACCCCTTATATCTGATCGATTTCACCGGACTTTTATCCAGCCAAGGCAAAGCAAGGGGGATCGCGATCGCGCCAACCATTACGACAAGGCCCCAGAATTTAGCTGACATCCCAAATAATGGAAAAGTGGCAGCGCGCAGCATCGCGTAAAATGGCGTGTAGTACCAAACAGGCGCTATGTGCTCCGGGGTTTTCAACGGGTCCGCTTTTTCGAAATTCGGAATCTCCAAAAAGTAACCCCCCATTTCAGGCGCGAAAAATACGATCGCCAGGAAAATAAATAGAAAAACACTTAGCGCGAAAAGATCTTTAACGATGCTATATGGCCAAAACGGAATCCCATCTAAGGGTATACCCTGATTATCTTTCTTCCTCTTTATCTCGATGCCATCAGGATTATTGGAACCAACATGATGAAGCGCGACAATATGCACAAAGACTAGTGCCACCAACAAAAGTGGTAGCAAAACCACATGAAGAGCAAAAAACCTGTTGAGGGCGACCTCTGACATCAAGAAGTCACCTCGAGCCCACTCAACCACATCTGGCCCTACGACTGGAATTGCACCGAATAAGGAAATGATGACCTGAGCTCCCCAGTAAGACATATTCCCCCAAGGCA
>CAJXCK010000028.1 GCA_913051785.1 uncultured Gammaproteobacteria bacterium
CGGTTTGTTTTTGTCGCTTCTAACTCTTAAGGCTTTTTTTTAGTCCGATCGACTTGCCTGCGGCCACAGGTCGCGGCACAGACCTATGGTTTTCGTGTAAGTCTCTGATTTTTTCTAGTGCGTCGGCGCTAAACGAAGCTGATTTTCGGGTCTGCATGTCAACGTGGATAGCCATCTGTTCCGAAGTGGCTGCAAGATACCCGTTTTCCGCATGGTACATATGCTCAAAGAAGTGAAGGCGTTTCTCGTCAAAATCGAGGAGCTGCAGATGGACTCGTACTCTGTCGTGAAGGTTTAATTCCTGTAGGTATTGAAGATGAACTTCAAGGGTGAATACCGAACCCATCCCACTTCGGGTGTACTCCTCCCCAACTCCGATTCTGTCGTAAAAGAAATCTACGCCTTTGTCGAAAAGCACGTTATAAAAAGCCATATTGAGGTGGCCGTTGTAGTCGATCCACTCATCCTTTACGATTTCCTCCGGACAGATTATTAGATTCTGATTTTCTCCCTCCGAGCTCATATGCATTCTCCGGGTAAACTTGATATCCACTCATTGATGAGCGCTACACCTGCTTCGTCAACAAGCGCTCTGCCCAATTCAGGCATCATTGCTGCCGGGTGAGTGCTACTTAGTCGATAGGACATAATCGATTCTTTCGGTCTGCCTGGGGTAATGGAGTACATGCGGCCACCGGAGCCCCTGCCCGCTGCGATTGGTGGCTTGCATAGTCCAAGTTCAGCAAGCTTATGATCTTTATAATCGAGGAGGAGGCCGGAAGTGTCAGCCGCTCCATTTTCGTTATGACAATGACCGCAGTTGATATCAAGATACGATCTTGCGCGATGACTCAGGTCTGCAGCCATATCGGTATAAACGGCGTTTCTATCTATAGTCGAAGCGACCTGACTTAAAATGCCTTTATCCGTCAGATAATCAATCTGGTTAACAGCATATAGCGGACTGGACTTATTTAGGTGTCTGGCCTTAGGTCCAATTGGGAGTATCTCACCATTGGTGTGATTCGTTGCATGACAACTTTTACATTGGTTTTTGCTGGGGGTTAGATAGTTGAGAGAATGAGGCTCTTCCTCCAGCGCTAAACGCACAATGGATCCAGTCAGATTGAGATGAGCCTCTTCGTCTCTCCAGATGTATGGAATCGCCTCCCATCCATCCGCGTGTTTGACAAGGAGTCTAGTCTCAATGAGGCGGTGCTTTTTGAGATTTATCTCGGATGGGTCGCCGCTCCAGGATGAGCTGATTCGAACCGAACCTTCCATTCCTTTCTCATAAAAAAAAGTTTTGGTGATGACACTTTTCATAGGGAACTCAAATGTTTTTTCCGGGTCGAAAGTCATCATCTGGTTTTCGGGAATAAAGATTGTCCGCAATTTATGGGCATAATCGCTAAACAAGGGCGAGTTAAGGTCATAGACGAAAGTCTCATCGCTAATCTCTAAATTATCCCCTCTTATTGACAACAAATTCCAATCTGAGAGCTTCGCCGGGTAACGGTCTCTTTCGAAATATTGTGTCGATTTATCCGAACAACCGGAGGAAAAAAGAGAGGCCAAGAAGATTGCTAAGGAGGCCTGGAGCAAGTGCTTTCTAACCAAAGTCATGGGTCTCAGCTGGAGAGATTGATTGCTTCCAATTTAGCTAGCTCACACCGATGTGAATCCATATTAACACCGGCGTCTTTGAACTCGTTTCCCGCATCAATATTGAGGAGCTCAGCACCTTCCTCCATGATGCAGATGGTCTTTACGCTTTCGTCATTGTTCGGGTTGATGATTCCGTCCCAAATGACATCTGGAAAGGCGCCATCTTCTCCGTATAGTGCCTGTTTTATTTCTTGAAGATATTCAAATCCCGGATCGGTGCCGCCCCCTTGGAATTGATTTTCGTAGATATAGATAGCCTCTGGATACGGGTCGAACTCTTCCGCTAGCTCCCTTTGACCCGCAAAGTTTGCGCTGAAATAGCTTGAGATCACAATGTTAGCAGTGTTGTTGTCAGCAATGCGATTACTGAATATCTCAACCTGATCATTAGAATTCACCATAATTCCGGATCCACTTGGAACACCAGAAACAGCCGTTCCTGGTGCCGCGAAATTTTCGGTATTGTTTTGATTGACGTCATTGTCGTAGACCCGAGTGCTATGGCCTCGTTGAGGGATGCTGGGCATGTTAAATACGAGGATCCCGCCCGTGTTGTTGATGGCTTTGTTGCCATAAACGTCAGCACCTATGGTATTTTCGATTTCAATACCGGCAACATTGTACTCAGCGGTATTGTTTCGCACGATTACGTTTCTACTCTGACCTACATAAATGCCGGCGTCGGATGCCGCGATGGCAACGTTGCCTTCGAGAAGAGTGTTCGTGGTTTGGACAGGATAGATACCGTAAGCCCCATTGTTCACGTCGGGGCCATTTGTCCATTCCGTCCGGACACCTCTAACGATAATGTTATCGCCCTCATTAATCTTTAAAGCATCGCCGATAGTGTCCTCGATCGCGAGATTTTCGATGGTGAAATTGCTAGCGCTGACGGAAATACCTTCGGCTCCTGCTACCTGGTTTTTAAAGCTGAGGATGGTTTCTTCCATCCCTGCTCCCTTTATTGTGACGTTGTCGGTGCTGAGAACTAGTGATCTGTCAAAAGAGAACTGGCCGGCTGGAATCTCGATGATGTCTCCAGGCTGAGCTGTCTCAAGTGATGCTCGGAGCTGGTTTTCAAAGGGCTCATCAGTTTTGGAGCTGCACCCCGCAACTAGAGACGAAACGCCTAGAGCGAGGGCCATCATCGCCCCATTATTTCTTTGGTTTCTTTTCATTAATCCCCCCGGTCAAATGATTAATAACGTCCTATCAATAGTCCAATAAGTGGCTAGCCCCCCCATCGCGTAGGCGGATACCTGGTAAAAGGTCTCAGGATTTAGCCGTTGCGATTGTGCGATTTTACTCCAAACCCAGGCGATGCTGGCAAATATCAATACGACCAAAACTTGGCCAAGTTCTATTCCCACGTTGAATAAGAAGAGACTGGTTGCTAACGAATCGGCCGGCAAGCCTATTTCGGTTAAGGCGCCAGCGAAACCGAGACCATGAAGCAATCCGAACACGAAAGCCATAGCCCATGGTGTGCTTTTCGTTAAAACCGATCTTGCCGACTCTGGTTTCGCTAATTCGTAGGCTAGAAATAAAATTGAAAGCGCGATGATCGCTTCCACGGGTTCTTGTCGAAGCTGAACAATTTCAAAGATAGACAAAGCCAGTGTGATGCTATGAGCGATAGTAAACGCCGTAATTGTTTTCAGTAGCATCAATGGTTGATGGATGAATAGCACGAGCCCTATAACAAATAGAACGTGATCGATCCCGAATACGAGATGCTCTAATCCAATAATAAGGTAGCTCGTTGCACTTAAGTCATTCTGCGACAGGTCGAGAACAGGTTCGGTTGGGCGTAAGACAAAAGTTTCTGTTGCTTTACCATTCTCTTGAATTCGGACTAAAACGTCCGTGATCGAGGTAGACAGTCCGGTTATTTCAATCTTTGAATTGAAGATGTCACATTCAGTGCTCCAACGTTTTATTAAAGCTGTGCCAGTGACGGTTGGGCTCTGAAGTTCTATTAAGTCGCAGGCTTCATCGAAAACTGGATCGATTGGGAGCCTTCTATCCTGAACAACTGGCTGTTTCCATAGTATTTCGGCATAAGAGGAAGCATCCTGGTCCCTTTTTTCAGAGATTTCTAAATAGGCAGGCCTGACCTCATCAGCAAAAATATGGCCGCTACTGGCCAGAACAAAATAAATCAGCAAGCGAGCCAATGTGGTTAAAGTACTCATTACTCTGAAGTCTGTGGAAGCGTAACCTGGTATTTTGCGCGGAGGTCCTGATAGTACCCCTCATTTGCTTTTCTGCGTTCTGCTTGTTGCCAATCGCCAAAGACTTTGTTCTGAACTTGTTTAAACGGTCTTACTACGCTCTGCCTAACTTGAGAGATCAATATGGGGTGCCACCCGTAAGCTGATTGCAACGGGCCTTGCCAAAGCTCGCTGACTGGAAGTCTGGATAATTGAGACGCGAAATCTCGGCCAAATAAGTCACCGACCTCTTGCTGGGACTTCCTGACGTATTCTTTTTGTAACATGAACGGGTCGTCACGGAATTCAGCATTCTCTATCGCTGATCTGGCATCCCTCTCTGCATTGTCTCGTTTGTCTAAAGAGAAATAACGATGGCGAAAGCTAAAGCGTGTTGGCTCTCGATATCGTTGTAAATTCTCTTGATAGAAACTCTGGAGAGTCTCTACCGATGGATCTTCCGGGACACTAACGTCTTCGGTAAGAAACGTAAGTTTCTGCACCATTCTTCTTCGAACGATCGTGTCTTCGATATCGAGGCCTTGTGAGATTGCCTCCTGGTAGTAAATTTCCTCCTTGATCAACTGTTCTACTAGCGCGTTCAGTTCGTTGGCGGTTGGCGGACGCCGCATTTGCATTGACCATTGCTCACGAAGCCGATTAATGTCGGCTGCACTGATATCGATTTTTAGTCCCTCTCGATAGCCCTGACATTCGGCTAAGGCAAAAATGCTCAAACCCAGAACCAAGAAAATTGTGAGAGGGTCTCGTAATATCGCTCTAGTGTTCACCGGCTTTTCCTAGGCTATGCCGCGAATTTTTCCAAGTGATAGTCTGAGTTCCCGAAAAGTATGTCGATCGTCAGTAAGCGTTTGAAATAATGCGCAATATTCAGCTCTTCTGTCATGCCCATACCACCGTGCAATTGGATCGCATTCTCACCAATAAACTTCCCTGTCTTGCCCACCAGGTATTTTAGAGCATGTATCGACCTTGATGATCCATCTGGATTATGGACGAATTCAAGTGTGGCTCTGAGTAGCATTGATTTGCACTGTTCATATTCCATGAACATATCGACTAAACGGTGCTGAATGACTTGGAATTCCGACATTGGGCGGTCGAACTGTTCTCTATCTTGAGTGTACGACGCTGTGTCTTTGTACAAGGATTCCATGATGCCAGTCGCTTCCGCACAAAGCGCCAAAATACCGCTCTGTTGTGCTCGCTTAATGGTTGAAAAAGCGTTGCCCTCTCCGCCAAGCAGGGCGTTCATATCAACCCTTACGCTTTCAAACCTGACTTCTGCGGCTCTCTGTCCGTCCACGGTCTCAAAGGAGTCAATATGAATGCCCTGTAGATCTTTGGGGACTAAGAAGAGACTAATTCCATTCTTTTCATACTGGCCGCCGGATGTTCGACAGGAAACGATCATGGCGTCGGCCGAGGCAGCGTGAAGCACCATGCTCTTGGTGCCGTCGATGATAAAACCTCCTTCCTCATCGGGCTTGGCTCGAGTAAGAACGTCTTCTAGATCAAACCGAGATTGTTCTTCCGCATAAGCGAATGTTAGTTGGCAATCTCCGCTAACCAGTCTCGGTAGCCAGTTCTCTTTTTGCGCCTGATTGCCTAAATCACAAAGAATCTGCCCTGCAACCACACTACTTATAAAAAATGGTTCAAGCACCAAGCCTTTCCCAAATTCCTCCATCATGATCATAGAGTCGATTTGATTGCCACCAAATCCGCCCGTGGATTCAGGAACAGTGATGGAAAGCCAGCCTAGTTCAGCCATCTTCTTCCAGTTGTCCTGACTAAAACCCAGCTCGCTCTTCACGAGGCTTTGTCGCTTATCCAGTGAGTAGCTTTCCCCGATAAAACGCTCGACACTGTCTTTGAGGATGGACTGTGTCTCTGAAAGTTCAAAATTCATTTTTTCAATCCTAATACATTTTTCGCAACCACATCCTTTTGCACTTCAGAAGCACCCCCATAAATAGTGAATGCTCTACTAGATAAGTAGCCTGACATGCCCGAACGAGCGAAACTCGGCCCGACGTTGCTCATTCCCCAAGCAGACGAATAAATCCCGCCAGCCTCCATTGTGAGTCGCTGAAGGCGTTGCTGAATCTCGGTTCCCTTGAGTTTTAAAATAGAGGATTCCGGGCCAGGTTCGTTTCCGCTGGCAGCGTTAGCGAGTGATCGCAATTCCGTATATTCCACAGCCATCAGATCGGCCTCCAGTTCGGCAACTTTTAATTTAAATGTAGGTTCATCCATCAAACTGCCGTTCCCTCTTTTCACCGAGCCTGCCTGATTTTTCAGGCTCTCTAAGGCGACGATTGATCTCGATATCCCAGCTAAACCGGTCCTCTCGTGTGCTAAAAGACCTTTTGCATAGCCCCAACCCTTGTTTTCCTCTCCTATCCTGTTTTCGACGGGGACCTTGACGTCTGTGATGTGAACCATATTCACGGAGTGGGATCCGCCCAGCGTTATGATCGGCTTTACCTCTATTCCCTCTTGTTTCATTGGTATTAGTAGAAAGGTGATGCCCTCCTGTTTTTTGCCCGTATCGTTTGTTCTGGTTAGACAAAACATCCAATCTGCGATGTGAGCGAGGGTGGTCCATACTTTGGTGCCGTTGACAAGATAGTGCGTGCCATCCTCAGAAAGTGCTGCCTTTGTTTTGAGGTTGGCGAGATCTGACCCGGCGTTTGGCTCAGAATAACCCTGACACCAGTTAACGAGTCGATCGCGTATGTCCGGCAGGAATCTGTTCTGTTGTTCTTTTGAGCCATAATTCATCAGTACTGGTGCGAGCATCGATAGTCCAAATGGCAAGTCCCAAGGTGTTTGTGCCCTCGATGTCTCTTGCTCCCAGATGTAGTGTTGGGTTGGGCTCCAGCCAGGTCCGCCGAAGGCCTCTGGCCATTTAGGTACATCCCAACCACCCTTGGAGGCGGCTACTTTGAACCAATTTAATCGCCATTCGTTGTAATCTGTCCCCGGTTTATGCGCGTTTTCCGAGAGGAATTCCTTCACTTCCGCCTGAAAGCTCAATTCCTCTTGCGTAAGGTTAATGTCCATAACATCCTTCTGGTTAGCAATTTCTTCAGCTAGCTTATCGTTTTAGTTTCATTACGTTAAGGTAAACAATCTAGACAAAATTAGAGATATTCCCGTGGCAAAAGAATTCGAAACACTTCGTTACTCCGTCGAGGATGGCATCGCCGAAATCAGGCTCGATCGACCCGATTCATTGAATGCAATGTCTCCCAAGATGGCGGAGGAACTCAACTCTATCTCACTTGAGATTGATGCCGATAGAAGTGTCCGGGTTATTATTGTAACTGGCGAGGGGAAAGCTTTCTGTGCCGGCGGGGATTTAGGGGTCTTCAAAGCTGCCGGAGAGGGAGCTAGAAAGTTGATTTTAAAAATGACCGGGGATCTGCATTTAGCTATATCCAGAATCGCCAGAAATTCGGCGCCTGTCATTGCTGCCGTTAATGGAACTGCGGCGGGAGCTGGATTCTCACTGGTCATGGCCGCAGATTTGGCAATCGCTTCAGAAAAAGCTTTTTTTACAATGGCTTATACTAGTGCAGGTTTATCGCCAGATGGCAGCTCGACCTATTTTATGCCTCGAAAAATTGGTGATAGGCGAGCTAGGGAGCTCATGATGACAAACAGAGTGTTGAGCTCTCAGGAGGCTCTCAGTTGGGGTGTCGTTAATCAGGTCGTATCTCCAGAAGATTTCGATAAAAGTGTCAGGGATATGGCAGCGAAGATTGCCGCCGGCTCGGCCTCGGCTTTTGGCAAAGTCAAAGATCTATTGGATTCGAGTTTTGATTATAACTTGGAAGGCCAGATGGAAAGGGAGGCTCGGGCTATTGCTGAGCAGGTGGTTTCTCAGGACGGTCAAGAGGGTATGTCAGCATTTCTGGAGAAACGAAAGCCTGACTTCTCGTAGCGGGGCTTAAGCTCAAACGCTATATCTACTGGTTGATTTTTGGTGGATGATAAGCCCCAGCACGATCACAAGAAGGGATGGAATCGCCCAGATGCTGATGGATTCTCCGACAAAAATCGAAATAAAGATCATTGAAAGAAATGGAGAGAGAAATATTAGACGCGAGATATTCCCGACATTTCGGGTCTTTCTGATCGCAGATTGCCACAGCAAAAACGTAACGCCCATCTCAACGAGACCAACCGCAGCGCCTAGGGATAGGTTCAACAAGGTGAGTTCGGGCCAACCCTCTCGTGCCACACATACAACACACAAAACTGGCAGAGCCACGGTAAAGCTCCAGAACATCAAGGCTGATGGATCACCTTCGAAAGAAGCGTTAACGATCCAATAGTATGCCCAGAAGATAGTGCTGATTAGTGCTAACAGAATGCCGCAGCTTTCTATCGCGTTGGATTCTTTGGGCGCTGTCGCGATGAGTAGGATAACCCCCGAATAACTAATGACCATGCCCATCAAAGCAGTAAAGGAAATCTTTTGTTTAAGAAGAGGTACAGCGAGTAACGAGAGTGTGATCGCCCAAGTATAGTTGATGGGCTGTGCGATATGGGCGGGTAAGCGGTCATACGCCTCAAAAAGGATTAAGTAGTATGCGCAAGGGTTTATAAGTCCCAGTAACAAAACCCTATGCCAGTCTGATCTGCGAATGAAAAATGCCCTTCGCAACACAGAATTTAAAAAAAAGACTAGCCAAGAAGCGCTCGACCCGAGGAGGAGCAATTGCTCGGCACTCATGCGTCCTAATCCGAGTTTGAATATCGTCGCTACTGTGGACCACAGAAGAACCGCGCAGATCCCTAGAAGCATTGCCCTTTGTTCGTTTTTAAGTTCACTGGTTGTCATGGCTGGCAAATTTTCGGAGGATGATCAGAGTAATTGTTTTCGGTGATTCCATGGATCTGAATTTTAGCGAAACGCTTCGAAAAAATATTACATCGAATCTTGCTAAGTTTGATGTGGAAAAAGCTAATTCGAACGGATTAAGAAGAGCGGCCGTAGCTTGCATTCTTTTAGAGGCCGGACTTGGTCCCAATATCGAAGGGATGTTGGAAAATTCGAATTGGTCACTAGAGTGCGCCTTACTTCTCACGCGAAGACTCGAGGGTCTACGTAATCATAGCGGACAATGGGCTTTCCCCGGGGGAAAGCTGGATGGACCCGAACAACCTCTCGAGGCCGCTATAAGAGAGGCTCGAGAAGAGGTTGGTATAGAGCTCTCTGAATCACATCTTCTTGGAGCGTTAGACGACTTCGTTACTCGATCTGGATTCGTTATGTCTCCCTTTGTGTTCTGGGCGGACAAAAGCTTAAAGCCAGTCCCTGAGTCTTCTGAAGTTGCGAGCGTTCATAGAATACCGCTATCGGAGTTTTGCAGGGATGACGCACCCCGGCTGTCGCGGGTTTCAACAAGTGTAAACCCAGTTTTACGTATGCCCGTTGGCTCAGATTCCATAGCGGCTCCCACGGCCGCTATAATTTATCAGTTGAAAGAGGTGTGTCTGTTTGGTCGTGCGACCCGAGTCGCACATTTCGAGCAACCCGAATTCGCTTGGCGCTAATTCGCATTTTATTGACGTCGCAGATTTAGGTGTGGAGAATTGAAGCCAGTTTAGTTGGATTAGAGGAAAGAAATAATGGCAATTCAAGAAGGCGATCGTGTACCCGAGGCTACTTTGCATCATATGGTTGATGGGAAACCAGCAGCGGTCAGCACATCGGAAATATTTGACGGAAAAAAAGTGGTTATGTTTGCGGTGCCGGGAGCCTTTACGCCAACCTGTTCGATGGCTCATCTACCCGGTTATGTCGTGAATGCAGATGCCATCAAAGCAAAAGGAGTCGATTCTATAGTCTGTTTAGCTGTTAACGACGCATTTGTCATGGATGCTTGGGGTCAAGCTAAAAATGCTGAGCACCTGATGATGGTAGGAGATGGCAATGGCGCTTTGACCGGTGCTATGGGTCTTGAAATGGACGGCAGTGGTTTTGGCATGGGGTCTCGATCCCAACGATATGCGATGATAGTTGAGGATGGGACTGTTCGAAAACTAGCCGTCGAAGCGCCCGGAAAATTGGAGGTCAGTGCTGCGGAGGCGATCTTAGAGGCGTTGTAGCCTGGAAATTAGTCTGGGCTTTTTATATAGGTCGTATGAGGCACTCTTGAGAAGCAGTGGCGACAAGAGTGCCGTCTTTGCGAAAGAATTGTCCTCTTACGAACCCTCGAGCCCCATGCGCATTGGGCGAATGTTTGGCGAACAGAAGCCATTCATCGGCCCTGAAAGGACGGTGAAACCAGATAGAGTGGTCCAGACTGGTTCCCATAATTTTCCCCCATACCGCTTTGCCGCGATGAGGCAACATGGTGGTGGACATGAAGTCAAGATCAGACATATACGCGAGCATGGCAAGATGGGTTGATTGATCATCAGGGAGAGCTTCTCTCGTCCGCAGCCAGGTATGCTTGACCGGGGCATGTTCGCTTTGCTCATGCATGAGTATCTTCTCGACCGCTTTTGACTCGATCGCCTCAAATCGAAAACTAAATCGTTTTACTTCGGGGTGTTTTTGATAAAAAGATTGATAGGCCTCGAGGTCTCCTCTTAGAGATTCCGGCGGAGGCACATCTGGCATCGGTTGCTCATGGTCTAGGCCAGGCTCTTCTTTCTGCCATGAACAGGAGAGGGTAAATATAGTCTTTCCCTTTTGGATAGCGGAGACTCGACGAGTGGTGAAGGACTTTCCTTCTCTAATACGGTCAACTTCGTAGAGTATTGGAGTCTTCCAATCTCCTGGGCGTAAAAAGTAACTGTGTAGCGAGTGCAGATAGTGATCTGGATTTACGGTTCTATAGGATGCGACTAATGCTTGGGCGAGAACTTGGCCACCAAATACATGTTCTGTTTGATGATTTTGTCCCCGGAAGAGATTCTCTTCTATTATCTCGAGGTCTAATAAATCCAAGATTTCTTGAAGTGTGCGATTTTTCATCCTACTACAGCCTATAATATGCCAGATCAGGGTGGTAACAAAGGTAAAGAGTGAGGGAAATATGTTGGAGATAGCGCAGTTTGTATGTCTAAGCGACAACTATGGGTATCTGGTTCACGATCCGGAGACTGGCTCCACGGCATCAATTGATGCTCCTGATGCCGAGCCAATAAACGCTGAATTAGATCGACGAGGTTGGTCGTTGACCCATGTCCTAGTCACGCATCATCATTTTGATCATACGGCTGGTAATGAAGCTCTAAAAGAAAAGTGGTCTTGTGAGATCGTTGGTTCTCGCAGCGATAGAAGTCGAATCCCCGCTATCGAAAAAAAGGTAGAACACGGTGAGCTTTTTAAATTTGGGGGATATGACGTCGAAGTCATAGAGGTGTCTGGTCATACTGTTGGACACATCGCTTATTTCTTCAAAGAAGACAAGCACGCGTTTGTTGGAGATACTCTGTTCGCTCTTGGATGCGGCAGATTATTCGAGGGATCAGCTGAGCAAATGTGGCAAAGTTTGAGTCGATTATGTGAATTGCCCGACGACACGTTAATCTATTGTGGGCATGAGTACACGGAGTCGAACGCCACGTTTGCCATGACGATTGAACCTGAGAACGAACTGCTCGTTAAACGGGTTGATGAGATCACTGCCTTAAGGTCGAAAAACCAACCAACCGTTCCTAGTTATTTAGGTCTGGAAAAGAAAACAAATCCCTTCTTGCGTCCCCATGTTCGCGAGATCCAACGTGTCCTCTCAATGGAGGGTTGTGATGTGATTGATGTCTTTTCGGAAATACGAAAACGAAAAGATAATTTCTAAAAATTTACTATGTCTGAGGCTAGTAAAGTTGAAGCGAAACGGGGCGTATTGTTTGCGCTTTCTGCTTACACGATTTGGGGATTCGCTCCAATTTATTTTGTCTGGGTGGCGTTCGCACAATCCATGGAGATCGTTGCGCACCGAGTTTTCTGGGCATTTCCCTTTCTAGCTTTAATTATTTGGTCTCGTAAGGAATTTGCTCTCGTAAGATCGATCGACAGAAGTCGACTGTTGGGTCTGTTTTGCAGTTCTCTTTGTCTCAGCATCAATTGGTTTACGTTTGTCTATGCCGTCCAGATGGAAAAGATTTCGGAGGCAAGTCTTGGCTATTTTATGAATCCGCTGGTCAGCGTTTTTTTAGGTTGGCTCGTTCTGCGTGAAACTCTTGGTCGATTGCAGTGGTTTGCTGTTGCTCTGGCTGTGCTTGCCATACTTGTCGAGCTGTCGCTTGGTAAGTCTTTCCCAATTGTATCTGTGATTTTGGCGGTCAGTTTTGGGTTATATGGCTTGATACGAAAAAGCTTGGCCGTACCATCTATTGTGGGGTTGTTCGTCGAGACCTCATTCGTTTGGCCAATAGCTGCAGTATTCCTTTTTCTTTCAGGGTCGATTGGTGGTGACAGGGATGTCACAGAGATATGGATGCTCGCGATCGGTGGCCTGGTCACCATCGTGCCCTTGCTGTGTTTTGCATCCGCAGCACTTCGGTTGAGGTTAGTTACGTTGGGATTCATACAATATATGGCCCCAACCATCTCGCTGCTCGTCGCGATTTTCATATACGAAGAGTCTGTTGAGGGTACTAGATGGATGACATTTGGACTCATTTGGTTTGCGATCGCGATTTTTTCAGTCGACGGGCTAAGCCAATTTCGTCAAAAGCAGGGCGAGGCAGGCTCAGAGAAGGCCTGAGGACGAGAGTTCCTTAATATAGGGTTTTTCTGTATTCACCCGAGCAATTTCGTTGGATGCTTCAAGAGCTTCTTTCTTTGACGCATATTCCCCACTTATCACTGCATAGAGACCTATATTGGGGCCCTTCAATGGGACAACCCGAATTTGTATCGACTGGTCCGAAAAATTTTTCATGGCAAAAGCGTCTGCCGCCTCCTCGCTGCTGAGTGCAATCCATTGAATCACCCATACCTCTCGACTTGCTTCAAACTTTTCTGGAAATGATTCTTCTTCTTTACCTACGGCGGGAAGGTTTGATTTGATAGCAGGCTGCTTGAGACTACCTGATATCGATCCATCCTCGATGGAGGTCTCGTCCGCCTTTATTTTCACAGTGTTATCCTGATTTTGACTTTCTGCTTTTCGCTCACAAATCCATCTGCCGGTTTCCCCTGTGCATTGCCAGGTATCCCCGTTATTGGTTGCTTGCGTTGACGTAGAAATCTGGCTCGACGAGCAAGCGGTTATAATCGTAAAAAGCCAAACCATAGTTGAGACATTTCTCATTCGTCGATAATAATGGCACTCTGTTCCAAATAGAATCTGATAATTTAAAAAGCCAGTCTGATGTTTATATCTGCGAAGTCTTCGTTTGATGAGGTGAGAAAGTTAGGTTAGATAATGCATTTAACTGATTTTGAGAGAGTTCCGAAAGTTTTGAGGTTGAATATCTCTGGTCAGCCTCTGGATTGGATAAGTTGGCAGGAAGCAGTTTGTCTCTATGCGCGAAATCTCGTTGGATGGACTGTTGGAGATCCTTTTGTCTCGATAAGAGGCGGTTATTCTAAAGATGGGAATATTAGGAGCTCTATTGATATTCATTCGATAATGGCCTGCTTTGGGAAGGTTGTCGAACGCGGGGTTGACCAGCCACCGTTAACGAATAAGGCATTGTTCAAGAGAGACAAGAATATCTGTCTTTACTGTTCTAAAGGGTTCCGAGACTTTGAATTAACAAGGGACCATGTAGTGCCCATATCCCGGGGTGGCGAAGATCTCTGGGAGAATGTGGTATCTGCTTGTAAAAGGTGTAACCAGCACAAGGGTAACCGACTGGTACACGAGTGCGGAATACAGCTGGTTGCGTTGCCTTACGTACCTAATTTTGCTGAATACCTAGCCATTACGAATTCCGGTCGGATATTGGGGGATCAGATGGAATTTTTAAGTAAGGGATTTAGCAAAAAGAGCAGGATCAGGGGGTAGGGGAGCGAGGCGTCTAAATGCGTCGCCATCTGGTGCCAGTGCGTTGATCTTCAAGCTCTATGCCTTTTTTTGAGAGTGATTGTCTAATCTGATCGGCAACATTAAAGTTCCTGTCAGCTCGGGCTTGGTTCCGTTCTTCGATGAGCGACTCGATTTCGGATTCCGAAAGGGCATCGTCTGTTTCGCTTCTAATGCTTCTCTTGAAATAGGCCTCCGGGTCATCTTGTAGCAAGCCCAGTAAAAATCCTGCTTGAATGAGATCGTTACGTTTCCTGAGTGCTGATTCGTTATCCTCTGCATTTCGCAGTTCGTCGCTGATTCGATGGAGTGCGGCCAGTGCTTTAGGTGTATTCAAATCATCGCAAAGCGCGAGTTCAAATTCTTGATCACATTCCAGAGAAGAGTCGATTGGAACTGATCCGAGTGCTGCCGCTTCACTGTGATCGCGCAAAGTTTGGTAAAGCGAGTCTAAACTCGATTTCGCCTGTTGGATAAGGTCATCAGACCACGAGAGTGACGAACGATAATGGCCGGAGAGAAGGGCGTATCGTAAAACTTCCCCTGAGTGTTGCTGCAGTAATGTTCGAATGCCCAAAATATTGCCTAAAGACTTAGACATCTTCTCATTTGCTAGAGTGATCATCCCGTTGTGCAGCCAGTAGTTCACATAATCTTGAGATCGATTTGCGCACCGGCTCTGTGCTGCTTCATTCTCATGGTGGGGGAAGGTTAAATCGCTACCGCCCCCATGAATGTCGATATGGCCCCCTAGGTGTTTTTGAATCATTGCAGAGCACTCAATATGCCATCCCGGCCTACCTCTTCCCCAGGGACTATCCCATCCTGGCAAGTCGGATGAAGAGGGCTTCCACAAAATGAAATCCTTTGGATCTTTCTTGTATGAGGCGATCTCCACCCTTGCCCCAGCCAACATATCCTCCAAGCTTCGCTTAGAGAGCGAGCCATAGTTGGGGTCACTAGGCACATGAAACAGAACGTGCCCCTCGCTTTCGTAGGCGAATTCTCCCTCAATAAGATTCTCGATCATGTCTATGATCTCTGGGATGTGCTCCGTAGCTTTTGGACGCACGTCCGGTGGAGCAACGCCGAGCGCTTCAAAGTCTTTTACGCACGCTTCTGTAAACCTTTCGGTTAGGGTCGTTATCGATTCATTGTTTTGCTTTGCAGCCGCATTGATCTTGTCATCAATGTCTGTGATGTTGCTAACAAATATTACTTTTTCGTATCGGTGTCTCAGGAACGTCGCCAGAACATCGAAAACTACGGCGGGCCTTGCATTACCGATATGCAAATAATCATAGACGGTCGGTCCACATACATAGACGGTTATTTCTTGGTCATTGATTGGAACAAAGACTTCACGCTGCCCGGTGAGGCTGTTTTGAAGGTATAGTTCCTTCATGTTGTATCAGAAATAGAAACTTTGAGACCATTTACCTTGAGATAGAAGCATGTTTTCCTCATTGTGTGGCACGCCGATCCAGTTTGTTCAACCTCTATTAAAATCGCATCACCGTCGCAATCGAAGCTCATCTGTACCAGACGTTGAACATGACCGGATGTTTCTCCTTTTTTCCAGTAAGACTGTCGGCTCCTCGAAAAATATGTCACATAGCCTTCTTCTAGCGTTTTTTTGATGGCAGCCCTGTCCATCCAAGCCAGCATTAATACGTCCTTGGAAACGTGGTCCTGCGCAATGGCCGGGATCAGTCCAGCTTCGTTGAATTTCATTTGACCGAGAATTTCCTCCAGAGGGACGATTGTGCCGTCTGAGCTATCTTCCAACTCTTTAAGAGTTGCCATACCGTCTTTCCAAAAACTCGTATGTCGCTCTCATTCCCATCGCCTCCCCGCCTTCAGGTCGTGCTGGTCGAGCTCGAGTGTTAAAAGCCATTATGTCAAAGTGAATCCAGGGCGTTTTATCAACGAATCTTTTCAGGAACAGTGCTGCCGTAGTCGCTCCGGCGAAACCGCTCGGCGCTGAATTGGTAACATCAGCCACATTGCTTGCTAACATGTATTCATAATCTCCGTACAGAGGAAGGGGCCAAACCGGGTCACTTTGACTATCTCCAGCGGCCACAAGTGCTTGTGCATCCTCGCCATTTGTGCAGAACATTGCAGAAATTTCCGTGCCCACCGCCACCCGAGCTGCTCCTGTGAGAGTTGCAAAATCAATAATCAGCTCGGGTTTGTATCCGAGAGATATCGAGAGTGCGTCGCAGAGCAGCAACCTGCCCTCCGCGTCGGTGTTATCGATTTCTACGGTAATTCCCTTGTGCGTTTGGAGAATATCCCCTGGTCTGAACGCATTGCCCGAGATTGCGTTTTCAGCGAGAGGAATTAAAAGTTTCAAATGAACGGGGAGCTGCCGGTTCATGATCATTTTCCCAAGTCCAAGGGCAATTGCTGCGCCGCCCATGTCTTTTTTCATCTGGCGCATGCTGCCGCCTGGTTTAATGTTTAATCCTCCGCTGTCAAACGTAACACCCTTGCCCACTATGGCGACGGTTGGGTTCTTCTTGTTACCCCACGTTACTTCTATCAGCCTGGGAGGAACGTCGGCCGCACGACCCACGGCGTGGATAGCTCCGCAGCCGCTTTTTAATAACGCATCTCCTTTGATCACAGAGACTTTCGCGCTAAATTGCCTCGCAAGTTGTTTAGTCACTTTTTCGAAGTCCGTGGGAGACATATCCTGGCTGGGTGTATTGATAAGATCTCTTGCAAGATAAGTCGAGTCTATGGCCTCTACTGCGCGCTGTAATTTTTTTGTCTTTGGGGCTACCAAGATCGAAGGTCTGCGGTCCTGTTTCTTATATCTGTCAAATTGATAGCTACCTAGGCCCCAGCCGATTAGGTCTATTTCTTTAAGTTCATCCTCACAAGAATAAAAACCGCTGGGAAGTTTGAATGGGAGAGAGCCGAGGGTTTGGAGACCGTGTTCCCCATTCCAACCAATTAACAGGTTATCGCTCGAGAGCCACGCTATTTGGCCCGACTTCCCAGAAAAAGATTGCTTAACCAAAGCCTCCTTGTCTGCTGTGCCCAAATCTTTGACTAGGGACTTTAACTTTTTCTCATCAACTAGCTGAAAGGTCGTTGTTTTGCGTCTCGCCAAGATGGCGAAACCATATTTCGCTAGGTGGGTGTTAGAAAAATTGTTCATGGAGAAAAGGGTCCTCGAAATTAGCCTGGCGGTAATTGTTTAGGAAATTTGTTTTATCGGGATCTTCGAGAGACCCAAATTGTCTTGCTCGAAAACTTTATCTGCCCTATAGCTTGATCGCACGAGTGGGCCGGCTGCAACTTCTAGAAAGCCAAGGCTGAGACCGAAGTCTCGAAGCTCAGAAAATTTCTCCGGTGCGACCCATTCTTTAACAGGCAGATGATTTTTAGTGGGCCGCATATATTGTCCCAGCGTTACAATATCAACCCCGTGTTCTCGCAGGTCGGAAAGTGCTTCCTGAACCTCGTCACTGGATTCGCCGAGTCCTAACATGAGACTGGATTTTGTCAGTAGAGACACGTTAGAGCGTTTTGCGTATTGAAGGACAGTCAGTGTCTGCTGGTAACTCGCTCGCGGGTCTCTAACCTCAGACGTAAGTCGCTTAACCGTCTCCAAGTTCTGAGCAAAAACAGTGATCCCTGAGTGAGCTAGAAGTCTTATAGCGTCAGTGTCACCCGAAAAATCAGGGGTAAGTGCCTCTATCCTCGTTTCAGGACAGGCGTCGCGTATTGCTTTTATACAATCCACATAGTGTTGGGCTCCTCCGTCGGTTAGATCATCCCGATCAACTGAGGTAAGTACTACGTATTTCAGCCCCATTTTTTTTACAGTAATCGCGGTGCTTTGTGGCTCAAAGGTGTCTAGCCAGCCGTTTGGGTTGCCAGTATCAACCGAGCAAAATCTGCAAGCTCTCGTGCATGTGGAGCCCATGAGCATGAGGGTAGCTGTCCCGTGATTCCAACATTCCCCTATATTAGGGCAATGAGATTCCTCACAAACAGTGGACAAACGGTGCTTAGTAACAAGATTTTTAACTTCTTTATATTTTGGCCCCGCCCCTAATTTAACCCTCAGCCAAGGAGGTTTACGATCGATATCATCTTCTGTTGTTTTGCCCTGCTTTATGCCATCTTTGATGGCGTTGAAGCCGTGTTCGGTGGCAAATTTCTCACCGCTTTTTGTCCTGACTTTCACCTGTTTTTTCTCTCTATTCTTCATCTGAAAGTTGTGTTCGTTTTCTACCCTCGTTCTTCTTGAAATTGTAGCTTGTGGAGAGTCGCGTAGAGCCCATTTGCTTGCAGAAGCTCTTCGTGGCTGCCAAGCTCTTCTATTATTCCATTGTTGAATACCAAAACTCTATCAGCCTCTTGAATAGTTTGAAGTCTATGAGCGATGACGATAGAAGTCCTGCCTCTGGTGATTTTCTCTAGCGCATCTTGAATAAGAAGCTCTGTCTCTGTATCGATGTTCGCAGTCGCTTCGTCTAGGACCAAGATCTCTGGATCCGCTGCTAAAACTCTGGCGAAGGCCAATAACTGTCTTTGTCCTTGGGATAGATTCTGGCCCCGTTCGGAGAGTATCGTATCGTATCCAAGAGGCAGCGTCTGAATAAAACTATCGGCGTGTACGATCTTTGATGCCTCGATAACTTTTTTTAGATCGATACTCGGGTCCCCTAACGAGATGTTGTCGAAAATAGTTCCTGAAAAGATATGAAAGTCTTGTAATACCGTACCAATGCGCTTTCGGAGTTCTTTTGAGTGGATTTTGTTTAGATCGGTGCCATCGAGGAAGATTGTGTTGTCCGCGATGTCGTAGAAACGACCGAGCAGTTTTATTAGGGTGCTTTTCCCAGAACCAGTCGGGCCTACTATGGCCAGCGTTTCTCCTGGATTCACCGTTAAAGATATGTCCTTGATCACCATTTCGCCAGGTATGTAGCTGAACTCCAAGTTCTTGAAATCGATTTGTCCCTGAAGTCTAGAAGATAGTTGGACTGGCTTTTGAGGCTCGTGATTCGCTTCATCCCAGTCCAAAGCTTGGAATATTCGTTCGCCGCTCGCCATCGCCCGGAATAGGATGTTTGTTTGCTCTCCCAGAACGACAATTGGATTGAACAGCATTCCTATAAACTGAGTAAATAATACGACCTCACCGACCGTCATGGATACGTCCATGACTTGGGTGGCGCTATAGTAGAGAACGAGGCCAATTCCTACCTGCGCGATGCTTTCGTTGAAAGCGCCGTACAGAGTCTCAATCCTCCCGAGTCGAACCTCGTGGCCTCTATTTTCTTTATTGATCCGAGTATACCGATCGAGGTTATGCTGCTGACGATCTGATATTTGAACTACTTGCAGCCCTGCAAGATTCTCCTGTAAGTTCTGATTCATTGAAGAGAGCGTTTGTCGCGCCTGACGGAATAGGACTCGTGTTCTTCTCCGAAAGAAAAAGGTCACCACTGCGATAAGTGGCAGCGCAAGTAAAAGCAATAGCGTCAGCTCGACGTTTATCATCATCATGACGAAAAGCGCAACGAAAAAGGGGACAAACTCTCCGACGAGAGTGCCAAGTCCCCTCAGCAACTCGTAGAGCGCTTCGACGTCATTAGTGACTCGGGTCATCACCCTGCCAACGGCGACCCGATCAAAAAATGAGGAGGGACGGGTCTCCATGTGACTAAAGAGGTCCAATCTTAGATCTCTCAAACCGTTGATAACCGCCTGCACCAGAGTCAAACGATGAGCATGGCCAATGGTTGCGCTACCCAGTTGAAATACGACATACATTCCGCAAGCAATGATCAAGGGAGGTAGTCCGAAAACTTCGGATAACCGAATATTTAGCTCCACTAGTCCGAAGTCTGGCGAATTATTTGAAGGATTGCCTCTAAGTATGTGATCGATAACGACTAGAGAGATGACGATCGGCAATAATATCTGTAGGGCAGACGCGATCAACACAAGAATAGAGCTGATCGCGATGAGCCCTTTATAAGGCCGTAGCCAGCCCAACAGCCTTCTCAAGAGTGTCAGGTTAAGTGCAGCACCACTGATATCGGCCTCGAAGACGGAGTAGTCTCTTTCGACCGCTGGGCGATTGTTAGCATTAATACTGGTAGTCATGTTCTAGCGGTTCTTTTAATTCTGAGGTCGCCATCCTGGCCACCCTCTCTTTGGACTCTCTCTAGTTCCGCGTAATAACCATCTTCTCGTAGTAACTCCTCGTGAGAGCCTTTTTCAATGACTACGCCCCCGTCAAGAACGATTATGTTGTCTGCGTGTCGCGCGGTGCTTACCCGATGGGAAACCAAGATCGTTGTTTGCCCAGCTCTGACTCGTCTGAGTTCCGAGAGTATGTGCTCTTCTGTCTCTGTATCGACCGCGGAAAAACAATCGTCGAGTATCAATACGGGTGCTTTACGAATGAGGCCTCTAGCTAGCGTGGCTCTCTGCTTTTGTCCCCCTGATAATGTGACTCCCCTTTCTCCAATAAGAGTATCCAACCGGTCGGGGAAGCTTTCTATCGTATTAGTAAGGTCGGCTGAACTTGCTGCATCCCAAATCAAGTTAAGAGTTCGTTCAGGATCGTCATACGTCAGATTATCTTTTAGCGGTTCTGCGAACAGGAACGGATCCTGAGGGACTAGAGCAATTAATTTTCTTAGTTCTGATAGCGCAAAGTTTCTCACGTCCACGCCGTCTAGAAATATACTTTCTGGCTCCGGATCTAGCAGCCTTACTACTTGTTTCAGAATGGTGCTTTTGCCTGAGCCTACCCGCCCCATAATGGCTAAAATCTTCCCCGGTTGTATTTCAACAGATACGTCTCTTATGGCACTCCTATCTTCACCGGGATAACTAAAAGTCAACGCAGAGATCCGTAGGTGCCCCTTTATTCCTCCGGCCGATTTTTCTTGGTGCTGGTCTGTTATTTCGGGAGGTCGGTCGAAAACCTCAAACAAACGGTCACTGCCGATCGCAGCTCTCTGAAATAAGTTAATAATGAAACCGGCGACCCTGAATGGTTGGATAACCATATTTAGAAACATGAAAAACGCCACCATGTCGCCAATCATGATTTCACCGTTCTGAACCTGATGGCCGCCATATCCTATGATGACTATTGAGCAAGCCGCTGCCATCGATGGCATCCAAGCCGCCATAGAGGAGTTTATCTGAGCTTGTTTTTGGAAAGCGTTTGCATATCTTTGATTGGTTTTAGCAAAGTTGTTGATCTCATTCTCTTCTTGCACGAGTGCCTGAATAGTCCTTATTCCAGATAGATTCTCTTGCGTGTGTGTTCCAATATCTGACAGTCGCTCCTGAACCTCGGTCGACGTTTTTCCGAGCGATTTTGCGGTGTGAAAAGCATAGAAAAAGATGAAGGGGAGGGGCGGCAATAGTAGCAGGGTAAGTGACGGCGAGTAGTAGAGCATAAACCCGAATCCAGTCGCGGAGGCATACACCAAAATAATCAGCAGAATCGATCCTGCGGAAAAGAGCCTTTGTATCAATGAGATGTCGGCGACGGCTCGGGTCATCATGTCTCCAATTGAATTTTTGGAGAAAAAATCGGATCCCTGAAATTGCAAGTGTTCGTAAAGCTTATTCCTCAAATCAAACGCGACATGCAGGCCCACTCGTCTAACACTAAATCTAGCTATTGAAATGACGACATATCTCAATACGACGGCAAGACCAATGCCCAATAGTTCTTCTCGAACGTCGAAGATATCCATTGTCATTTTATTGATCGCTGATGCCGTTAGGACGGGCACCATAGCCTCAAGCAAACGTGCTACTCCGAACATTCCGATGCCAGAGAAAAATCGAAAACGGTAAGGCTCGACGAATTCGCTGAGCCTGAGGAGTGATCTGATCGTAGAGACCTCGCCTGAATCTTTATTTGATAGTCGCCCTCCTTGTCCTCCCATATTCAAAACTTAGAAGGATACGTTTTTAGGGGTGCGCGGGAATGGGATCGCGTCTCGAACGTTCTCCATCCCAGTTAGGTAAAGCACTAAGCGCTCAAAACCCAGACCGAAACCAGCGTGCGGCACAGTTCCATACCTACGAAGCTCTCGATACCACCAAAGTTCCTCTTTTAGGCGCTCATCCATTCTCGAGTCCAGGATCTCTAATCGCTCCTCTCGCTGGCTTCCACCGATTAATTCTCCGACTCCTGGAACCAAGACATCCATAGCAGCAACTGTCTTCTCGTCATCATTCAATCGCATGTAAAAAGCTTTTATCTCCTTGGGATAATCTGTGACAACGACGGGGCCAGAGGCGATTTTCTCGGTAAGGAAACGCTCGTGCTCCGATTGAAGATCAGCGCCCCAGGAGACAGGGAATTCGAATTCAGATCCGGATTTTTGCAACACATCTACTGCCTCCGAGTAATTCATTAGCGTGAATTCCTTTTCAACTAATGCTTGAAGCTTCTCAATCAAATGAGGATCCACTCGCTCATTAAAAAACTCGATGTCTTTCTCACAGCTCGCCATGATTTTTGATACAACTGCCTTAAGGAAGTCTTCGGCAAGCTTGGCATTGGCCAATAAATCCGCGAACGCTATTTCAGGCTCGATCATCCAGAATTCCGCAAGGTGTCGGCTCGTATTCGAATTTTCTGCTCTGAAGGTTGGGCCGAATGTATAGACTTTACTCAACGCACAGGCATAACTCTCAACGTTCAGTTGCCCAGAGACTGTAAGGAATGTATTTGTTCCAAAAAAATCGTCTTCAGGGCTTGTGGTTGATTCTCGATTGAGCGCATCAAGAGTTGATACTTTAAACAGTTCGCCGGCCCCCTCGCAGTCGCTTGAAGTGATTATCGGCGTGTTGACCCAGAAAAAACCATTGTCGTTGAAATACTCGTGTACAGCGTGAGAGATCGCATGTCTCACTCTGGTTAAGGCGCCAAACGTGTTAGTCCTAGGCCGCAGATGGGCCATCGTGCGCAAGTATTCGAAGGTATGTGATTTCTTACTGATCGGATAGTTTTCAGGGTCCTCGACACTACCGATTATAGAAAGTTGGCTAGCTTGGATTTCTCTATCCTGTCCTTTACCTCCAGACTCCACGACTCTTCCGATGAGACAGACAGAAAAGCCCGATGAGAGCTCAAGAATATCGTTGTAATTGGCTAGTTTTTCATCAGCTACTGCCTGAATATTGTCAAGACAGGAGCCATCGTTAATGTGGATGAAGGAGAAGCCTCCTTTCGAGCTTCTTCGGGAACGAACCCAGCCGCTCAACTCTACCTCTTGATTGAGAAGCTCGTCGTTCCTTAGTACTTCTATTACTGATGCTCTAATCACTTAGTTAATACTCAAAAATAAAAATGTTGCTCTTAGCTTTTGCCCTAAATCGGCATTTTATCGATATTAGAGCCTTTCGACCTATTCTACTTTTCTTTGATCTGAATTTCTCTCAGTTCCCGAAGTTCTACATTTGAGCTGAATGGACTGTGCTGTTCTATATAGTCGATATCCCTTTCAACATAGGTTTTTTCTTCATCCACGAATTTGGAAATAGCGTCTCGGAAACTGTCATTTTCGATCCAGTGCGCACTGTAGGTCGCACATGGTAAATATCCGCGGGCGACTTTATGGCTGCCTTGCGCCCCTGCCTCCACGGTTTTTAAGCCGTTGGCGATCGCGAAATCAATGGCCTGGTAATAACAGAGTTCGAAGTGGAGAAAGCGATGATCCTCTATACAGCCCCAATTTCTACCGAATAGCGTATTTTCACCTATGAAATTCAAAGCTCCCGCAATGTATCTTCCATTGCGTTTTGCCATGATTAACAAGGTGTCCTCTGCCATCGTCCTTTGGATTTCTGAGAAAAAACCGCGAGTGAGATAGGGTGTTCCCCATTTGCGTTGGCCTGTATCTAAATAGAAAGCAAAAAAAGCGTCCCAGTGTTCCTCGGAAAGTGAAGCACCTGTTATTTGCTCTATTTCGATATCATTTGTAATCGCCTCTTTTCGTTCTCTTCGCAAATTTTTTCTTTTTTTTGAGGCCAGGTCGCCCAAGAAGTCGTCAAAGCTGGAATATGCAGCGTTTTGCCAATGAAACTGCTGGTCCATTCGGCAAACGAATTCATTTTGGTCCGCAATGTCCCATT
>CAJXCK010000029.1 GCA_913051785.1 uncultured Gammaproteobacteria bacterium
ATGGTCTGACCTTTGATCAAATGAATGGGCTTCAGAGCTTCCTGCCAACCTTTCTCATTAATTTTCATCGAGTCGATTCAGAGGCGGATCTCCTCGCTTATGTCTCAAGAATTGAGGACGTAGAGACGAGGGTGGATGAAGCTCTCGAAATAGCAAAGCGATCTTCAGCGAATGGCGCTGTAAGTCCTTTATTCGCCCTGGACGGCGTTATCGAACAATCCAAGGCAATAATCACGGGCCAACCCTTTCAAAAAAACGACGAAGACAGCGATATTTGGTCCGATTTTAAAGCGGAGATATCTGCACTGGAAGAAGCCGGGCTGATTGACCCATCCCGCGCTGCAAAGATAAAAATCAACGGCGAGAAAGCCCTGGTCGAAAAGTTTATGCCTGCCTACGAAAAAATTATTGCTTGGGCAGAGCTCGAGAAAGACAAAGCCCCCGAAATCTCCACAGGAGTCGGAGGACAAGCTAACGGCAAAGCCTACTATGAGTATCGTTTGGCTATGCAAACTACAACCAAACTGACAGCAGAAGAAATACATGAGATCGGCCTAGCTGAAATCAAACGTTTACGGGGAAAAATGTCAGCTATCATGGACGAAGTCAGTTTTGAGGGGACTCTACAGGACTTTTTTCAAGAGGTAAGGACTGGGGAGTGGAATTATTATCCTGATGATGACCCAGGCAGACAGCAGTACATAGATGATGCAACCAAAGCCATAGACAATATTGCCAGTTCGCTTCCAGATTACTTTGGACTATTACCAAAGGCGGAATTAATAGTTAAACGAGTAGAGAGTTTTCGAGAGCGCGATGGTGCCGCACAGCATTATTACCCAGGAACGCCGGATGGAACTCGACCCGGCACCTACTACGCACATTTATCTGACATGACTGCTATGCCAAAAAATCAGTTAGAGGTCATCGCTTATCACGAAGGGTTGCCAGGCCATCACATGCAGATTTCTATTGCCCAGGAACTGAAAGATATTCCCAAATTCAGAACGCAAGCAGGCTTCACGGCATATAGTGAGGGTTGGGCGTTATACGCGGAGGCTCTAGCGACTGAGATTCCTGGGACCTATATAGATCCATATAATCGGTTTGGGCAACTGACCTCAGAAATATGGAGGGCTATCCGATTAGTGGTTGATACCGGACTCCACTCGAAAGGCTGGACTGAGCAAGAAGCGATCGACTTCTTTATGCAAAACTCACCAGAGCCGTTAGAAAGCGTAATCTCGGAGATTCAACGGTATATCGTTATGCCTGGTCAAGCGACGAGCTACAAGATCGGCATGTTAAAAATTCAAGAACTACGAAAGCGAGCAGAAGACGCGTTAGGAGAGAAATTCAGTCTTAAAATTTTTCACGACAAAATACTCGGAGGCGGCGCTCTTCCTTTGCCTTTGCTCGAAAAAGTGATCGACCGTTGGATTGAACGAACAATCGCAGATTAGAAACAAAGGAACCACCAAGATTAAAATCCATATAATCAATTCGTTCATGGCGAGATCCGTTCTGATTTGGTTAGGCCTTTTTATGTCACTTCCTCTGCTCGCTTCGCCTTTTGGAAACCTCTGGGAGCAGTGGAATACCAGTAATGAGGAGAACCAATCGAGTGTTGATCATTCGGACTGGCAGACTATTTTGAATCGTCATTTGCACCCCAGCGATGACGGCATAAACCGAGTTAGCTATCAAAATTTCGATGCCGGATCCAAGACTCTGCTCAAGAATTATTTATCGCGCATGGCTAGAGTCACGCCAACCAGTCTAAGAAAGCGGGAACAAATCGCTTACTGGGCAAATTTATACAATGCACTAACAATTGATCTCGTCTTAAGCCACCCAAAGAAGAAAACAATCAAAAAAATGGGTAAAAAATTTCTTTCTTTTGGGCCTTGGGACGATGAAGTAATCACAGTAGAAAAATCGAAGGTCACGTTAAACGACATTGAACACCGTATTTTGCGGCCAATATGGCGAGACCATCGGATACACTTTGTCCTCAATTGTGCGAGCCTCGGCTGTCCAAACCTGAGTCAAACTGCGTTTACATTCGAGAATATTGAAGAGCAAATGCGTACCGCTGAGAACCTGTTTCTGAATGACTCTCGAGGCGCAAAAATCGTGGGAGAGAGACTTATATTGTCGAGCCTATTCGACTGGTACCGAAATGACTTTGCTAACTCTGAAAAGGAGCTTATAAGTTATATTGCTTCCAAGAATTCGATCGTTGCTCAAATCCAAAACCCAAGCGAATATCAGATCGAATATCGATACGACTGGAGCTTAAATTCACGGATCACTGATGGAAAGCGCTGAAGAACTATTTTTTGCTTCACCTCCGTGGGCGGGAAGAAGGAAAGAAAAATACAAACTTGGCCTACATCCAATATCCACGGAAGATTGGTTTTCGCAACCAGTTTCAACCGAGGTAGAGCAACATAAGAAAGACCTTCTTGACAAAAACTATGATCAGGTCGTCGCAGTTGCCGATGACGGTTCTGCAGAACTGGCGCTACTGACTTTTCTACCCAATAAAAAACGTATTTACCCTGACGCAATTGCAGACATGGCCCTCCAGGTGCAAGACGATCTTTGTATTATGGAAGTTGGCGGTCGACAAAGACTAGTAGCGGCATGCGTTTGTTCTCCGAGTTATTGGAACTTGCGAGACAAAATCGGGAGACCGATGAGGCTGATACATGAGAACGTTCCCACTCTTAACCACAAAGTTGGGAACACAATCGAACGTTTTTTCAAGAAGTGCACCCCTGAAAAACCCTTTGAGAGAAGGAATTGGTTTATTCATGGTACCGATCAAAGATTCAACCTAAGGCCGGAAGACTTTCCTGAGAGCCATCCGCGAACCTGGTATATACGCTCAGAAAGAGAAACAGTGTGTAAGCTGAATGAAAACTTTCTCCTCTTCACAATTAATACCGAGTTCTACCCTTTAAAAGCGATCTTTGATTATGAGCTAGCCAGGAGCGACCTCGTGGCAGCTATAGATGCTCTAGACAACAATCAGAAAGAATATTTTGGGGGACAAGATAAGTGTACGAGGATCCTATCCTACCTTGAGACTGCCAACCCTCGATCGTCTTAGCACTAGGATATGGTCCACCGTCATTGCTCCAAGGGATAGAAGGGCGTAGCACGAAACCGGTATAAGCAAGAGAGACGTCCCCTGCGAGTATTCGGGCACAGCTTCCCCGAGTAATACTACGAGAAACGGTAAAAGAATGAGTCGCACCACCTCTACAGCCTTCGCCCATCTCTCTGCTTGCAAAATGAACCCGTGAACGATCATCGATGTAAACAGAATCCAGAAGAATATGACAACCACTTCGCGGGGCATCATATTTTGATTTCCCAAAAGCATTAGCCCGGCTCCAGTGATCAGCCAAAGCTGAAGAAAACAGTATCCTCCATCGAAGCGACTAACTACCGGATCAAACTTGGCGCGTTTCTTCCCCTCCTCTATCGCTTCATCAAGGCGATTCTCGCCGCTAGGGATCCAGGCAGGCGCCTTGAACCAGATCAATACTTTCTGCACACCGCTAGCGGATAAGCTCAGTCTCAATGTTTCCCACCACACATGGAGATTTGCCCAGAGCGGATTCCAACTTCCTAGCTGCTTGGTAATACCGTACCGACAGGGATCGCTCTTACTCTCAGCCGCAAACGTGCCGAAGATTCGATCCCATATGATAAATACCCCTCCATAATTTTTATCCAAGTAATCTGCGTTAATGGAATGGTGCACACGATGATTGGAAGGCGTTACGAATACGTAATCCAACCACCCTAAACGACGCACATGTTCAGTATGTACCCAGAACTGATAGACCAAATTCAAACTACCTACACTAACCATCACCTCAACAGGCGTTCCTAAAAGGTACATCGGCAGGTAAAACAAGAATCCGATATAGTCAGTGCTTGTCTGTCGCAGTGCAGTACTAAGATTAAATTCCTCGCTCTGATGGTGGGCAACGTGGGAGGCCCACAGAATACGCCACTCGTGACCGAACCGATGCTTCCAGTAATAGAAAAAATCGTACGCCACAAACGCCAAAGCCCAGTGCCACCACTCAGTCGCTACCCACTGCTCGATTCCTAGAAAACCGAGGCACCAGGTAATAATAATCGCAGAAAATCCGAGCCGCAGAATACCAATTAGCCTGCTCAACAATCCCATTTGTAAGCTATTTACCGTGTCGTTTAGGCGATAGGTTTGCCGACCTTTAAACGCCCCGTAGCAAAACTCGAGCAATAAAGCGAGAATGAAAAACGGAATCGCGATCTGTACAAAATTCATAAGGACTATAATAACTATTAGCCGCGATGGTTGATATCTTCTCAAACGCTGCGAAAGGGAGACAGTAAATGCCCAGACTAAAAGAAATCCGTCGAAGCGACGCGGACCCAAGGGTGCTTCCCTTTTATGACGCCCTGTTCGGTCCAGACCGAGATCCTGTTGACGAGCCAGGAACAGCCACGGGAACCCCTGGTAACTGGTGGACCGTTTTCGCTCAGGTGCCAGATTGCCTTGAGCACATGGTGTCAGGTTTCCAGTTCTATAGAAGTCGAAGCCGAAAAATAGCCCCAAGACTTCGAGAATTAGGGCAAGCCCGAGCCGGTTTCGCTCGGGGAAGTCAGTTTGTTTTCTCCCAGCACTGCAAAGCCTTAAGGGCTGCGGGTTATGATGAGAATCAGATTGAGGCGATACCACACTGGAGCTCCACTTCTGTTTTTAGCGAGGTCGAGCGGGCGGTTCTCGCCTATACGGATGATCTGGTTCTTCAGGGGGGGCGCGTAGCCGATGGGACTTTTGATTTATTAAAGTCACATCTAAGTGAAATCGAGATCATCGAACTGACCTATATTATTTGTACCTATGAGATGCATGCGACGATGACTAAAGCTTTGAGGCTCGAATTCGATGACAGAGAGGAGCCAGTGATTGAAGTTGCTCCACCTGAAGATGAACAGAGAGACATCGACTTTTTTAAAAATCTGGATAAATGACCTAAGAGTTTACGACCTCGAGAATGCGCAAGTTTAGGTTAGTGAACTAAGCCAATGTCAAGTTCGTGTTTATGTGGGCGAATCAATTTAACTTTAAGCATAAAGCCTAGGATGGCCGGAGTCTCTCATTATAAGCACTGCCAGGGACCAACCGAAGCAGCGTTCTCCACGTTAGCAGGGTCTCCCCTTTCGGAAATCGATTCCTGGGACTCTGACCTATCCCTAAATGAAGACTCAGACACTCACAGCGACAGCGTCGTGAAGCGACTTCTTTTTCAGAAAATGCAGGTCTCCAACTTATTCACAAGTACCTACTCAGCCAGATACTGCTTTTCTTAAAACGGGCACTCTAAACGACACTTCCTCATTCAAACCCGTGTTTAATCTCTGGTGCGGTAGCAAGCAAGATTCAGCAATGCTAGATGAGAAAATTACTGAAATTAGAAAACAAGCCTAGATTGAAGATCTAGGCTTGTTTGAAACATACTACTTCATCTGCGAGCGGACAGCTTTGGTGAATTTATCGGTATAGGGAGGCCTCAGACCCATTTTCTCCATAACGTTAATGCCGCTTTGTTTGAACACCGCCTTGGCATGACTAAACCTCTTAAAACCATCAATCCCATGATAAGAACCAGTTCCGGAAGGACCAACACCGCCAAAGGGCAACTCCTCTTGAGCAACGTGCATCACCACATCATTAAGCGTAACGCCCCCTGATGTCGTGTGGTGACGAACATGATCACCAGCCTTGTCATCGCCAAAGTAATACAAACCCAAAGGCCTATCGTGCTGATTGACGTAATCAATCGTCTCTTCGAGATCCTTATAAGGCTTAACAGGCATCACCGGTCCGAAAATTTCGTCTTGCATAACCGATAGATTCTCGGGTGGATCTATCAGTAGCGTCGGAGCAATCTTGTGAGCAGGTTGTTGCCGAAAATCTTCTTCGGCAGGGTTTATCTCCACAACATCCACACCAGCCTGCCTGGCTTCCTCCACGTAACCGTTAATCCTCTCAAAATGTCGGTCATTGATGACTGAAGTGTAGTCAGGGTTGTCTACAAGCGTCGGAAACATCTTGGAAACAGACCTTTTGGCCGAGTCTACAAAATCGTCCATCTTCTCTTCTGGAACAAAAACATAATCAGGCGCTAGGCAGATCTGTCCAGCATTCATAGTCTTACCCATCATGATCGAGTCAGTTGTTTTATCCATCTCAGCTTCTCGACCAACGATCACAGGAGATTTTCCTCCCAACTCCAGCGTTACCGGCACTAAATTCTCTGCCGCCGCTCGCATGACATGTTTAGCGATTGAGGTCGCCCCAGTAAATAATAGATGATCGAAAGCCAGGCCAGAAAAGTCGGCGCCTGTTTCGGGGCCGCCGGTAATCACAGCAATTTCTGCCTCATCAAATTCGGTTCTGAATGCTTGCGCCATTGCAGCTGATGTCAGCGGAGTATATTCACTGGGTTTAATCATGCATCGATTACCAGCTGATAAGACGCCTGCTAGAGGAGTAAAAGTCAGATTCACTGGAAAATTCCATGGGCTAATTACGCCAATCACTCCCAATGGTTGATATTCTATCCAGGCTTTAGCACCTAAAAGTCCCAAAATACGAGGTGTCACTTTGCGTTTTTCAGGGCGTTGCCACTTCTTTAGATTGGCTTGGGCCAGACGTAAAGGGGTGATCGAACTCGCAATGTCCGTAAACAATGATTGATGCTGACTACGATGACCAAAATCCTCCGACATTGCATCAGCAAAAATTTTGTCATGTTTCATCAGTATGTTGATGGCCCGCTCAATACGGTCATGACGAGTTTCAGTCGAAACAACACCTTCGTCTAGATAGGCTTTCTTCTGATCCGCCAGTATCCGCTCCATCTCAGCTAGAGACGTTTCCTTTAAGTTATTTCCCATTTCTGACATTTTTTCTCCTTACAAACCGTTTGTTAAGTTATCGCTGGAGTAGCTTCATCCACGAACATTTCTCTTAGTGAGCGCTTTAGTACCTTACCGGTTGCATTTCTTGGCAGCGCATCAATAAATTCAACGCTGGCAGGCACTTTGAATTTTGCGAGCTTTTCCAGGCAATGCGCAATTATTTTCTCCTCATCAAGGTTTTGATCGGGCTTCAGAACAACAACAGCTTTCCCTGTCTCCCCCCACTTAGCTTCTGGGACACCAATAATTGCCGCCTCTGCAATCTCAGAGAGCTGATAGAGTACATTCTCAACCTCAGCAGGGTAGACATTCTCTCCTCCCGATATATACATATCCTTCCATCGATCAACAATGTAGATAAAACCTTCATCGTCAAAACGCGCGGCATCGCCCGTTTTGAGCCAACCATCTACGAAGGAATTCTTGGTTGCTTCCGCATTATTCCAATAACCGGGCGTTATGTTTGGGCCCCTGATCAGCAATTCACCGACGTTGCCCCACGGCAATTCGGCTCCTTCATCGTCAACGATTTTGACTTCGGTATGGAGCAGACACTTTCCCGCGGATCCTACTTTTCGAAGGACATCTGCGGCATCGAGCGCTGTACCACCAGGACTGGTTTCAGTCATACCCCACCCCTGAATAAGTGGTACTCCTCGATCAATCCAGGCCGTCAGGATCGCTTCCGCACAAGGCGCGCCGCCGACACCAGCTGTCTTCAATCTTGAAAGATCCGTTCCAGCAAAACTCGGATGCTGCATCATAAATTGATAAGGCGCGGGCACCGCAAAAAAATGCGTCACACCTAGTGACGAGTCACCAATGATCTCGAGAGCCCGCCCCGGCTCAAACTCTCGAATGAGCAAAATCTTACCCCCTGCGTGGAGAATCGGGTTGGCATAGCAGTTCATTCCGCCGGTGTGAAAGAGAGGCAAAACGACCAATTGAACCGCATTACTATCGATACCTGCTGGCAGTCCGAGATTGATAGCATTATAGAAATTCATACCGAAAGTAATCATCGCTCCTTTCGGATGCCCGGTTGTTCCGGAGGTATACATGATCATGGCCGTATCGTCGTGCGTGCAGACCGCAGGTTCATAGTCACCTGAGCTCTGAGCGAGAGCCAACTCGTAGCTTGTTCCACTGTTCTGCGGTTCTATATCGAGACCAAGGCCAATTGAACAAAGCCCAGCCAACTCATCCGCCTGGGACTTGAATTTGGTGTCGCTAACTAGCAGCTTTGGTGTTGAATCATTAAGAATGTACTCTAGTTCAGAAACAGTGAGTCTCCAATTAAGCGGAATACATATTGCGCCTATTTTTGCGCACGCGAATGCGAGCTCGAAAGTCTCAGGGCAATTCGGCGCCAAAATTGCGACGCGATCTCCCTTTACTATTCCTTTCTGCTCCATCCATGACGCAATACAGCTTGCTCTTGTGTCAAGCTCTTTGTAGGTAAGCTCGACTCCTGTATCTAAGTCTGAAATCGCGACGTTATCACCACGCATATACGCATGGTGCGCCGTCCAATCATAGTATCGTACCGACACCCCTCCCCCTTGATTGCTGATCAACTTCAAGATAACTATATCTCAACTACGAAAAACGGCATTACTTAAAATGGGAATGAAGCTTAGAACTCTGCTAGGTATATTGATCGCACTCACGGCAAGTCTTTTGCCAAGCTGCTCCATGAAAGAAGAGAGCTGGGATACAGTTATAATCAATGTCTCCGTTATCGACGGCATTTCACCGAAAAGAGTCAACCAAACCGTCAAGATCAAGGACGGTCTGATCATAAAGATCACGCCGTATATTCCTGACCAAGAGTTTAATACTCATTCTTTGGTCGAAGGAAAAGGACAATTTCTCATCCCTGGTCTCTGGGATATGCATGTTCACTTTCTCTACGACGAAAGACTGAAGGAGGTCATGCCGAGCATGTTTCTTGATCATGGGATTACCACAGTGCGGGACACGGGAGGAGACCTCGAAACTCTCTTGGTTCTCCGAGCTAATTTGACGAATTCTTCCGAGCCCTCTCCTGATATTTTCTTATCGGGACCACTCCTTGATGGAAAATTCGTTATCTACGACGGGAATAACCCGGCGCAACCTGAGCTGGGTACATCTACCCCGCCCGTCGACGAATTAAGCGTTTTTGTCAAATCCATGAAAGAGAGGGGCGTTGATTTCATCAAACTATATGAGTTGCTCGATGAGGAACGGTTCTATGCTTTATCGGAAAAAGCCAAACAGGTAGATCTACCAGTGGCCTCACATGTTCCCCTTGTCCTGACCGCTGATACCGCGGGGCCTAAGGCTAATTCCATGGAACACCTGAGAAATATAGAGCTTTCGTGCGCTTCGAACTGGAAAGAGCTGTTACGCGAACGGAGAGGACTCATTCAAAGTTTTGATGAGGGTCTTGGATATGACCTAAGAGCGTCTATTCAGGCCCTTCAGAGAATACCGGCAATCATGAATTACGATGAAAACAGATGCGATGAAGTGCTGTCATATCTTACTTCAACAATTCAGGTTCCAACGCTGCGTCTCAATACGGTGTCGATCACGAAGCCTTGGGAGGAAAACGATTGGGATTCTTCTTTTAGTAAACTACCCTTACCTGTCAAAGAGGAATGGTCTGCCCGAATTAAATTCCTATCCAATGAGACCAGCTCTGCCAATCAAAAGTTCTCTGAATGGAGCCTGTTTCTGATCTCAAGATTACTCAAAAATAACGTCCCCTTCGCCGCGGGAACGGATGCGCCTATTGGATTCGGCATACCTGGTTATAGCCTTCACAACGAACTAAAGCTTCTCGTCGAATCTGGTGCTACTCCACAACAGGCCATCAAATCAGCAACATATACAGCGGCGAGCTTTTTTAAACTCGAAGAGCAAGTCGGTCAAATCCAAGAGGGCATGAAAGCGAACCTTGTACTGCTAAGAGAAGACCCACTGATAGATATTCGACACACTAGAGAAATTAATCGAGTGATGGTGGATGGAAAATGGGCGCGTGAGAGCTAGACACTAATATTTCTGACGCAGGCACGCTTCAACATTTCAAAGCCCGCAGGCTGATAGGTCATGATTATTGCCCTCCGGGGATTAGCAGACGAATTGGGCCCCGAGCCATGTATTAAATGCGGATCAAAAAATAAGGCTGATCCCGCTATAGCCTCAACAGCAACCTCCTCCCCCTTATCGATTAGGCTCGGATTTGTATAAAACCCCCCAAGCTGCGACCCATCAACAGTTCCAGGCAAAATACCTCTCTTATGGCTCCCGCGAATTACGCGCAGACATCCGTTTTCTACCATTGAATCATCGAAATTAACCATTACATTCGGCAATAGGTCGACGTGAGCGCTATCGTGCATCCAATAAGGAGAATCCTGATGCCATCCGAATCCAGATCCGACTCCGTGTGATTTAAAATTCAGCTTCGCAGTCCACAAAGCTATGTTGGAGGCCCCAACTAGCTGGCGCGCCGGAGCAGCCAAACGGACATCATCCACTAGTCTATCGAATCGCTGATCTAGATTATCCACGGGCTCAACCACCCGCAGACGATCCAAATTTTTTTTGTGCTCAAGTTGCACTGTATATCCGTCGACATCGAGAAAGACATTTTGATCCAAATGATATTCTCGGGCCCTTTCAGTCTTGATAGCCTCCTTCACGCGAGACTCCACAGAATCACAAGAAAGCCTGAAATTGGTCACCTCATCCCTAGTAAATAGTCGCTCCTTCAGGAGATAACCATTTTCCCGGTAGGTTTCTATTTCTTCACTAGATAACGCAAAAGCCATGGGCATGGCTACTCATAAACATCGAATTTTATTTCGCCAGATATCAAGCGATCGTATTGATCGGAGGCTGTCCAAAATAACTTATATGGTCCTGGTTCAAGCTCATCTCTCACAAAGGACATCAAATCCTTTTCACCCATCGTATGTAAAGAGTGGGTTTCTATGGTTTCACCAGCGAACTCTAACTCGATACTCGAGCGCTCTGGATCCGGCACTTTGGAGAACCAAAGACGTATAACTTTTAATCCTGGCAAGCTCTCCTCGATCGCAGGCACACTATTCAAGAGTATGAATTCTTCTGAATCTTCTCCAGCAATTGCAATCACAGAGAATCCAATTGACACTGATAGTAAGAGAAGGCGAATAAAGTAGACCATATTGATAAAGCTTGCTTATTTAAAAACCGAAATCCCAAACGAGATTAGGCTAAGACAGAGACTCACGAAAGTGTTAAGAATCGAAAATGCTAGACAGCTGTTGATTATGATCGTGATTTTGCTGCCTTTTTTCTCCAGCACATCGCGAGCCTCAGAAATGGAATGGAGATCTCTGTTCAATGGAGAGAATACGGAGGGTTGGAGGCAGTACCGAGGCGGCCAATCGATCCAGGGCTGGGAGGTGATTGACGGAGCGCTTACTCGCACTGGCTCTGGAGGAGATATCATCACGGTTGACGTTTTCCGAGATTTTGAGCTATCTCTCGAATGGCTAGTCGAGCCCGGAGGGAATAGCGGTGTTTTTTTTCGAGCGAACGAGGAGCACGACTATATCTTCATCAACGCTCCAGAGATGCAGGTTCTGGACGATGAAAACCACAGAGATGGGAAAAATCCTTTGACCTCGGCAGGTTCTAATTACGGTTTACACGCAGCACCGAGAGGAATCGTGCGGACCGCGAGAACATGGAACCAAGCTAGGATTATTGTACAGGGCAGAGATGTCTCTCATTACCTAAATGGCAAATTGGTCGTCGATTACACCCTAGGGAGTGACGACTGGCTTAAGCGTGTCGCTAATAGCAAATTTGCAGACTGGAAGAGTTATGGCAAGCTAACCGAAGGTCATATAGGGCTCCAAGATCATGGTGATCGGGTAGCCTTTAGAAATATTCGAATCAGGGAGCTCTGAGAAACGTAGTTCAATTGGTGGGGATTAGCATGAGCGAAGCAGTAATACAGATAAACGAAATCAAAAATCAGGTCTCGCAAGAAGAGTGGTCTATGAGGGTCGACTTGGCCGCAGCTTATCGACTTGTGGCGCACTACGGCTGGGATGATATGGTATTCACTCACCTGTCTGCACGAGTTCCTGGTCCAGAGGATCACTTCTTACTCAATCCCTTCGGTTATCAATTTCATGAAGTAACGGCCTCCAACCTAGTCAAAATCGATCTGGATGGTAACGTTGTGCTGGACAATGGATTTTCGGTGAATGCAGCTGGCTTCACCATTCACAGCGCCGTTCATATGGCTAGACATGATGCAATGGCTGTCATGCATCTGCATACAGACGGTGGGGTTGCTGTTTCGAGCATGAAGGAAGGACTTCTGCCACTTACCCAACACTCGCTATTCGTTTATCACGACGTCGCATATCATGATTGGGAAGGCGTTGCACTCGATCTCGATGAAAGAGAGAGAGTTGTCTCAGATTTAGGCACAAAAAATCTCATGCTCCTCAGAAATCATGGAACATTGGCACTTGGCAGCAACGTTGGCTCGTGCTTTATGCGCATCTATTATCTTGAGCGCGCTTGCCAAATTCAGGTAAACGCGATGACAGGCACTCTTAATATGCCAGATGAAAAAGCCATTAATATGATGGAGCAAACATTTAACAATCCCAATGCTTGGGATGGGCTGTCGAAAACAGCCTGGCCTTCTATGATAAGACTCGCTGATCGATTAGATCCGAGCTACGCTAGCTGATAACTTTATCGGTCTAGATTAGAGCTTATTTGAGTTGGCTTATCAGCCTAGAAACTCTTTGATGAGGGTATTGACCTCGTCTGGAGCTTCTTGTTGTACCCAGTGAGATACTCCGGGAAGGTATTTTAGCGTTAAATTTGGAACGTAACGCTCAGTGTTGTAGGTGGTTTTTTTGGATAGGGCTACATCCTCCTCGCCCCACACCATCAAGGTTGGTGTCTCAATAACCGGGAAGTCCGATAGCTTTTTATACTTCCGTCCACCGTACCTTAATAATGCGCGATAATAATTTACCATCGCGTTGAGTGCCCTGGGCTGAGCCGCATTCTTTCGGTAAACGTCAATCACCTCGTCGGGGAACATCTCTGGTTTCGAGTTGCTGTTTCGAAGCATGGTCGCGATAGGTTCTGCGCCTTGTCGTCCCATCGAATATTCTGGCAACCAGGGGATCTGAAAGAAAAAGACGTACCAGCTCTTTTTGAGTTGATTACGATCGAAGTTCTCCTGCATCGCAGCTGGATGAGGAACATTGCAAATAATTAGATGATCTAATTCACTGCGCTTCGACATCGCGTATTGCCAAGCAATTATGGCACCCCAATCGTGAGCCAACAGCGTCAAGGAGGAACATCCGCTGGCTTCATAAAGACCATACACATCCTCTATCAGTTCCTCCATACGGTAATCAGAGACCCGCAGTGGCCGAGAAGATAAACCGTAACCACGCATATTTGGTGCCCAAACGGTGTATCCCATATCAGCCAACATCGGAAGTTGATACCTCCATGAAAAGCTATGTTCGGGAAAACCATGGAGGCAAAGCATCAGCTTCGGCCCAACGCCACAATAATCGACCTCGAAACGCAGCCCGTTTGCCTCGACAAATTTTGTATTGATTCGCGGATCTTTTAGCGTCGGATCAACAATCGGCACGATATCTTCGGTCATCGAGCGTAATCACTCATATCCCATTCGGGCCAGCGTTTATGAGTTAACTCTAAGGTCCGTGGGGTCCAGAAGGAGTCGCCCGGTCTGGGAATGCCTAGACAAGCTAATTGGTCCGGAGTCGCCTCATTGAAGATCTTGGCCCAAGGTCTCTCCGCAGAAAACTGCCAAACGTGAAAATCGATCATCGGGTTATTTGCTGCCTTATAGCTCACAGTCATCGTGTATCGAAACCCTTCGGTACGCGTCAAGTTGGTCCCACGATGAAAAGCATCTATTCCATATATCAAAAGAGATCCCGCCGGAGCTGCCGCAGACCGCTCTCTTCCTTTTAATTCCATTTGTTTTTCGCTTGGCGCGATAACTGCACCTTCTCCGAGGACTTCGTCCGAGTCGTCTTTTGAGACGTAGTGCAGCGCACCCAAATCATCAGTGACATCTGATATATAGATGATGAAATTGACAGTGCGCATCGAAGCATCGTCCGAAGGTACCGTCAAGGTATGGTTACCAAAGTCGCAATGATGGGCCTGATCGTAATCCGCTTCACCCGTGTATTTAGCCCACGTGTGAGATTGATATAGATGAACCTCGTCGACACCGAGAAGCTGCTTTGAGATCTCGATGAGTTTGGGATGAAGGGAAATCATGTTCATTGCGGTCGAACCCGCATAGGGCAGAATATCTATATTCATAAACTGCTTGGCATGGCCCGCTCCAATCGCTCCCTCTACCTTAAAATCTACTGCCGAGCCATCACCCTGCCCCGCTTCTCCATAAATGGACTTGTAATCCTGATATATAGGGTTGATTTCGCTGGGCGAAAAAAAATCAGGCAACAAGACCACTCCCTCCTTGTGCCAGGCATCAACTAAATGTGAATCCACAAAAACTCCAAAAAATAGGTTTGTCTCTTAGTATGAGGAAAAGAGCTTGATTCGCAAAGGACCTGATGCTTTCCCGAAATTATCCAGGTCCTCACTATTCATAGATTAATGAACACTGAACCTGTAGTGTCCTAATCCATTATCAAGGGGATTGCATGATGGCTGAAACAGGTATTATCAGTGATAAAGGGAAGAGGATCCTTAAGCGGATCTTGATCGGAGCCTTGGTTTTTTACGCATTATTAGTAACTGCCTTTGAGACATGGCTTGCAATATCTCAACCGGAAAGTAATCAAACTATTACTATTACAACCACCAATGAGGCAGGTCAGAAACACGACCGAGTCGTCTCTCGCATTTACTATGAAGGCGCTCTATACGTTGCTGCTAATCACTGGCCTAGGGCATGGTGGAGACATACCCTTAACAACCCAGAAGTTGACGTTACTACTCAAGATATCACGTCTCCCTATATGGCTGTTGAGGTCTATCCGGCAGGCGACGAACACACGGCGGTCGATAACAGCAATCCCCTACCACTATTCTTCAAAATATTAACGGGCTTTCCCCCGAGATATTTTATTCGCTTAGACCCAAGATAGAAGCTGAGAATTTAACGAATCCTCGTAATGAGAGGGTTAATGCGGGCGCTCGCCTTTCACGATGACGCGGTGCATATGACGGCGATAACCCTGGTAGTCATTTAGTGCATTGTGAAAAACGCATCGATTGTCCCACATAGCCAGACTACCTTTCTCCCAGCGAAAACGTGTAACGTATTCATCTTGAGTCATATGCTTGGTCAAATAACGGAATATGGGCATGCTCTCATCCCTACTCCAACCCTTTATACAAACGGTATGGGGCTTGCTGCAGTAAATGCTTTTTCGACCCGTTTCGGCGTGCGTTCTGATAAGAGGATGCTCGACCTCGGATTCTGCGAATTCAGCATTACCACCATACGAGCTGCCCAGATTTTTCTTCGCCTCCTCTGTTTTATAGCCTCCCCCAGATCCATGCACCAGCTTGGGAGAGAATACTCCTGTATTTGATTCCAGCGTTTCTTTGAAGGCAGGACTGAGTGATTCATAGGCCGACGTGGCGTCAGCAAATAGCGTATCCCCCCCCACTGGTGGAACTTCTAAAGCATATAGCAGCGTCGCTTTAGGTGGGTGCTCTTTATACGAGGTGTCGGTGTGCCAGTCACCGCCGAAGTTCATCTCAGCGTCCGGTTCCTTTATTATAGGGATCACGTAGTCCGATCCATCAACAGGCGTCATAAAAGGATATTGATCCAATTCACCAAAACGGGAGGCAAACTCAGCTTGTGCCTCTGCGGAGAGAATCTGATCTCGAAAGAAAACGACGTGATGCTCTAACCACGCGGTGTGAATTTCGTCTATTACCTCATCACCCAGCGGTTCCGATAGATCAACTCCGCCAATAACAGCACCGACTGGTCCTACAGACCGATCTACCTTTATTGTCTTATATTGCGTCATGAGCCCCCCTCTATCATCGCAACTCAAAACTCGGTCGATTCCTCATGCTAGCAGTTTAGCGTTATCATCTTCAATCTGCGCAGAAACTGGGGAATTTCGATGCAAACAAAAAATATATGCGCCTTTCTCGGAGACGACGCCTCTCCAGAGGTGATGAAACCAACCATCGAACTCATGGAAAGACTACTGCCCCATCTTAAATTCAGTTATCCCGATGTCGGGGAAACTGCGAAGAAGAAACACGGAAGCAAATTTCCTGACTCTTCCAAACAAGCCATTGACGACTCTGATGCCACCTTTTTTGGCTCAACAAGCGGGAACAGTACAGCCGCTTTATTTTATCTTCGTTGGGGCAAACAGACCTATGCTAATGTTCGCCCAGCGAGATGGCTGAAGGGCTTTAACAGCCCATTAGCCGACCCAGAGGGTTTAGATTTCGTGATTATCCGAGAGAATTTAGAAGATCTCTACTTGGGTTTAGAGGGTGATCTAGAGGACTTGGCGGCATTGAATTATTACTCAAGACACGCAAGGAGCTCTCTAAGCGACCTGGGACCGGGGAAATACTCTATCAAAGCGATAACGGAGAAAGGAAGCGAGAGAGTTATTCGATATGCGTTTGAAATGGCTGCCCGGAGGAAAGGTAAAGTCACATTGAGCAGCAAGTACAATATGCTCGCCGTCGCTGATGGTTTATTCCTCGAGACGGGAAAACGCTTATCCAAAGAATATCCTGAAATTGAATTTGACCACTTCATTATCGATGATTTCCTATGCAGAATGATAACGGACCCCAAAGCACTCGACGTCGTGGTGATGCCCAACTTGTACGGGGATATCATGTCAGACGGGGCAGCGGGATTAATCGGGGGACTCGGTTTAGCGCCATCGGGGTGTTTTGGTGACGATTATGCTTATTTCGAGTCCGCGCATGGAACAGCACCTGACATTGCTGGCCTTGGCATTATCAACCCTACAGCTACGCTTTTATCGGCAGCGATGATGCTTGATTATCTCAATGAAGATGTTGCGGCGGGAAAGATACGATCCGCCATCGAAGCGGTTTATGAAACCGGGCGGGTAATAACCAAAGACCAGGGTGGAGCGGCTTCGACCGGGGAATTCTTTAACGCGATTACAACTGAGATGGAGAACTAGACATGTTTTTAGTTAATCTCCGAGAGAATTATCTGCCCATGAATGAGAGGGCAAGATTTCGGATCGTTCTTTGATTAAGCTAACCTATACTAAAATTTTTCGAACGAAAGAAGGCGACAATATATGAAAGTAGTCGGACTTATGGAGCATGGCGGCCCAGAGGTTTTAAAGGTCTATGAGACCGAAGATGTCCATGCGGGACCTGACCAGATTCGAATAGCAAATAAGGCAGCAGCCGTTAGCCCTACCGATATCGTGGGTCGTAACGGTATGCGAGCGGAACAGCAAAAGGCTTTCCCACCGCCATGGGTACCTGGCATGGATGCCGCCGGCGTGATTGACGAGATTGGATCTAACGTTAGTACAAACCTTAAAGTCGGCGATAGAGTAATGGCGATGGTAGTCCCAGAGGGTCAGCACGGCGGTTATGCGAGTTCGATCGTTTTGAATCAGTCCGCGGTTGTTCCCGCTCCTAATTCCATATCCCATGCAGAGGCATCGAGCTTACCGATGAATACTCTGACAGCTCGGTTATCTCTCGACTTACTTGATCTAAAAGAAGGGCAAACGATTGCAGTAACCGGCGGGCCGGGCGCTTACGGAGGATATGTAATCGAGCTGGCAAAATTGGAGGGCCTCACCGTGATTGCCGACAGCAAACCTGACGATGAGGACCTGCTTCGAGGTCTTGGAGTTGACATCATAATTCCGCGGAGCGAAGGATTTGCCGAGAGAGTTAGAGAGCATTTTCCTGAGGGCGTTGATGGAATAGCAGATGGAGCCCTCTTAAATGAGCTTGCAATCCCAGCCGTGAAGAATGGCGGGGCTTTTACCTCAATCCGAGGTTTTAAAGGCGAGCCGCAGCGTGATATCCGCTTTTCGGCTACGTGGGTAACGAAATACAACGAGGATTTCAAAAAACTCGACCAGATCAGACAACAGGTCAATGAAGGGAAAATTACTCCCCGGGTGGCTGGAATCGTCCGTCCCGAAGAAGCTTATCTTGCGCATCAGAGACTGGAGGCTGGTGGCAGCAGAGGCCGGTGGGTTATTGAATTCTAAATGGTTAGTATCGCCTAAATTTGAGGTGCGAACTCAACTCTCAACGTGAAAGAGTTTGTTATAGATCACCCATTGACCATCCACCTTGAGAAAAGATAGCGTGTCGACAAAGACCATTCCGATGTATCCATCTCTGACCCTGGCTACAGCAGTCTCGCCCGTAATATCCATAGAGAGAGTTTCCAAAAGGATCTCGTCCCCTTTTTCTTTCGGTGAGGGTTCCTGAGCCACAACAAATGCGGCGAATTGATCAACGCTCTGCTCCAGCAGTTTTCCTTGCATGAATCCGGTTATTTTCGCACTAGGATGGAACACCTTCCTGACCTTCTCCTCACTAGACTCATACATACAGTCGAAATAAAGCTCAATGGCTTCTTGGACTCTATCGGTTTCTGACATATTGGTTTGCTCCTCTGTAAGAACCATAGCTCAAAACTTCTGAATTAACATTACCCAATTGGGAGGTGCTAAGATCCTCTAAGAGGGATCAGGAGAAGAACATGAATCTAAAACATAGATCAATCATTGCCAGCATGGCTGATGGCATTGGAGAACTGAGTTTTGCTGGCAACGAATGGGTAGCCAGGGCAAAAACAGAAATGGAGATTTGTCATGGTCTTCATAAGGCTGATTTAGGCGACGTAACTTTTTCGTTTTGCGAGGTTGCTCACAATCCTCCAAGATATCTTGACTCCGGTAACAAAGTTAGTTGGCATGCAATATTCGCGAATGGAAGCGTGACTGTGGCGAGTGGTTTGCTTGATAGCGCAGACTTGATCATCGAAGGAGATCATTCAATTCTCTCTAACCTGGCAAGAGTACAGCATGCCGGGAGAGACCCCGACATTGTTTCTGAAGCACAAACCGCACTTCAAAAACTTAGCCGCTGGAAATTGACTGGAGCTGTGCTCGAACACTCTGGCTTGAGGGGATTACTGCAGAGCTTTCACGACAGGATGGCGGAAGTCACATTGCCGAGATTCGTGTGGATGAGCCCCGAGTGGGTTGCCATGGCCAGGCACATACTGACCACAAGAGCGACTTCCGAGAAGTATAGAGAATCCCTCTCGGAGGTCGACTATACCTTTGCCGAAGAGTTCCACAGTGTCCCCAGATATGCTTCTCCTCCGGATGAGAATTTAGGTTTTTGGGTAAAAGTCTCCAGAGGAAACCTTATTGTCGGCTCAGGCCCTCTCCCTGCTGAACTAGGAGAGCCGGATCAGCTCACTTACGGAGACTATCGACCTACCCTTCCAGTTGGTCGGACAGTTAATGCCGCAATGTCAGAGAATGATCAGCAATCCCAGGCGGGATATTCAAAGTCTGCCTTCCAGTATGACAAAAATAACGAGAGTCCGGTTATCCAACAAAGTTCCCCATCTGGAAAGGGCCCCATGCCGAAAGAGCTATCAAGGATCTTTGCACCACTACATGATGAACTCTCGAAGAGGACGTCAGGTGAACTACCAAGCGACTTCTCCTCCGATCTATCACCAGCCTGGTCTCAGAGCGCTAAATTTGATCGTAAAGAGGACTATTCCAAAGGCTGGTTGAGATATGACAAAGTAAATCTGTATGGGGAGCCAACTTCTTGAACAGTTGCCCTATCGAGCCTCATTTAAACAGGAAATCAGGTCATCAGTCGCACGAGTGACATCTCTCTAATTGAAAGATCTCCTCTTCCTTGTCTCCCTCCTCATAGGCATAGTCGATTAGACAGCGGACTGACTTTCCGAACTCTGCAAGTCCATAACTGTCCACTATTCCGTTGAGGTACTCGACCTGAAATTCTTTTAACTCGAATGGGTGTTCCTCTCGAATACCCGCGACACAAGAGTAACAGCGCTGGAAATCGAAAATATCGGCCTCTAACTCCGCCTCGTCTATCGCATAGTCGACCAAACAACGTACAGCCTTTCCCAAATCGGGAAGATCAAAGTTTTCAACCATCTTTGTCAGATACTCGTGTTGATACTCTTTCAACTCAACTTCAAATTCTTCCCGCATATTTTTCGCCTCTTTTGGTAACTAGCTTACCTTCTCTACGTGAATAAATCGTCTTCGCACTAAGCTGATTTCGCCATGTTGATGATCTTTCTTTGGGTGAATTCCTCCAGACCATCTTGTCCCAATTCACTCCCTAAACCGGATTGTTTCGCTCCGCCAAATGGAATCGTTGGATCAAGCTCTGCGTGTTTATTGATCCAAACTGTCCCTGCATCCATTTGATCCGCCAGCGCATAGGCCCGCTCGGGCTCGGAAGACCAAATAGACCCGCCAAGACCCCAGCTGGTCGCATTCGCGCGAGCTACCGCTTCTTCTTCACTTGAAAAACTCATTACAGGTAATACTGGCCCAAACTGTTCTTCGTCGACTAGTCGGGAACCTTCTTTGATGTCTTTTACGATAGTTGGCCTGATGAAATATCCTGGCTGATCTGGGACTTCGCCACCCGCAATAACGTTGCCGTCTTTTTTGGCCTCTTCGATCAATCCTTTGACCTTATCAAATTGCATTTTGTTATTTAAAGGTCCTAGTTTTGTTCCCTGCTCCAGGCCATTCCCAATGACGGTTTCATCGGCAATAGCCGCTAATTCCGAACACATTTCATCGTAAATATTCTCATGTACGTACAATCTCTTCATGGCTATACAGACTTGACCACTGTTTTGAAAAGCACTCTCGAACAACTTTGGTGCAGCCTCTTTCGGATCTACATCATCGAGCACGATTCCTGCATCATTACCGCCTAGCTCCAAAGTGATTCGCTTTAGGAGCCCTGCAGCCCCTGCCATAACCTTCGCGCCAGTCGCCGTAGAGCCCGTGAAAGAAATTTTCCGAACATCAGGGTGCGCAGTCAGCGGCTCGCCGAGGTCATTAGCATCAGTAATGAAATTAACAACGCCTGCTGGCAACAAATCTTTTATCAACTCCGCAAATCGAAGAGTTGTAAGTGGTGTGGTTGGCGCGGGTTTTATGACCATAGTGTTACCCGTTATCAGAGCTGGCGGCAGTTTGAATGCCATCAAAATGAGCGGGAAATTCCATGGGACGATCGCGCCAATTACCCCTAAGGGCTTGTGGTGAATTTCAACCTTCCTAGCTTCACTGTCTTCGATCACCTCCACGGGCAAATCAAGACTGGTAAAATAGCGGCAGAAAGCAGCCATACCGTAAACCTCGGTGGTTGCCGCTTCGAGTGGCTTCCCTTGCTCCTCGGTCAGTAGCTGAGCCAGTTCGGTTGCATTCGCTTCGATCACATCGGCTATCTTGAGAATAATACCCTTCCGCTCATCCACGCTGGTCTCACTCCAAATAGGGAAAGCATCTTTTGCTGCCTCTACAGCTGAGTTAAGTTGCTTGACGGAAGCTCTAGGGCAGTCAGCCACCTTCTCCTCTGTCGCTGGATTCAAAACATCCATGGTCAGATCACCGTCCACCATCTCACCATTTATTAAAAGCTGATATTTACTCATCTCTTTCCCCAATTAACTTTTTATTTCTTCTAGTTGAGCATATGCGAATGATTATCAATTCGCTATACGCAGAACCTCTCAACCTACCAGGTATCGATGTAAGGATATTTCTTCTCTGTTCGAACAGGCGGTTCCGGAACACGTTTCAAACTTTCAGCTATCCATGAGCGCGTCTCGGCTGGATCAATTACATCGTCTAACCCACCTCCAGCAACGGCGTTGACAGCCTTGGCTGCTTCGTAGGATCGATCCACACGCTCATTGAATTCACGGGCACGTTCCTCGGGATCTTCTATGGCACTCAATTCGTTGCGATAGCCAAGTTTTACGGCACCCTCGATATTCATGCCAGCGAATTCGGCCGTAGGCCAAGCTACTGTAAAAAAACCAACCAGCGCGCTTGCACCACACATCGCTTGCACACCCAAACCATATGCTTTTCGAACGACAACGCCAAAGAGCGGCGTGGTCAAATTCGCCCCTGCATTGAACATCCTCACGCAGTGCCTTACCAAAGCGGTCCTCTCGACATCCGGGCCAACCATCATTCCAGGACAGTCCATAAGACTGAGCACTGGAATATCAAAGGCATCGCAAAGTTGAATGAATCGGGTTCCTTTGTCAGCACCGTCGGAATCTATGGCCCCAGCAATATGATGTGGATTGTTTGCGATCACTCCCATCGGTTTGCCTTCGACCCTGATGAAAGCGGTAATAACACCGATTCCGAAGTCCTTTCTAATTTCAAGCACCGAATCAACATCTGCTATCGTCTCAATTATCTCCCTCATGTCATATAAACGCAGCCGATTCTCCGGAACAATATGACGCAATTTTCGCTGGTCGGGAGACTCCCATTGCTCGACGCGCCCTTGAAAGTAGGAAAGATATTTCTTGGCAACCTGAACCGCTTCAGCCTCGTCATCCACCAAAATATCAACAACCCCATTTGGCACCTGAAAGGACATCGGTCCAACTTCTTCCGGGGTGTATATTCCCAAACCACCACCTTCGATCATCGCAGGACCACCCATCGCAATGGTCGAGGCCTTAGTTGCAATAATGACATCACAACACGCCAATAAAGCTGTGTTTCCGGCAAAACAACGTCCGTGATTGACCCCTATCATCGGCACGGCTCCGGACAGTTTTGAGAACTGTGTGAACGTATGAGTATCGAATGCAACTCCCGGTCCGGTAGAATCATCCCCAGGACGGCCTCCACCTCCCTCGCCGAAAAGAACAATGGGCAAACGGAACCTTAGAGCAAGCTCAAACATTCGATCCTGCTTGTAATGATTGCGCCCACCTTGAGTCCCGGCAAGAACCGTATAGTCGTAATGCACAACCATAGCTCGTGCAGCCTCATCTCCGAAGAGATCTGCATTTATGGTACCAGTGCCAGCAACAACCCCATCTCCAGGCGTCCGTTTTCGAAGTGTTTCAATATCATATCGCTTGTGCTGCCTTGCAACGATTAAAGGCCAGTATTCTTTAAAGGAGCCCTCGTCCATCAGCTCGGCGATATTCTCTCGCGGCATCCTGCCTCCACGGGCGTGCCTCTTTTCTACCGCTTCTGGACGGTTTTCATCTAACGTAAAAGCGTGCCTATCAATATTTTCCTGCAGATCACCCCTAATGTGATCAAGATCGACTTGCTCATCAGAAGAAACCTCTCCTCCTGACACCTCAGCCTCCTCTACAAAGACTATTGGGTAGCCCTCTCTGACAATATCGCCCGCGGTCATCGTTACTTGCCGAACGATGCCGTCAAACTGCGATGCGATCACGTGCTCCATCTTCATGGCCTCAACCACGGCAAGCTGTTGACCCGCTCGTATCTCTTGATCGACCTCAACGTCTATCACGACTATGGTGCCTTGAATGGGGGAACTCACACCAACTGAGCCATCCGGTCCCGCAACCGCAACAGCAGACTGCTCAGAAGCACTGGCCGGTTTCGCCGCCTTAACTTCGGCATCGTAATTGAATAAGGCCAACGGATCGCTTGTATCGACTCTTGCGCCGGCAAACCCATCACCCACTTCTACGTCGCCA
>CAJXCK010000030.1 GCA_913051785.1 uncultured Gammaproteobacteria bacterium
CAAGGATATCCTCCAAGGTCACTATGCCCTCTACGTCACCATACTCGTCAACGACCAAGGCAAATCTCTCTCTTTCCTTTTGGAAGTTCAAGAGTTGCTTATTCAAAGGTGTTCCTTCGGGAACATAATAGGCCTCTTTTGCCAGTCTCAAGATGTCTGACTTCGATAATTGTTTGTTGTCGAGTAATTTGGCTAGTTGTCGAAGATGTAAAACGCCAAGTACATTGGCGAAGGAGTCTTTATAAATAGGCAGTAAAGTATGTGGGCTGTCGGACAGTTCTTGGATTATTTGCTCTATTGGATTTTCGATATCGATACAGATAACCTCGTTACGTGGGATCAAGATATCGTTTACAGAGACGCTCTCCAGATCCAGAAGACGAGTCATCATGCTTTGGCGCTCGCCCACCACCTCTCCGCCCTCTGTGACAACGGTTATTAGCTCTTCTTTAGAAAGTTGGTCGTGGTCTTCTTCAGAATCCTTGTCCATGAAGGGCTTGACCAAGTTATTGCTAAACCAATTGATCATAATGACTACAGGGCGGAGCACTTTTGATAAAGGATCAAGCACAAAAACGGCCTTGAGAGACCACATTTCAGAATTCTCGGCTGCGAAAGTCTTTGGGGCTACCTCAGAAAATATCAGGAACAAAAGGGTCATTACCCAAGGCGCCATTAGGAGACCTAAATCTCCAAAGTAATGAATTCCAATAACCGTTGCTAATGTCGCAGCACTGAAATTGACCAGATTGTTACCGACTAGGATCACGCCCAAGAGTCGATCAGGTCTATCCAGCATTTTACTTGCCTTTCTCGCTCCCCTGTTTCCCCTCTTAACCAGATGTCTCAATCGATAGCGGTTCACGGCCATAAGCGCGGTTTCAGTACCAGAAAAAAAAGCAGAGAGGCCCATGAGTACGACCACACATCCGATAAGAAGCATTCCCGAATTTTCGGCGCCAGTAAGCATTATGCTAGATACTCGAGCACGAATTTGCTCCCGACGTAGCCGAGCAACAGGAAGCTGAACGCAGAAAGATTAAGCCTAACCACAGTATCGCCCCGCCAGCCGTAGAAAGAATTACCAACTAATAGACCGAGATAACATAGCCACGCGACACTCGGAAGGATTATATGGTGAGTGAGTTGTTGTTCGAACATGTTTTCCAAAAATAGCAGCCCACTGATAATCGATAAGGCAAGCAAGGCGGTTCCCACCGATATCATCGATATCATCAGCTTCTCCATTGTCTCGAGTGGCGGAAGCACTCTATAAAAGTTCACCTTTGTTTGCTTTAACTTGTTGTTTTGCACGGCGAACAACAGTGATTGGAGCGCTGCGGTAAGCAAACAGGCATAAGCCGTCAGCGACAGACCGATGTGCGCCATTTGGGGTGTCTCGAGAGGGATTGGGTTGCTGGATCCCGGGTCTACTGAGATCATTAGAAGCAGGTTTATCACACAGATCGGAAGCAAGAGTAAATTCAAGCTGATAACAGGAAGTTTGAGACTGCATACCAAAACGAGACCGGTCATTATTATGGCCAAGTAGTTGCTCGCATAAAGCAAAGATAAATTCAAACCCCCAGCTGAAATGATTTTGGCTAGGGTGATAGTCGTGTGGGGCAGAAGAGCTAGTAGTATCAGTAGTAAAAGCGAAGTAGTTGTTTTGTTTTTTGACTGTTCGTCAACGGTACGGTTTCTCACCTGGAGAAACGCTGCGACGTAAAGTATCAAAGCTGTGCCGGTCAGTAGGGAATTAGTGCCGGACATTGGTGTCTATCTGTAGACGATCTGAATTCGAGTCCAATCTTGCTTATTTCAAGTCAGTGGTCGATCATTCTGTCACATCATTAAGAAGGCTGGAAGACCGCTCTACGCTCAAAATAGAATGTAGTACCAGCAGTATTTTTGGTCACATCGTTGCTAGAGTTTTTTGACAGACATGTCCTATAGAGGGGTTAAATTCAAAAAGCTAAACATATGATTAACAGGAGTGGCGCCGGAAATGTTTGAAAATTTATCAAATAGATTAACGTCCAGTTTGAAGCGGTTGACGGGCGCGTCAAAACTCACTGAATCCAACATAGAAGAAGTTGTCTCAGAGGTCCGTGTTGCCCTTCTAGAGGCGGACGTAGCTCTTGAGGTGGTTGAGGGTTTTCTTTCCAGTGTCAAAAGACGGGCTCTGGGTTTTTCCGTCGCTGAAGCGCTTGATGTCCATCAGACTTTTGTAAAGATCGTTCATGAAGAACTGACGAAAATGATGGGGGAGAGTCAGTCAGAACTTTCCCTCAAAGCTAAGCCGCCACTGATCATATTGATGGCGGGGCTCCAAGGATCGGGCAAAACAACCTCAGCAGCGAAGCTCGGTAAGCATATCAAGGACAAGTATAAGAAGCGGGTCGCTTTAGCATCCGGTGACATTTACAGGCCCGCTGCGATTGAGCAATTGCAAATCCTGTCAGATCAAGCGGGTCTAGAGTTTATTGAATCGAGTATTGAGCAAACGCCGAGACAGATTGCTGAGGATGCCTTAAAAGAAGCGAAAGGTAGATTAATAGATGTCCTTCTCTTCGACACTGCCGGTAGGCAATCGGTCGATGATGAAATGATGTCGGAGATTACTGAATTGTCTGTCGTCCTATCACCGACAGAGACTTTGTTCGTCGTAGATTCCATGATGGGTCAAGAGGCGGCGACCTCGGCTAAGGCTTTTGATCAGGCGTTAGATCTAACTGGCGTTATCCTTACCAAGACAGACGGTGATGCGAGAGGCGGTGCCGCTCTTAGTGTGAAGGCTATAACTGGCAAGCCCATAAAATTTCTGGGGATCGGAGAAAAAATAGATGCCTTAGATATCTTTCATCCGGATCGGATGGCTTCAAGAATTCTTGGTATGGGCGACATCCTGACGCTTATTGAGGAAGCAGAGACCAAGGTTGACAAGGAAAAAGCTGAGAAGCTTGCCACGAAAGTTCAAAAACGGCAGAAGTTTGACCTTGAGGATTTCCGTGATCAGATTGAACAAATGAAAAATATGGGAGGGTTAGAAGGGATCCTAGATAAACTTCCCGGTGCTGCAAATTTACCCGGCAGTATGAATAGCTCCATGGAAGCAAAAAAATTTGAGAGGATGGGAATCATTCTTGACTCGATGTCAAAAAGAGAACGGCAGTTCCCTGATTTAATCAATCCATCCCGAAAGAAAAGAATAGCTGCTGGTAGCGGCTCGCAAGTGAGTGAGGTGAACGGGCTGCTGAAGCAGTATAAACAAATGCAAAAGATGATGAAAAAAGTAGGCAGAAAGGGCGGAATGCAAAGAATTGCAAGTAGCATGCAAAATATGGGTGGCGGTGTTTTTGGTGGAATTCCCAAAGGCCGTTGAAGAAGGCCGAATCGCCCGTCGGTGCCGAAAAAGGGCAGATTGTTGCAACTAAGGCAAATTAAGATAATATTCCCGGCTCGAAGAAAGAACCCCTTGGGTAAAGAATATGGTGACGATCAGACTAGCGAGGCACGGTTCCAAAAAAAGTCCGTTCTACCACATTACTGTGGCAGATAGTGCTAAAGCCAGAAACGGAAGGTTCATAGAAAGAATTGGCTTCTACAACCCTGTTGCTAAAGGGAATGCGGAGGATCTTCGATTGGACTTAGAACGTGCTAACTACTGGTTGTCAGTTGGAGCTAAGCCTAGCGAACGTGTTCGCCAGTTGCTGTCTGTAGCTAAGAAAACGGAGCTGGCTGCTAGCGCCTGATCATAAGATATGACGGGTTAGGTTCGTGGCCTGTTCAATCGACGAGCCCAAAAAGCACTTGATCGCCCGACTGGGGCGTCCTTATGCCACGTCGGGCTGGCAGTTTTTGCAATCCTTCACAGAGAAAGTTGAAAGTCCAATGGGCTTGGAATCTCTATATTTTCGTAAAACCCAGAAAGATCCTTGGTGTCTGCTAGATGGGCATGAGTTCAAAGTGCAAAGTAAACGTCTACTCATAAAAATGCCCGGTGTCAGTCAGCGAGAAGCAGCCTCAGGATTTGTTGGCTATGAGCTTGGAGCGGATAGAGACGGCTTTGCAGCTCTGGGTCACGGTGAGTACTACTGGATAGACTTAATTGGGTGTTACGTAGAGACCAGCGATGGGGCCCGATTGGGAAAGATCGAGTCCATGATAGAAACAGGCTCGGCTGACGTCATGGAGATTAATGGTAGGAACAAAAAACATCTCATACCATTCGACAACAAATTCCTTTCTCTTGTCGAGGTAGAAAAAAGACGCGTAGTCGTTTTTTGGGATGAGAGCTGGTAGATAACCAAAATGTATGTGGGTGTAGTCACTATCTTCCCGGAAATTATCAAGGACTATTTTGCTTTCGGCATCATGGGGCGAGCAACTCGTGAAGGTTTGGTTGATTTGAATATTTTCGATGTTAGAGATTATGCCTTTGATCTACATAAGACGGTAGATGATCGTCCTTATGGAGGGGGCCCAGGTATGGTCCTAATGTACGAGCCACTATCATCGGCGGTAAAGGCCGCAAGAAGAAAGGCTCCGGCAGATACGAAAGTGGGACTTGTGACCCCTCAGGGCGAAAAATTTGAGCAGAAGACGGCCATAGATAAATCCCGGCTGGATGGGATAATTTTAGTCTGTGGCAGATATGAAGGATTCGATGAGCGGTTTATCGAGGAGTTTGTTGACTTCGAATGGTCAATTGGTGACTACATAGTCAGCGGAGGAGAGCTTCCTGCCCTTACCTGTCTCGATGCGATCATTAGAAACCTGCCCGCAGTGGTAAATAATGCTCAATCCATTTTGGATGAATCATTTCTTGATGGAACGCTCGATTACCCGCAATATACGCGTCCAGAACTCGTAGATAGTAGAAAAGTTCCGTCGGTCTTGTTGTCTGGAAACCATTCAGCTGTAAACAGTTTCAGAAAGGCTGCGTCTTTCAGGAAAACGTATAAAAGAAGACCAGACCTGCTTGTAGGTAAAACTTTCTCCGAGGATGAAAGAAAACTTTTAGTGAAATGTTTTTCTGATGAAGACGATCAGCGGAAGAGATAGCGGAGATTCCCATGAGTGGAAAGAATAAACACATACAAGAAATAGAAAAAAAGTATTTGAAAGAGTTACCTAACTTCAAGGCGGGCGACACTATTGTGGTTCAAGTCAAAGTTCGGGAAGGAAATAGAGAGCGTCTACAAGCTTTTGAGGGAGTCGTAATCGCTAAAAGAAACCGGGGGGTAAATTCTGCATTTACGGTAAGAAAGATATCCCATGGTGTCGGTGTTGAGCGAACTTTTCAATCGCACAGCCCTTTAATCGGTTCAGTTGAAATAAAGCGTAAGGGTGATGTGAGAAAATCGAAGCTCTACTATCTCAGGGAACGCTCTGGTCGATCTGCAAGAATTAAAGAGAAAATCACCTAGGTCCCTCGCCTGTTTATCACTGCGTGGCTTAATCGGTAAGGGAATTGGTACAAGAGCATCGAAGCGAAAAAATAGAAGCTTATTTGGAATCGCTTTGGCTCGAAAAAGGGCTCAGCCAAAACACGATTGAGGCGTACAGAAGAGACCTTGTAAAGACAGAGAAATGGTTGAGCGGCGATAGAGCTACCAAGACATTAGATGTCGCCGCCCAGGATGATCTCCAGAGGTTCAGAGAGTATTTATCGGATTCAGGAATCTCAAAGAAATCGATAGCTAGGTGGTTCAGTGCCCTGAAAGGATTCTTTGACTATCTAGTGAGGATTGGGGATATATCCAGTCATCCCGTCAGGTCTTTAGTCGGCCCGAAGCTGTCAGTTTCCTTGCCGATCTCCATGTCTGTTGGTGAGGTAGAGGAGCTGTTGAACGCTCCGGATCTAACCGATGTTGTTGGGCTTAGAGATAAGGCAATGCTAGAGCTACTTTATGCGTCTGGTCTTAGGGTATCGGAGCTAATCGGTTTGGTTATCGGCAGCGTAAATTTAAGACAAGGTGTGGTTAAGGTTGTTGGCAAATCCCGCAAAGAAAGGCTTATTCCGATCGGTGACTCAGCCCTGTATTGGCTGCAAGAGTATGTCGAAAATGGTAGAAAATCATTACTGAAGGAACCTAGTAGCATTCTCTTTTTAAGCCGATTGGGGAAAAAAATGACGCGCCAGACATTTTGGCACTCCATAAAAAAATATTGTAAAACCCTAGGTATTGACTCAAAGATCTCGCCGCATACCTTGAGGCATGCTTTTGCGACACATTTGGTCGACAATGGTGCCGATCTTCGAGCAGTGCAGATGATGTTAGGTCATTCTGACCTGTCTACCACGCAGATATATACGCATGTTGCTAAACAGCGTTTAAAGAACTTGGTGCAAATGCACCATCCTAGGGGTTAGAGATATTTTTAAGGGGCCATCATGAAAAAGAATAAAGTGCTGATTCGCGTTGTTGTCGCTTTTTCTATTCTGAGCCTCAGTCTGATCAAGTTGGTTTCCGCCGAGGAACCGGATAAAAACGTCGGTTCCCTTCAGGAAATCGGGAACCAGATGGCTGAGCGATTGTTAGAGCTTAGTCCGCAAATGCAGGTTGAGCGAGTCATTTCATTAGAAGAACTGGGCATGTACGCGATAGAAATATCTGGTGGAAGAACCATTTATGGCATGGAGGACGGGATTCATTTTTTTACAGGCAATTTGTTTCGGTTCGACGGCGGCATAACGAACTTATCGGAGTTAAGACAAAACAAAAAACGCAAACAGCTTATGAATGCGATTTCTGACGAAGACACTATTGCTTTTGGAAAGGGTGAGGGTAGGTTTGTGGAGACTATCAATGTTTTTACTGATGTTGACTGTGGTTATTGCAGAAAATTGCATTCTGAAATTGCTGAGATAAATGCCTTGGGCATAAAGGTAAGATATTTGGCTTATCCAAGAGGAGGTATAGGCTCAGAGGGCTATGAAAAACTCGTGACTGCCTGGTGCTCAAAAGATTCGCAGGCGACCTTGACGAATTTGAAAGCTGGTAGAACAGTGGAAATGTCAAATTGCGAGAGTCCGGTTAAAGATCAATATTTTTTAGGACAACAAATTGGCATTTCCGGTACGCCAGCGATTATCACGTCTGATGGAAGACTTTTCCCTGGTTACCTCCCTGCAGGCGAACTCTCCAAAAGAATTTTTGGTATGAATAAGAACAATTAATAGGGCTTGCGCATCATGGAATCTATCAATATCGGTCTTGCGGGGCTTGGAACGGTAGCTCAAGGGTTTCTAGAAATATTTGGCCAAAAAAAGCGGGTGCTTTCAGACAAGCTTGGTAGGGAGTTGAAAATAGCCAAGGTCGCAAGTAGGAGCCAAAAGGTCGACCTAGAAGAATTCGGGGCCATATTTTCTACTGAGCTGAGTTCTTTGGTTGAAGACCCTGCCATTGATGTGGTTATCGAATTAATTGGAGGTGAGCAGGATGCTCTTGGGCTTATTTCGGCAGCCCTGAAAAAAAACAAGCATGTTGTTACCGCAAATAAAGAAGTGATAGCAAAGCACGGCAATTCGTTCAGAGGCGAGATAGATTCCGGTCAGCTTCGATTTGAGGCAGCGGTAGCGGGGGCGATACCTATTTTACAAGGTATAGGAGTCGGCATGGTGGCGAACGATTTCAGTTCGATTACTGGCATTGTCAATGGTACGAGCAATTATATTCTTTCGAACATGTCTATAGAGGCAGCTTCGTTCGAGGAGAGCCTTAAACAGGCTCAAAAGTTGGGTTTCGCGGAGGCGGATCCCGGATTTGATGTCGATGGGATAGACGCGGCGCACAAACTGACGATCCTTATGGCGTTAGCTTATGGGCAGCCTTTTTCGTTCGATAAAGTTGTGACGGAGGGGATCTCGCATATCACTTCCAGTGATATCCAGTATGCATCGGAACTGGGCTTCGCGATCAAGCCTGTGGCTGTTGTTCGCAGATCTGAGGACACCTTGGCTGCGATGGTGTATCCGGCGTTGGTAGGGTTCGATCGAATTCTGTCACGAGTGAATGGAGTGATGAACGCTGTTGAGGTTGAAAGTGATTACGCGGGGAGGCTCTTTTTCTCCGGTCCAGGAGCTGGGTCGCTGGCAACAGCGTCCGCGGTGGTCAGTGATCTTGGCCTCATAGCTCGGAACCAGGGGAGTGTGTATCCGAGTTTAATGGGCACTGAAAAGCTGGGGGTTAGCTACCCTGATCAGAGCACCAGCTGTTGCTATTTAAGATTTGATGTTGTGGACGAGAAAGGAATCTTTGCCCGAATCACCGGCGCTTTATCCGACTCTGGTATTAGTATCGATGAAGTTTTTCAGAAAAACCGCGATGGTGGGCGTGCGTCCATAGTTATGATAACTCATCCTGCGAGAGAGAAGGATCTTGAAGACTGTTTGTCGAACGTGGGTAAATTCGGCGAATTATTACAACCGATTCAGCGAATCAGAGTTCTCTCCTAGTTGGCGCAAGAGGGAGATTCTAAGGTGATCTCTTCCATCTCTGCGAGTGGAGAAGAACTATTTTCTATAAGTCCACTAATACAAAAGCTGTACAGGTCCAGAGGCGTTACTGACGCCGAAGATGTGGTGATGAATCTTGATAAACTGATTTCCCCTGCCGATTTGCCTGATATTGATGCCGCGGTAGATCGCCTAGCACTTGCTTTAAGGCAGAGAGAGAAGATCGTAGTGGTCGGCGATTACGATGTGGATGGTGCGACTTCGGTAGCTATTTGTCTGTCTTGCTTAAGAGAAATGGGAGCTGAAGACGTCGAATTTTTGGTGCCGGATCGATTTATACATGGATACGGGTTATCGATAGAAGTAGCGAGGATATGTCTCTCGAGAAATGTCGACGTGATCATTACTGTCGATAATGGAACAGCAAGTATCGACGGAGTGGGATTAGCAAGAGACGCTGGGGTTGATGTAATTGTCACTGATCATCATTTGCCGGGGGAGGAGTTGCCGCCGGCTTTGGCTATCGTAAATCCCAACAGAGAAGACAGCACCTTCTCGAGTAAAAATCTCGCGGGCTGCGGCGTGGCTTTCTATCTTATGACTTGGCTAAGGAAAAGATTAAGAGAGGATGGTTGGTTTGATCAAAAGAAAATAACTGAGCCGAATTTGGCGGCGGCCCTGGATTTGGTGGCACTCGGGACTGTCGCTGACATGGTGCCTCTAGATCGTAATAATAGAATCCTTGTTTATCAGGGCCTTCAGAGGATTCGAGCTGGTCATTCCTGTCTGGGCATTAAAAAATTAGCGGATATTTCTAAACGGACTTTAGCTACGATCGATGCCTCTGATTTGGGTTTTGCGATAGGCCCTAGATTGAATGCGGCGGGTCGTTTGAGCGATATGGCTCTTGGGGTTAGATGTTTGTTAGAGAATAATAATGAGCAGGCGTTCAAAATGGCGTCTCAACTAAATGCACTTAATAGTCAGCGTAGGGAAGTGCAGAAAAACATGTTAGATCAGGCCGAGTTATTCATCGCGGGAATGAAAGATCCATCTTCTGAAGCCAGCCTCGTTGTATACGAAGAGAATTTCCATGAGGGGGTGATTGGTCTCATTGCGAGTAAATTAAAGGACAAGTGGAACAAACCCGTGGTGGTTTTCGCAAAATCTGCTGTAAGCGAAGACGAAATCAAGGGCTCCGCTCGTAGCATTGAAGAGATCCATATACGAGATGTGCTTCAAGAGATGGCGACGAAGCAACCTAAATTGATATCAAAATTTGGTGGGCATTCTATGGCTGCCGGCTTGACTATAAAAAGAGCATATCTTGATCGTTTCGGGAAGTCGTTTGAAAAAGTGGTCTCTGCCTCTTTAACAACGAAATCGTCCGATACAGAATTTTTGTTTGATGGGGATCTAGATTCTGAAGAGTTAACGCTTGAGACTGCTCGGGATATATTTTGGGCGGGTCCATGGGGAACTCAGTTCCCAGAACCAACTTTTTCCGGGGAATTTGAACTGATCTCCCAACGGCAGGTTGGTTTGAATCACCTCAAAATGGTCGTGAAGAAAGGACAGTCACTTATCGATGCGATTGCGTTTAATTCACCTCTTCTTTCGGATCGAGTCAACAGGGTTGAATTAGTTTATAAGATGAAGGAGAACCTGTATGGTCCCTCCTCAACTCTGCAGCTGTTGGTTGAAGAAATACGAGGGTCACAGCATGCAGTGGATCCTGTTAGGGACTAAAGAGTGGAAAGGTTAAATGGCTGAAATCACCTCGATAAGAGAAACATTAAAGGATTTAAAAGCGAGAGAGCTCATGTTACGGAGGTATCTTTGACCTAGACCGCAAGTCCGAGCGCTTGGCCGAGGTTGAGCTTGAGTTGTCTCAAAGTGAAGTCTGGGAAGATGCAAAGAAAGCAGAGGCGCTGGGAAGAGAGCGAGCTCAGCTGGGGGAGGTTGTAACCACTTTACAGGCCGTTTCAATAGATCTAAACGATTTAACGGATCTATCTGAATTAGCTTTCGAGGAAAATGACGAAGCGACCTTAGTTGAGATCGATTCTGATCTCTCTTCAATCGAGTCGAAATTGCAAGCTCTAGAATTTCGAAGGATGTTTAAAGATCCTTTAGACGAGTCAAATTGCTACCTTGAGGTACAGTCTGGCTCGGGAGGAACGGAGGCCCAGGACTGGGCAGATATGCTGCTCAGAATGTATCTGAGATGGATAGAAAGAAAAGGTTTTATAGGTAGCGTATCTGAGATTTCTGATGGCGACATCGCCGGGATAAAAAGCGCGACCGTTTTGGTGAAAGGGCCATATGCTTATGGTTGGCTAAAGACAGAGACAGGAGTTCACCGATTAGTTCGCAAGTCACCCTTTGACTCGGGTAACCGTCGCCATACCTCTTTTGCTTCTATTTTTATTTCGCCAGAGATAGATGATGCGATCGAGATAGAGATTAATCCAGCAGAAGTGAGAGTTGACACTTACAGGGCAAGTGGAGCTGGCGGTCAACACGTTAATCGAACAGATTCTGCTGTCCGATTAACCCATCTGCCGACCAATACTGTTGTCCAGTGCCAGAGTGAAAGGTCACAACATCAAAATAAGGACAACGCATTTAAACAATTGCGTGCGAAATTGTACGAATTGGAGCTTCAGCAGCGCAAGGCCGAACAAAGGCAGATTGAAGATTCAAAAGCCGATATAGGATGGGGTAGTCAGATACGCTCGTATGTTCTAGATCAGTCGAGAGTCAAAGACCTTCGGACTAACGTTGAAGTGACCAATCCATCCGCAGTTTTGGATGGGGATCTGGATATTTTCATTGAGGCTTCACTTAAACTAGCGAACTAGACCCGAGGAAATGGATGATGGCTGAAAAACGAGACGAGATGTTATCGCGGCGTTCGAAGATGCTCAGATGGAGAGAGAAGGGAGGTAATTACGCCAACACTTTTCGGAGAGGAGGTTTAGCGTCCGAATTGACGAAAGAATTCGGTGGAAAAAACAAAGATGAATTGGTTCAGCTTAACTTCGAAACATCAGTGGCCGGGAGACTAGTCCTGCAACGCAATATGGGTAAGGCAAGTTTTATTTCATTGCTAGATATGTCCGGGCAGATCCAGTGCTATCTAACACGTGATGCGCTGGGCGATTTGGCTTATCAAGAGTTTTTAGAGTTGTGGGACCTAGGCGACATCGTTGGAGTTAAAGGGTCGCTGATGAAGACGAATAAAGGGGAGCTCACTGTTCGAGCAACATCTATAAACTTGCTAAATAAAACACTTCAACCGTTACCTGAGAAATTTCATGGCTTAACTGATCAGGAAACGAAATACAGACAAAGATATTTGGATTTGCTCTCTAACCAAGATGCGAGGGAGCTTTTTAAAGTTCGGAGTAAGGTGGTGAAAGGTCTAAGAGAGTTTTTTGGAAGCCGTGGTTACTTAGAGGTTGAAACTCCGATGATGCATCCGATTCCTGGGGGAGCCAGCGCCAGACCTTTTATCACCCATCACAATGCCCTCGACATGGATCTTTATCTAAGGGTGGCACCCGAGCTTTATCTTAAGAGATTGGTGGTGGGTGGATTTGAGAGGGTGTTTGAGATTAATCGAAATTTTCGGAACGAAGGGCTTTCCACCCGTCATAATCCTGAGTTCACTATGCTTGAGTTCTATCAGGCCTACTCCGACTACTTGGAATTAATGGAGCTTACTGATGATATGTTGGTCTTTATTTCCCAGAGTGTCTTGAATAAGACGGAGATAGTTTATCAGGGAACAAAGATCGACTTTGCTCGAAGGTCGGTGAGAATGACGATGGCTGAATCGATTGTCCAATACGCTGGGGTGAAAGAATCGGAACTTGAAAATGTCGAAATGCTAGATCAGACCCTGGCTAGGTTAGGAGTTTCAACTGAGGATGCGTGGGGTCTCGGCAAGTACTGGATGGAGATTTTCGAGGCTGTTGTCGAGAAGCAACTTCTCCAACCAACCTACATCACCGAATACCCAGCGGAGGTTTCGCCACTCGCAAGATTGAATGATCGAAACTCATTTGTTACAGATCGCTTCGAGCTATTCATATGCGGGAGGGAGTATGCGAATGGGTTTTCGGAGCTCAATGATCCAGTCGATCAGGCTGAGCGCTTTAAAAAGCAGGTTGCCCTTAAAGATTCGGGTGATCATGAGGCCATGCACTTCGATGAGGATTACATAACAGCACTAGAGTATGGCCTGCCGCCTACAGCGGGAGAGGGTGTCGGTATTGATCGGCTTGTAATGCTACTAACCGACTCTCCAAGCATACGAGATGTTTTATTGTTCCCGCAAATGAGGCCCACTAATTAGCTCTGAAAATCAAAGAGGAGGCCTAGAAGAGTCCTGGTTGGAGCTTGTAGGGGATCAATTCTCTGAAACTTACATGAAAAAACTTAGGAATTTTCTGCTTTCTGAGAAGAAGTCTGGGAAGCAGATATTCCCCCCTGGTCGAGAAATATTCACAGCGTTTAATCTGGTTTCGTTAGAAAGGGTCAAAGCGGTCATTATAGGACAAGATCCATACCACGGAACTGGGCAGGCCCATGGATTGAGCTTCTCAGTAAAACAAGGACAGCAGATTCCTCCTTCTTTGCAGAATATATTCAAGGAAATTGAAGCTGATCTCGGGCTAGCGAACTTATTACACTCGGGTCGAGGAGATCTGAGTGGATGGGCGGATCAGGGGGTTTTATTGATGAATTCTGTATTAACTGTGGAAGCAAACCTTGCGGCTAGTCACAGAAATCGAGGCTGGGAACAATTCACAGATGTTGTTCTGCAAAGATTGAGTAATGTGAAAAAGGGTCTAGTCTTTTTGCTCTGGGGAAGCTATGCGCAGAGCAAAGAAAGTCTAATTGATTGCAAAAAACATCACGTTCTTTCTGCGCCTCACCCGTCACCACTATCGGCGCATAGGGGGTTTTTTGGTTGTAAACATTTTTCGAGAACAAATCAGTGTTTAAGCGAGATGGGCTATTCAACCATAGATTGGTCGGATTTGAGATGAGACGACATGATTAACGATCAATCGGAGGTCATTGTTGATGAAATTCAGACTAAATCTGGTCAATTCATTGGCAGGCTCACGCTAAATGCGCCGCAAAGAATGAATTCGCTCACGCTTGAGATGGTCAGCACAATGTTGTCTGCGCTGGTGTCCTGGGAGACGCGTAAAGATATAGTTTGTGTTGTCATAGATGGCCGGGGCGAGAGAGCTTTTTGTGCTGGCGCCGACATCAAAAAACTTTATTTCTCCTGTATTGCCTCAAGTGATGGAGATTTTGAGCTTGCCTCGTACGCGACCGAATTTTTCCAAGTTGAATACCAGCTGGATAGGTTGCTACACGAATATAAGATCCCGACGGTTTGTATAGGACATGGGGTCGTGATGGGCGGTGGGCTAGGGATACTTAGCGCTTGTCGTCACAGATTAGTTATGGATGGTTCAAGGCTGGCTTACCCTGAAATCACGATTGGCTTATTTGCTGATGCCGGCGCGAGCATTCTTTTCCAGAAATTGCCGCTAAACGCAGCCTTGTTTTTGGCTCTAACCGGGAGCGAGCTGGATTCGAGAGATGCTCTGACTTTGGGTGTGGCGACCAATCAATTTCGTTCATTAGATTCCAGCAGTCTGCTCAAAAGATTATCTGGCCTAAAATACAGTGCTGATCGGGAACACAACGACAGGTTATTGGACTCCTTCTTTCACGGAGAATACCAAGGAGAGTCTGTGCCTGCCGGCCCGTGGCTAAAGGTCCCGGAGTGGAAATTCGACTTAGAAGATCCTTCTGAAACGGTCGAACAGCTTTTAGCGATACCAGATGGTGATCCTTGGGTTGATACGGCCAAAGATAACCTGAATTCTGGATGTCCTGTGACGGCGGCGATTACGGTGGAGCAAATACGGAGGGCTAAAGATTTAGGAATCGTGGAGTGTTTTCAGATGGAATTGAAGATCGCGAGCAGATGCGTTCAACTCCCGGATTTCCCCGAGGGGGTTCGGGCCCTTCTTATCGATAAGGACAAGCAACCATCCTGGTCCTACTCTAAGATCTCAGATATACCCACTGATTATCTTCTGAGCCACTTCTGACTAGACTAGCCGCTCGCGCTTGTAATCCAAAGGCCGAGAGTTTTTCCAGTCATAACAATCTCACCGTTTTGGCCGCTAGACGAGTATTTTTGACCCACTGTTGGGGGTTCGCTATCCTCTTCCCATGAGAACTTCTCTAGGGCCTTTTTAGTTCTTCCCTTAAACTGAACCCGCGCTATCACCTCCTGACCCAGATAGCATCCTTTCTCAAAGTCTAAGCCGCCTGTTTCTTGCATTCTTAGCACTTGAGGTAAGTGCCTCCCGGAGGCTCTCTCTTCGATAAATGAAACACCTTTAGAGATAAGAAGCTCTTTGATTGCTTCTGAAATATCCTCCTTTACGGCTTCTTCTTGTGAATCAAATATCGATAAAGAAGCTATTTCGTAGCCAAACAGGCCCGCTTCGCTGCCTAATTCAGATCTCTGAAGATAGATGGAATAATCTGCTTCCTCCGCGCTACATTGGGAGAAATTCAGATAGGGAGCTAGATGTTTTCTGACCAAAGATAAAGTGCTTCTATGCACGATGAGAAAAACCTGATCCTCTCTTTGAGTAGCCCACCCGTTTGCTAGTACTCGACCCTTAATATCGCATAGCGCAAAAGATAAGTAAGAACCCTGAGTTATGTAATCTGTGTTACATGTTAGATAACCCTGCAAAAATTCTTTTGCACCAGTAGCTTTCAGACACATGGCTCTAGCTTCTTTCCAAAGTATCATTTTTGTTCCAAATTCATTACCATGCCGACCATTTTTGCATTTCAGCACATTATCCCGGGCAGATTCAAATTGAGTTCAACATGTTAACTGATTTAAAGCAGATCTATTGGAGAAGCAGGAGAGGAATGTCGGAGCTCGAACTCCAACTGTTGCGTTTTCTTGAAGTTGGGTTTTCCAGTCTCTCTGCAGAAGAACAAGCGTGTTATGAAGACATCCTTTCGCGAGAGGATTGGGAAATCTTCGACTGGGTTCAAGGTCGTCAGATGCCAGAAGGAGAAATTGAGAGGAGAGTGGTGACTTTGATCCGGGATGCAAATTCCGGTCTAAAAAGCTGGTGAAACCAAAATTAATTGCGTTGCAACTCGCGTAAATTAGAAGTCCCTTATAGAACCAGTGGAGAGAAGAGTATTTTCAGGTTTATCCAGCGTCTTTGGATGATCGAGATTGAAATGTAGGCCTCTGCTCTCTTTTCTCATCATCGCCGATCGAACTATTAGGTTAGCAACCTGGAGTAAATTTCTGAGTTCGATGAGATCGCTACTGATGCGATATTTGGCGTAATGCTCGGAAACTTCCTGGTTTAGAAGATCTATTCGCCGTTTTGCCCTTTCGAGTCTGGAATCGGTTCGGACGATACCTACAAAATCCCACATAAACCGCCTGAGTTCGTCCCAATTATGGGACACCATAATGCTCTCATCTGCATCTTTGACTCTAGATTCATCCCACTTGGGAACGTAAGGCAACTCAAAGTTGTGCTCTAGACGCGGCTTGATTGCCTTCGAGGCTCTCTTTGCATGAACCAAGCATTCAAGAAGAGAGTTGCTTGCTAGGCGATTTGCTCCATGCAATCCACTGTAAGCAACTTCGCCGATAGCAAATAGCATATTCAGATCTGTCCTTCCATCTGCGTCGACCAGCACGCCGCCACAAGTGTAATGCGCGGCAGGAACGACCGGGATAGGTTCTTGAGTGATATCGATGCCTAATCTTTGGCACTGTTCATGAATATTTGGAAAGTGACTTTTTATGAAATCGGGGGAGCGATGGCTGATATCCAGATAAACACAATCTAAACCTTTTTTCTTCATCTCCTGGTCAATTGCTCTAGCGACTATGTCTCTCGGAGCGAGTTCCGCTCGCTCATCATACCTGGGCATGAAGCGGTGGCCCTTAGCAGAAGTAAGAATTCCGCCTTCCCCCCTGACTGCCTCTGAAATCAGAAACGAGCCTGCATGTGGATGATATAAGCAAGTAGGATGGAATTGGTTGAATTCCATATTTGCCACGCGACAGCCCGCCCTATATGCCATAGCGATACCGTCGCCAGTCGATCCGTCTGGATTGCTCGTATAGAGATAGACTTTACTCGCACCGCCAGTAGCTATCACGACCGCTTTCGCCTGAAAGACCTCAACTCTGTCAGTCGACGTATTAAGAACATGCGCGCCAGCGCATGCACTAGGGTATCCGTTTACTTTGTTAAGGTTAATGAGGTCGATTGCCATTCGGTCATGAAAGATTTCTATGTTGTGGTGATCCAGTACTTTCTCACTAAGTTTTTGAGTGATTTCCCTGCCAGTTGCGTCTGCAATGTGGGCCACTCTCCTGTGTGAGTGTCCTCCCTCCATGGTCAGATGCAATTGGTTATCTTCTTTATCGAAATCAACGCCCCAGGTAGAGAGCTCTCTTATAACGTCTGGGGCCTCTCTCACCATTAGTCTCACAGTTTCTCTATCGCAGAGATCCGCTCCCGCCTTCATTGTGTCGGCTTCGTGAAAGGCAAATCTATCTGCATCGTCTAAGACAGCAGCTATCCCGCCTTGCGCCCAGAAAGACGATCCTGATGAAGGTTCTCCTTTTGCTAAAACAGTGACCCTAGCGGTGTCGGCGAGATGAAGGGCGGCGGCGAGGCCGGCTGCGCCTCCCCCGATAATCAACACGTCGGTCGAGAAACGTTGTGACATGGTTTCTATAAAACTACCTAAAGAAAATCAGACTATATGATTATTTGCTCTTGTCTTTAAATCAAATTCTGCAAGTTGGTTTCAAAGTTGAATATGAATTGGACAAGGCAATGGTCTATTCTCAATTTGATGATTTTCATTCTTTATGGAGCTCTCAGGTAGTTAGATGTCAGTTCAATGCATTTTGTTAAAAAATGTAATAGTGGTTGAAAGCTGGGTGAAGTGACACCAGTATCCAGAAATGAATAGCAAGAGAGGAAGCTATTCATTTTCTAGCCCCTACAAAAGGCCTTGTGATGAGTATGAACACCGATAACAGAGAACTAACTAGTATGCTAAACAATAAGCTTCGTCTTTGGTCCCAATTCACAATAGCAATGCTCCTTTCGAGTTGGATAGGGGTTACTAGCTCTGCCGATTTACCGGATTTTACGGATTTGGTTAAGAGTAACGAGGTTGCAGTCGTGAATATAAGCACGATCGGGGAGGGTGCTCGGAACAATAGGAGAGGCACTCCTCGTAACGAGCAGTTAGAGGAATTTTTCCGTCGATTTGGCCCACCCTCTGAAAGAAATAATCAGCCGAGAAGTCGGCCAAGATCTCTAGGCAGTGGTTTTATAATCGAAGATACCGGCTATATACTCACGAACAACCATGTCGTGGCTGGCGCCGAAAAGATAATGGTTAGACTTAGTAACAGAACGGAATTTGAGGCCCGTTTGGTTGGTGCAGACCCGAGATCAGATCTTGCTCTCATTAAAATTGATTCGGAAGATGAGCTACCAGCCCTCAATATGGGCGATTCGGATGAGTTGGAAGTTGGGGAGTGGGTGGTTGCCATAGGTTCACCGTTTGGCTTTGATTACTCTGTAACAGCAGGAATCGTTAGTGCAAAAGGTAGAAGTCTTTCAAATCCAGAGACTGGCAGCTATGTGCCTTTCATTCAGACTGATGTGGCTATCAATCCAGGCAACTCCGGAGGCCCGCTGTTCAACTTGGCGGGAGAGGTAGTGGGTATAAATTCTCAGATTTATTCCAACTCGGGAGGTTTCATGGGGGTAAGCTTCGCGATTCCGATCGAAATGGCGATGGATGTAGTCGAGCAATTAAAGGAAAAGGGAAGAGTCTCTCGAGGTTGGTTAGGCGTTGAGATTATGGAATTAACGAGAGATTTGGCTTTGGGTTTTGGTTTGGATAGGCCTATGGGAGCTTTGGTCGCGAGAGTCATGCCAGGTAGTCCAGCTGAACAAGGAGGTGTCCAAGAGGAGGACATTATCATCGAATTCGACGGCCAGAAGATTGAGAGATCCGGAGAGCTACCACAGTTCGTTGGCCGTGCTGAGGTCGGTGAAAAGGCTCGCGTAAGAGTCGTTCGAGGTGGCAAAGAAAAGATGTTATCAGTAGAGATTGGAGAGCTACCCGAGCAGCCTGGTGAAACGCTCCCGATGGAACAGAAGGAAACAAGTGCTAACAAGTTCGGCCTGAGAGCTAGAGAGTTGTCGGAAAAAGTCAGCTCCGAAATGGGCTTAAACGGAGCGATTGAGGTGATAGCGGTTGACGGACTCTCTCGCGACTCGGGACTCAGAGCTGGTGACATCATCTTACGGATGAAGACAAAGCCAACTCAAACCCTCGACGTTCTAGAGTCGATCGTCAATGATGCATCCAGCGGTGACGTAATACCGATCCTCATTTTGCGAGATGGCAGGCGGATCTTTTTGACGATAAAAGTCCCTTGATCATCCTGAAAATCCTGGGACGCTCGTTTATTTATTTTTGAGCTTCTGTCATATACTAGCTAAAACCAACTGCCCAAAAATGGATATGCGACTTCCTCGAGTATCCTTGCTCTAGAGATTTAGGACTTGATCAGTACAAATAAGATACGAAATTTTTCGATTATCGCCCACATAGACCATGGCAAGTCGACGTTAGCGGACAGATTTATTCAGCTCTGCGGTGGCCTTTCCGAGAGAGAAATGTCTTCCCAGGTATTGGACTCCATGGACCTAGAGAGGGAGAGAGGAATCACGATTAAGTCTCAGTGCGTGACTTTAAACTTCGTGCACAGCGATGGAGAATGCTATCAACTCAACCTCATCGATACGCCAGGTCACGTTGATTTCAGTTATGAGGTATCACGTTCTTTAGCAGCATGTGAGGGAGCCTTGCTTGTAGTTGATGCTGCGCAAGGGGTGGAAGCACAATCAGTAGCCAACTGTTATACGGCCATAGAGCAGGGCTTAGAGGTGCTACCTGTTTTGAATAAGATAGACCTGCCTCAATCGGAGCCAGAAAAGGTAGCTGGAGAGATCGAAGATATAATCGGCTTGGATACGTCTGAGATTCACCGGGTAAGCGCGAAAACAGGACAGGGAGTTGATGGCCTATTGAATCTGATCGTAGACTCAATACCCGCGCCTGAAGGAAAGGATGATGGAGACTTACAGGCTTTGATAATTGATTCCTGGTTCGACAATTATCTGGGAATAGTATCCCTGGTCAGAATTGTTGAAGGCGTTCTTCGAAAGGGTGACAGGATAGTCGTTAAATCGACTCAGAAAAGCTACGTTGTGGACGATTTAGGCCGTTTTACACCCAAAAGAAAAAGCGAGTCATTTCTTAAAGCAGGGGAAGTTGGTTACGTGGTAGCGGGGATAAAAGAGATCAAGGGCGCTCCTGTGGGCGACACATTGGTATTATTAAAGTCTCCCGACGTCGCCCAATTACCTGGATTCGACAGAGTAAAACCGCAGGTTTATGCGGGATTGTTTCCGGTAAACTCAGACGATTTCGAGCCCTTCCGCGAGGCTCTCGAGAAGTTGGTGCTAAATGACGCGTCACTCTTTTACGAGCCGGAATCATCAGACGCACTTGGTTTTGGATTCCGCTGCGGTTTTCTAGGTATGCTGCATATGGAGATTGTGCAGGAACGTCTAGAAAGGGAGTACAACCTCGACCTGATAACGTCAGCGCCGAGTGTGATATACCAAGTGGAAAATCAAGATGGAAGCGTTTCCCAAATCGATAATCCGTCTAAGCTGCCATCCAACTTCAAGGTGATGAGAGAGCCGATCGCCGATGTGAACATTCTTACACCCTCAGAGCACGTTGGTTCTATTATGAGCCTGATTGTGGATCGTCGCGGTGTTCAAAAAAACATGCAGTTCTCAAAGGGACAGGTCTCAATGAATTGGGAGATACCGATGAGTGAGGTGGTCATGGATTTTTTTGATCGACTAAAGTCCGTGAGTCGAGGCTTCGCCTCATTGGATTATTCGTTTGATCGATTTGAAGAAGCTAATCTCGTAAAGCTTGATATTTTGATTAATGGAGAAAAAGTAGACGCTCTTGCTGGAATCGTTCATCGCGACTACGCTCATCAGCGAGGGAAGGCGTTAGCTGAGAAGATGAAAGAATTGATTCCAAGACAGCTTTTTGATGTCGCGGTGCAGGCTGCCATTGGAGGACAGATAGTCGCGCGACAGACGGTAAAGGCGCTACGAAAGAATGTGACTGCTAAATGTTATGGTGGTGACATTACGCGAAAGAAAAAGCTGTTGGAAAAACAAAAGCAAGGAAAAAAGCGAATGAAACAGTTGGGTCAGGTCGAAATTCCACAGGAGGCTTTTCTTGCTGTATTAAAGGTAGATCGCTGACAGCAGTCAAAAAGACGTTGAGAGAGAGAATATGGATATAGATTTACCCTATCTGTTGTTTTGGGCCGTCGCTGTCAGTGGGCTAATCATAATAACAGACATCCTTTTTCTGAAATCTCGTAGAGAAAAAGCTGCGGTGATTGGCCTCGTGGCGGAAGAAAGAACAAGTAAGAATGAAAAGACATCAGTCGCCCAGCCCAAACTAGTCGAATATGCTTACTCTTTTTTTCCAGTCTTATTACTAGTTTTCGTTTTGAGAGGTTTTGTTGCTGAGCCCTATCAGATACCCTCCGAATCAATGGTACCTACACTGGAGGTTGGGGACTTTATCTTGGTTTCAAAATATGCGTATGGATTACGAATGCCTGTGTTGGGAACAAAATTATTGGACGTTGATCAGCCAAAACGTGGCGAAATGATGGTTTTTGTGCCTCCACATGATCCCCGTTACTTCATAAAACGAGTGATCGGTGTCCCGGGAGATAGAATAAGGTACGCCAGTAAAAGCCTTTTTGTAAATGGGAAGAGACTTTCGTATCAGTTTGTAAAAGAATTTCGGGATCCTCGTTTTGGTATAAAGGTTATGGAATATGAAGAGTTGCTTGGTGTCGTTCCTCATTTGGTCCACAAGAGCCCTGGTTATGAGCCGACCCAGGAATGGATAGTAGGAGAGGGAGAGTACCTCATGATGGGGGATAACAGGGATAGATCAGAAGATTCCCGTTCATGGGGTATGGCCTCGGAAGAAAACATCGTTGGGAAAGCCGTTGCGATATGGCTGCATAAAGATCCAGGTTGGAATTTGCCGAATTTCTCCAGGAATAAATGGTTTGAATACGAAGAATCATCTTAATCGCACATGACCGAACGAGTTGGGTTTGAAAATGCGACGGCCGAATTAGAAGATGCAATAGGGTACCAATTCAAATCGATGAGACTTCTCGTCCTGGCGATGACACATAGAAGTTTCTCGAAGGATAACAATGAAAGACTTGAGTTTCTTGGGGATGCGATTTTGGGTGCAGTCGTCTCCTCCATATTGTTTGAATCGAATCCAAATTATCAAGAAGACCAGCTTTCCCTGATGCGAGCTGAGCTAGTAAAAGGCCGGTCTCTAGCGACTTTAGGTCGATCTGTCGGGATACCGGAAATGTTGACATTAAGCACAGGGGAGGCGAAGCAAGGTGGCGCAGATAGAGAGTCAATAATCGCGGATGCCTTTGAAGCCTTAATTGGTGCGGTGTATCTAGATGCCGGTATAGAGGTGGTAGAAGTAATTGTGAGACGCCTTTTCGCAAATCGTGTAGAGGAGGCTGAGTTTGCCAATCTCAAGGACTCAAAGACGGAACTCCAAGAACTAGTCCAGTCTAGGGGAGAAAATTTGCCTCGGTATAGCGTAGTTCGAGCGATAGGCCCCGACCACAATAAAACCTATGAGATAAAATGTGAGCTCTCCTGGTTAAAACTGGAAACAGTAGCTGTCTCTGGTTCAAAGAAGGAAGGAGAAAAACTAGCTGCGCAGAAGATGCTAGGTCTTCTCCAAGAAACGGCTGTCTGATATTGAAGAATTTCAACGAAAACGAAGGCGGAGCAACCTTTTGTGGCTTCGTTGGATTGGTTGGTAAGCCTAATGTCGGCAAGTCGACTTTGTTGAATTATCTACTAGGCCAAAAAGTGAGCATTACCTCTCGTAAACCCCAAACGACAAGAAGAAACTTATTGGGTGTAGATACAATAGGTTCCAAGCAAGCGATTTATGTTGATACGCCTGGCTTACACAGAACGAGCGGCAAGGCGCTCAACAAATATATGGTAAAAGACGCCACAAGTGCCGTGAAGGACGTCGACATACTCTGTTTTTTAACTGACTGCAGAAGCGTGATTGAAGAAGAGGAATGGATTTTAGGTCTTATGGCTCGGCCGAGGGTTAAGAGACTCGCGATTATTTCGAAAATTGACCTGCTTAGAGATAAGCAGTTGTTGCTGCCGAAAATAAAAAATCTTCGAGAAACGAAGCTCTTTTCAGATATTTTTCCTGTAAGCGCGCTCAGGAAAAACGGCCTATCTGAACTGAGATCTAAGATTTTTGAGCTGCTGCCCAGCGGAACCCATATGTTTCCTGACGATCAAATTACAGATAAATCTGAGCGTTTCCTTGCCTCCGAGATAGTACGAGAGAAAATAATGCGTC
>CAJXCK010000031.1 GCA_913051785.1 uncultured Gammaproteobacteria bacterium
AATCTGGGATACAGTGTCGCCCTTTTTGGTCATACCATTTTGGACCTACCAATTAGCTGAAGTTACTTATTTGACAAGAACAATATGCCGAGCAAACACGATCAAATTGCCGAGGAGCTCATTCTCGATGTTCTAACTGGGAGCTACAGACCCGGGGAACGATTGCCGTCTGAGCGGGACTTGGCAGTCAGGTTCGACGCCAACCGCGGGGCGGTAAGAGAAGCCATGAAAAAACTGGAACAAATAGGGTTGGCAGAAATATCTCCTGGAGGTGCCAGAGCAAAAGCAAAATCAGAAGCCAGCTTGGATGTAATTGGCTATCTTTTGCGGCAAGGAGCGTTTCCAGATCAAAGCCTAGTCCATCAGATACTTTCGGTAATCCAACAATTTGCGGCGTTGGCTGCCGAAGAAGCGATCACAAAAGCTGATGATGACAAGATAGAACAAATTAGCGTTGCCCTTAATAGGTTACACGCAGAGAAGCTTACCCAAGAAGAACACAATCTCGCCCGACTCGAGCTCATGCAACTCATGATGCAAGTCAGTGGAAACTTACCCCTGCAAATCATTGCTCGCTCCTTATTCGAGCAGTTCGCACCCAATATGTCAGCACTCGCCGATTTTTTCGAAGTAGACCACAGAGGTTTCGCGCTCTGCGCCGCCCAATTGGAAGAAGCCATAAAACAAAGAGACATACCAAAAGTCCGGAGCACTTTTCTAAAACTTGCTGAGATGAATCAAATAAGCATCGAGAACGCTTATGAGAAGGCCACGCGCTCGACCATGTCCGAAGCAAAAAATGCAATAGGGAACATCTAAGTGATAGTAAAAAACCTTCTGATTCCAATAATAATCGTTTTTCTGTTTGGGGCTGGAGCCGCGGCACTAATGGCGACAGCACCGCAGCTAGACCCCGAGCCCGTCGTTCCAGAACTGCTCACCGTTCAAGTCCAAGAGGTCTCACCAAAAACTGTTAGGCTCAACGTAAACTCGCAAGGTAGCGTCCAACCGTCAGTTGAAACCCAACTCATACCAGAAGTTTCCGGGAAGATTGAATGGACTTCAGAGGGACTCGTGGCTGGTGGCTACTTTGAACAAGGCGACGAGCTAGCGAGAATCGAAACCATTGACTATGAAACGGCACTAGAGCGAGCTGAAGCAGCGCAACTTAGGGCCGAAGCGGAATTTCAGCACGCTAGTTTTGAGCTAAAAAGGATTCAAAGCCTGGAGGAGAGGAAGTTAGTCTCAAGATCGAACCTGGAAAACGCCGTCAGAATATACAAAATCAATCAAGCTTCGCTTAAAGACGCGCGTGCGAATCAGAAGCAAGCTGAAGAGAATCTTAAGAGAACTACTCTTAGAGCTCCCTTCACTGGGCTTGTGCGTTCAGAAAGCGTCGATATCGGTCAGTTCGTATCACGCGGCCAACCGATCGGCACGATCTATGCGAGCGACATTGTAGAAATAAGACTGCCGATTGCAGATAATCAGCTTGCCTTTCTTCAGATTGCACCGACCACTCGAGGCGAGATTCCCCACGATCAGCAACCAAATGTCACATTAGAGGCCAATTACGCGGGTAAATCACTATCATGGCAAGGTAAGATCGTGCGATCAGAGGCAGAGATCGATTCTTCGAGCAGAATGGTTCAGCTGGTTGCCAGAGTAGACAATCGCGTAAATGAAATCCCGCTATCAGTTGGACTATTTGTGAACGCGAAGATTCTTGGGCGGGAGGCACGCAACGTTTTTAGCCTACCCAGATCAGCCTTGAGAAGTTCTGACGAAGTCATCGTCGTAGACGAGGAAAATCGTTTGCGCTTCCGAAAAGTAGAACCACTTAGACTGTATAAGGATACCGTGTTGTTATCCCACGGTTTATCAGCTGGCGAGAAGGTTTGTCTTGCTGCAAGAAAAAACCTCATCGCGGGAACGATTGTAAATACGATCACTCAGCAACGATCGGAAAGCTTTAATCAACAAGCCTATCTAAGAGGCGCACAATAAATGCAAACCGCGATCAAATGGTTCGCGAACAATCCGGTCGCGGCCAACCTGCTAATGTTTTTCCTCATCATTACGGGACTTTATGGTGCATTAACAACTAACCAAGAGGAATTCCCCAACTTCGAACTCAAGGTCATCGCAGTGACGGTTCCCTATCTAGGCGCAGCCCCCATCGAGGCCGAAAAAGCGGTATGCGTCAGAATCGAGGAAGCGATAGAAGGTGTGGAGGGGATAGAAAAACTCTATGGGATGGCAACAGAAGGACAGTGCACCGTCAGTGCGATGCTTTTTAGTGATGCCGATGAGGTAACCGCCACCAACGAGATCAAGAGTCGAGTGGATGGTATTAATTCCTTTCCCGTTGAAACCGAGAAACCAATTTTTACTGCGGCAGCAATGACTCGAAAAGCCATGCAGATCGCCTTGTTTGGGCCTATAAGCGAATACGAGCTAAAAGAACTTGGCAGAGAGTTACGCGAGCAAATAGTGCAGGTGGAAGGTATTTCTCAGGTGGCCGTCGAATACGTTCGTCCGTATGAGATATCAATCGAGATCGCTGAAGAGACCTTACGCCGCTATGGAATTACGCTGCAGAAAGTTTCTGATGCCGTCCGACGAGGGTCGTTTGATATGCCCGGAGGTACTCTTAGAACAGAGACTGGTGAAATCTTAATAAGAACTACAGGTCAAATTTACTCTGGAGATGAATTTGCAGACATCGTAGTGCTAACCAGCCCGGACGGAACGCGAGTCACCTTGGGAGAAATGGCCATTATCAGAGATACGTTTCAAGAAGGAGACCTGAAAGCTGCATTCAACGGTCAGCAAGCAGTGATGGTGAACGTATCTCAGGTAGGCGACGAAGATCTCATACAAATCGCAGAACTTGCAAAAAATGTCGTCACAGATTTTGAATCTACTCTTCCCGAAGGAGTAACTACCAATATCTGGATCGATACCTCTTTAGAGCTCGGTGAAAGAATGTCGGTGCTAGGTAAGAATCTTTTCCAAGGGTTAATTTTTGTGTTGGTTATCTTGGCACTCTTTCTCCAAATTCGACTGGCTTTCTGGGTTGCAGTTGGAATACCAGTAGCATTACTGGGGACCCTTGGCTTTCTGCCCTTTAGCGATATAACGATTTCGACAATGACTGTTCTCGCCTTCATTCTCGTACTCGGTATCGTCGTTGATGATGCCATCGTTGTAGGAGAGAGAGTCTACGGGCATGAGCAGATGGGTAAAGAACCCATTCAGGCAGCAATAGACGGGACATGGGAAGTATCGGTCCCTGTTATCTTTGGTGTATTGACGACAATCACCGCATTCCTACCGCTGATCGCCGTCGACGGTCGAATGTCCAACTTTTTTGCCCCGATCGGTTGGGTGGTGATCTTTGCACTGATCTGCAGCATCATCGAATCACAACTGATACTCCCATCACATCTAGCACATAGAAAGAGAACAGCCTCTACGACGGGGATCGCGGGCAAATGGAATCGCCTTCAAGGCCGTCTGGCAGGAGGTTTACAAAACTTTGCCGAGAACAAATACAGACCATTTCTCATTCAGGCGATGAGATGGCGATACGCCACTACTGCGGTGGCCGTTGGTGTACTGATTCTTGCTTTTGCCCTGATCGGTAGCGGACGAGTCACGTTCGGCTTTTTTCCAGCAGTTGAGGGAAATCGGATTTACGCCGCGCTCGAACTTCCAGCTGGCACATCTGCTGACACTACTTACAAAGCTGCTCTCCAAATCCAAGAGGCAACGATCGCACTCAATGACAAATTTGTATCCGAGCACAATCTACAATCTGACCTGGTACAAAATGTTCTATCCAGTGTCGGCCAAAACGTAGATCGAAACGGACCAGGACAACCATCAGGACCAGGCCAAAGCAACATAGCAGAGATTGTGATTGATATTCTCCCCTTTGAGAGGCGAGCAAACGTGACTGCCAAAGAGATTTCGAATCAATGGCGTGATCTCGTTGGAGCTATCCCAGACGCGGTCAAACTATCTTTCGACGCAGACACCTTCTCAGCTGGAGAGGCGATCGAATTCAAAATCACTGGCAATGATATAGAACAAATGCGACTTGCTGCAGACGAATTGAAATTAGACCTGGGCAGCTTCCCAGGGGTTTTCGATATCGGCGATACCTTCCGCTCCGGCAAACAAGAAATCAAATTAGAAATGTTGCCGGAAGCACAAAATCTCGGACTCACGTTAAATGATCTGGCCAGCCAGGTCAGAAACGCGTTTTATGGTGTTGAGGCACAACGGGTTCAGAGAGACCAGGACGACCTAAGAGTGATGATTCGATTTCCAGAATCCCAAAGACGCTCTATTGGCGACCTTGAAGATATGTATATCCGCACGCCATCAGGGATCGAAGTCCCTTTCTACAGCGTCGCTCGATTCGATCTTAACAGGGGGTTTTCCGAAATTAGGCGACTCGATGGAAGAAGAGTCGTTGAGGTAAGCGCAGACCTTGACCGAGCAGTCAACACTCCCGAAGCGGTGATGACAGCGATACGTGGACAAATGATACCAGCCATGCAAGCAAAGTACCCTGGGCTAGAATTTGATGCAGGAGGAGAGCAAGAAGAACGTAATACTGCTTATGCCTCTCTAGGGGTAGGCCTTTTAATATCGCTGTTTGGCATCTATGGACTCTTGGCGATACCTCTTAAGAGTTACCTACAACCACTCGTTGTGATGAGTGTCGTACCTTTCGGAGCGATTGGTGCTATTACTGGTCATTATGCACTCAGCGTCGACCTTATGTTCTTCTCTGCTCTTGGCATAGTTGCGCTAACAGGGGTAGTCGTTAACGCGTCACTCGTTCTCGTGGACTACTCCAATCGCAGACGTCGAGCGGGGGAATCGATCGAAGAAGCAATTACAGCATCCGCAATTGTTCGGTTCAGACCAATCATCCTCACCTCGGTTACCACCTTCGTCGGACTTATTCCTCTTATGACAACCACCACCCCCTCCACGGCACCTTTTTTGCCTATGGCGGTGTCCTTAGCATGGGGAGTTCTTTTCTCTACGTTTATAACGTTGCTCTTAGTCCCATGCCTCTATCTCATGGCAGAAGATCTGACCAAGGCTATATCCAACTTATTTAGACCTCAGGGAAAAACCGATATAAAAAATATCGCACAGGCAGCAGAGAAAGCTTAATGAGGAAACTTCTTTGATTAAGAAACTTGGCCTTGTTCTCTCATGCGCAGGGGTTTTAATTTTTGCGGCTTACTCAACATTAACGAATACACGATGGGGCCAAGATTTTCTACTGCAACAAGCTATAAGCGTCATGGCAGCGGGTACAACTCCCAGCCCAAGAATTGATGGCCTGGAAGTTCTCGTGTGTGGGAGCTCTTCACCTCTCGGCATGAATAGCGGCCAGGCTCAGTCCTGTATAATGGTCCGAGCAGGCGATCAAATTTTCCTGATCGACGTTGGACCAGGCTCAAATCGTGTCTTGCAGGCTAATAACGTCCCATTAAATTTACTTAGGGGTGTTTTCCTGACTCATTACCACTCAGATCACATATCGGCAATCTATGACGTTAATCTTACTTCCTGGGTCGCTGGCCGTCCCAGCAGCCTCCAGATTTTTGGGCCAACTGGGGTTAGCAATGTGGTGAATGGCTTCAACCTAGCTTTTGAGTTAGATCGAAAATATCGAGTCGCGCATCACGGTGAAGACCTACTCCCCTCAGAGTTCGGACTTCTCCAATCGAATCTAGTGGAACCTGGACTAATTTTTGAACGTGATGGGCTAAAGGTGTTCGCATTCCGAGTTGATCACAAGCCAGTAGAGCCAGCGTTTGGCTATCGATTCGAATACAAAGGCCGTTCGGTTGCAATTTCCGGAGATACTATCGTGAGTCCCTCTTTCATTGCAGGTATAAAAGGAGTTGATCTACTACTAACCGATGCCTTGTCCCCAACGCTGATTAATAATTTTGCTGATGCGGCTGAGGCCACCGGAAACGACAGATTGGCCAAAGTAATGCGCGATGTTCTTGATTATCATGCCCACACCACCGCTCTGGGAGATTTGAAAGAGACGCTCAATATTAAACAAGTCGCTTTGTACCACCTGGTCCCAGTACCAGCGAACTCATTTCTTAAAACCATTTTCATGCGAGATTTACCTAGCGGTACGTTGATGACAAAAGATGGGGATCGTTTTTTATTAACCTCGAGATCCCAAGACGAAATCATCATCGAGCAATAAAAAAGCCCGCTCAATGGCGGGCTTTTTCTGATCTATCGGATCTGTTTTAACGAATAGGCTTGTTTCGAAGCTTGTCGTCAATCGCGGTGTAGGCCTCACCTTCGTACTTGCGTACTTCGTTCCTACCTACCACCATGTGATGGACCTCATCTGGTCCGTCCGCAATCCGTAGCGTTCGCTGCCCAGTATACATTCTAGCTAGTGGTGTCCACTGTGAAACACCCGTCGCTCCATGCATCTGTATAGCCTGATCTATTATGGTGCAGACCTTTTCAGGCACCATCGCCTTAATCGCACTCACATAAACTCTGGCCTCTTTATTACCCAGGGTATCCATCGCTCTGGCCGCTTGCAGAACCATCAGTCGACAGGCGTCGATTTCGATCCTTGCCCGCGAGACGAGCTCAATATTTTTACCTAGCCTGATAATTGGCTTTCCGAATGCTTCCCGTGTGGTTGTCCTGCGGATCATCAGCTCTAAGGCTCGTTCGGCGACTCCGATCGATCTCATACAGTGATGAATTCTTCCAGGACCCAAACGCACCTGGGAAATCTCAAAACCACGTCCCTCACCGAGAAGCATGTTCTCCTTTGGAACCCTCACATTGTCAAAGTGAATGTGCATATGTCCGTGGGGAGCATCGTCGTGTCCAAACACTTCCATACCTTCCAGGATGTGAACTCCTTCTGTATCGATTGGCACCAATATCTGCGATTGCTGCTTGTGTGGAGGCGCATCAGGATTGGTCTGGACCATCGTGATCATCACCTTACAGCGAGGGTCGCCAGCCCCAGAGATATAATACTTCTCCCCATTGATCACCCATTCGTCACCTTCCAGCTTGGCCTGCGTGCATATGTTCTTTGCATCAGAGGAAGGTAAACCAGGTTCCGTCATTGCGAAGGCTGATCTGATTTCGCCATTTAACAGAGGCTTAAGCCATTGTTCTTTTTGCTCCGGGGTACCCACTCTCTCGAGCACTTCCATATTCCCCGTATCAGGCGCGGAGCAGTTTAGCGTTTCTGAAGCAAGTCCGTTTTTCCCAAGCTCATTTGCTATAAAGGCGTAGTCGAGGTTAGATAAACCCTCTCCAGTATCGGCGTCAGGAAGGAAAAAATTCCAGAGACCACTGTCCTTAGCTTTTTGCTTAGCCCCCTCTAAAAGCTCTAGTTGACCATCTCCGTAGCCCCAATGTTCTTTTCGATTAATGCCGAGCCGATGGTATTCCTCGGTAATCGGATCAACGTTTTCTTTGATATGTTTCTTGACCGCGTCGAGGAGCGGTTGCGCCTCTTCGGACATTGTCAGATTAAATAAATCTGGATTTTCTAATACGGCCTCAGCCATTCTTACCCCCTTTTTCTCTACTCAAAAATCACTTATCGCCTGAGCATACAACAAAGATTGGCCGGATCCCAACTCAGAAGCCACCCAAAACTAGTAAGTTCAAGTTTGGTTCAGTTTTTATTCCGAAAAAGAGCAATCTTGAGCAATTAAAACCGGATTACAACGGATTTCGTTTTCGATGCTAACTCTATAGCCGCTGTCAAAGGGATTAGTTTTGAGGAAATAGTCGGTGCTGATCGCCTGGGCGCCACTCTGAAAAGCCTTTTCTCTGCGAACGGTATTGTTATCACGAGCCTCTTGAGTGCCCGAATCCGCGCGAGTCCTCACAAGATATCCTTGCGTCACTAGAGACTTTATGCGCTCGAAATCTCTAACAGGATCATTAATCACCATAATAGCGGCTGCCTCATGATCTTCGTCAACCGGAACAAACATCGGACGCTCCTGCCAGCCTTTTAAATACCAATCCCTTTTTTCGCCACCTTCGTCAAGGATCAAAAGTAATTTACCCCTGCTCTCTGCCATTGAGGGCCATTCTTGATCTACGACATCACGAGGGTAAATCAATCTGTCTCCGATTATCTCATCTACGACTAAATCGATATCCGTTAGTGCCTCTGGAGAGAATAATTCAGGAGCAGGCAACCATGGGATAGCTTGGTCTTTAAGGTTAAAACTGATCCATATCGGAATATGGTTTGGATGTTGATCGGACCACTGTCTAATCTCCAGCAAACAAGCTCTCAGGGATGCACAGTTGGTCTCCATATCAATGACCTGGATATGACCAACTGGAAATTCTCCAGAACTGGAGTCATAGAACAAGTCTAACTCTAACTTTCTCAACCCAAGCTCTAGTTGCTTTGATAATGGTGGATGCCAATATTCAAGCGCTTTCGCTGCGTTGCTGTCTAGTAGACGAAGTGTCCAAAAGTAATAGAAAGGCATTTTTTGTTTGTAACTATTATGACTCCCTACAAACTGGACCTCGTTCAATCTGAGTTGCTCTTTGGAGATGCCGAGCAGAGGGAGGAGAACTATCAAGAAGGTTCCCCATGTTTTAAACCTTAATATCGTCATCCTGAAGAACGTGACCCCACCCACGCTTCGCCTCTAAGTAATTCCGATTCGTATCCACAACTCCATGGACATGCTTTTCCTGAATGACTGTCTTGACTCCGTGAGCCGCCAGATCCTCTAACTTCTTCGGATTATTAGTCAACAATCTAAAGGGTTTTTGACCGACAAAGTGCTTAAGCAAAACTGCTGCATCAGTAAAGTCTCGCGAGTCATCAGGCAGCCCAAGGGAGCGATTGGCCTGATAGGTGTTTTCCCCAGCGTCTTGCAGTAAATAAGTAGCCGCTTTCGCCCATAAACCAATCCCTCGCCCTTCATGTCCAGCCATATAGACTATGTATCCCCCTGCGGGGTCGCCATTTATTCTTGCGATCGCGTTTGCCAACTGCGGGCCGCAATCACATCGTTGAGAACCAAATACGTCTCCAGTCAAACAATTTGAGTGAACTCTGACTAGTGGCTCATCTTTTGGCTCTCCGATCACCAGGACACTGTTTACAGCTAGCGGGGATACCAGAGAAGAAAAGAGGTGCTGACCTCCCTCAGATGTCAGCTTGTTGGCCAGTGCCTCAACCTGTTGAAGTTCTGTGCTTCTCACCGCCGCATACCATTGCACAACTATTCTGCCTTCCAAAGTGTCTATAGGCATGGGAATCGGGCCCAGAAGGTTAATGATTATTTCTCCTGGTGCTTGTGGAGCCTCGGCGTCGAGTTGTTTCCCCTCATAGTCAATCCGAATCAATTTTTCTTCTTTGATCAATCGACTGCGAATCGTCGGGTCTAAATAGGTGAACACTAATTACGGCTCCAAAGCTAGTTTACTAGAGGGTCACTTCCAAAATTAAACGTTTGGGATTATGTCAACGGCCACACGTTCCAAAACGTCAAACCGAGTGTCGAAGTTTGGCAATATCATGACTTGATCAAGTCCCGCGTGTGACAGGTCCGAAAGCCTTTCGATAATTTGATCTCGAGTTCCAATTATACTGGAGGCACTCAACACTTCAGGCGTGAGAAATTTTTCCTCTTCTTCAACCACCCAGCAATTATGACCTGCATGGATTCTTTGATGACGACGATCTGCCGGATAACTCTCAAGAAGATTCGTGTAGTCTTCCCAGATACCACTCAGCGCATTTGGCGGTTGATGCCCAAAGTTTCTGAACTGATCATATGTGTAGTGCACCGCTGCCATGGCCATGGCACCGCATTCAGCCTTCACCCTGTTAGAGTCAATTTCTTCGCCATCGTCTAAAACGACCATGGTAGTGAGCGCTGTGGTGTAGAAGTTTGACGGTGAATCGAGTTCCTTCTCAACAGACCTTGCTCCTTCGTTAAGCATATGTCTCGCACCACTTATCGCTTGCGGGTCTGTGATACCCAGAACTGCTCCATCTCCATATTTCCCTGCTAATCCCAAAGATTTGGGCCCAAAGCCAGAGACATATAAGGGTATCGGATCCGCAAGATTAACAAATCCTTTATCAGGCATGATGTGCTTAATCGGGATTGATTTGTCCTCATATCTGAACTCTGCTTCTTTGCCTGCAAGGAGCGGAACCAATGTTTGAAGATATTGCTCAAACTCAGCAATCCGCTGGGGTGGAAGACCCATGACTCGCCTCGCCGTGTTGCCAGATCCGACACCAAAAAACGTTCTGCCCGGCGCCAGTGCGTTAATAGTGGCTATTCCAGCCGCATTCACAGGCGCTGGCCGTGTACCCGACACGGCCACTCCAGTTCCAATGTTAATGCGACTCGTTTTGTCCGCCACTAAGGCGAGTGTTGCGTAACAATCAGACCAGAGCATTTGAGAGTCGGCCATCCATGCGTGGGAGTAGCCGAGCTCCTCTGCACGGACAACATAGTCTATGTCATTAATATGAGAAGCAACGCAGACGCCGATATCCATGCTAGAACACTAAGCGAACCACACTCTCGGCAACACATGCTGGCTTATCCTGGCCTTCAATCTCTACCGTCATTTCGTTAATGACCTCCAACATCTCCCCCTTTTCTTCTGCACTGACGAGCTTTCCACGGGTTCTGATTTTCGAACCAACGCCGACTGGGTTCATGAATCGAACCTTGTTCCAGCCATAGTTTATACCTAATTTCATGCCGTCTACCGCGGGGAGACCAACATCCTGACCACCTGGCAAAAAGCTCATTATCGATAGTGTCAGCTGACCGTGGGCGATAGGTTGTCCGAAAGGTCCGTCTTTTGCTCTATCAGGATCCACGTGTATCCATTGTTGATCTAATGTTGCGTCGGCAAAGCCATTAACCCTGTCCTGTGTTATTTCAAACCAATCAGTTGGCTCAGAGGCTTGACCCAATCTTTCCCTCAACACATCCAAGGCGTTTTCTTTAGCTGTGTTCCCCATAATCCTTCCCCTACTTAGATAACATTAAACGCGCTACACACTATGCAAGACGCCTCTTTTGTGCAAGCAAGCCTAATCAAAAATTTGATTGTGAAGGCATTTCTAAATCGTCAGACTATTGATTACCATCACTAATGAGCTGAATCGTTATTCTGTGACAATTAAGTATTTCTGCTTCGCTATACTGCTGGTTAGTCAACCTTTATTCTCAGATGTAGTAGACACTGGCAGTAGGCCGTTAGAGCTAATTAATTCTGTTCAAGATCCTGAGTTGAAACAACGACTGCAAAACTGCAGCGGGCTGCCTGCTTCGCCTACCGATTTTTCCATCGGCCATCGTGGAGCCCCTCTAGGTTTTCCAGAACACAGTCTTGAAGGCTATTTAGCCGCAGCTGAAATGGGCGCAGGACTGATTGAATGTGATGCGGTCCCCACAAAAGACGGCGAATTAGTATGCCGACACTCGGAATGTGACCTCGCAACAACTACCAACATTCTCCAAACACCTCTGGCGAGGACGTGCTCCCAACCTTTCAAGGGTGCCACCAACACGAACAATGCCGAAGCAAAATGCTGCACGAGCGACCTCACGCTAAAGGAATTTAAAACTTTATGCGCGAGGGCCGATGTGAGTGACCCTGGCGCCAAAAGCGTGCGTGAATTCTTAAAGCGAGCAGAGAGTCCTGTTATTGAAACCCCGTTAACTTGCGGAAAAGTCATGACTCACCAAGAGAATATCGAGCTCGTTTCGAGTTTAGGTAGAAAACACGTACCCGAACTAAAAGGGTTTAGCAAACAGACGAGATTACGTGAACTAAGTCGAGGTTTTGAATACCGAGATAAAATCGTCCAAAACTATCAGATCGCAGGGGTCTCGCCCCCAGATGTATTCCTGCAATCCTTCGATATGGAAGATGTTCTCTACTGGAAGTCCGCCTACCCAGAATTTGGGAAAAACGCTGTCTGGCTGGACGGTCGCAACAAAAATCCTTTTTTTAAGCCGACACTCGAGGACATGCAAAGATTGAAAGAAAAAGGGATCGATATCATTGCCCCACCCATACCAGTTCTGGTAAGAACTGCTGAGAATGGTGAGCTTGCCGTTAGCGACTATGCACGATTTGCGAAATCCGTGGGACTCAAGATCATGACATGGACCTTTGAATCATACCGAGTTAACGCAACCCTCTACTCGGAGACACCTGGTCGAATGTTGGAGGTCCTCGATTTTCTGTCAGAGGAAGTCGGGATAATCGGGATTTTTTCGGATTGGCCGGGGACCGTGACTTACTATGCCAACTGCATGGCCAAGTAATCGAAACCAATCATTTAGAAGCAAAAAAAGCCTCGAGTTCGGGCATCCTCTCTTGAGTATCCTCTTCCCCCTTCCTGATGATCTCTTCCAAATAGTCATGTTCAAAAATTATCATACTCAAAAGATCAGATGTTTTTTCATTACTACCACCCCAACCACTTTGGAAAAACCCGAATGACTTTGGCAATTTCTCTTCGTGCTTCTGAGCAAGTTCACCTAGATCAATTTTGGGTCGAAGAGCCATTACATCGACGCGCCTAAATTGACCCCATTCGCTTTTTGGCAGTTTCTCTAACATCTGGTTTATTCGCTGCATCTGGAGCACGTCGTAATCGAGCAAATCAAGAAAAATTGAATTTAAGCAGACACCTGCTATTTTTTTTGGAGAAGGGTATTCTTCAATGGAGCTAGGCAAATCTAAATTACTCGCCTCGACCTTAAAACTTGGAGAAACTGCTAGAATTTTCGTAGCGCCAAGATGTATCGCTGGAGACAGAGGCGCATTCAATCTAAGGTGCCCGTCTCCATGCCAACTATCTGCCAATCTAACCGCCGGGAAAAATAGAGGGATTGCAGCCGAGGCCAATACATGGGCAAGCGTCAGCTCCGTAGGCCTGCTCGTTAGCTGTCCCTTTTCCCACAAGTCTTGCGAGGAGCTCTGCACCCAAGCCTCGGCCCTGCCATTCGCATAGTTGGTTGTGACCAGTGCAATCGCATCTAGAACACCTTGCCGGAGTTTGTTATCCAACCTGAGTCTGCCGCCAACATCAGTTTCCAGATGACTGAAAAGAAAGTCTGCCAAGGGCGCCGTGTCAACCATGCCCCTAATCGTTTCTGAACCAAAACGACCGCCGCTTAATATCCTCAACCCCATTCGGAGAACTCGCCAAAGTACGTCGTGTGAATCTGTTCGATAGACCTTCTCTGTTTCCAAATCTAACCAGACGCTTCGAAGGTCATCAAGAGAATCGATCCAAGTTCCAGAGTGGGCGGCCAAAAACGCGGCGTTTATTGCTCCAGCGGATATTCCAGTCAATATCCTAGGTTTAAATTGAGGGATTTCGCGGGCTATACATCTCAGACAGCCGACCTGATATGCAGCTCTAGCTCCCCCGCCAGTCAGGACTAGAGCAATCTTCTCCTGTCCTCCATCTGGATCACGTCGTTTCGATGACAAAAAACAGCTCCGAGTTCACGTAAGGCTCGCCTGACTATAACAGCGAACGTTTGATTTGCCGTATGATCACGCGATGACTGGGAACATAACGCAGGGTATCAAGCAATTCGATCAGATCTTCCGCCCGAACGGAAAAATCTTCTATGGTTGGTGGATTGTCCTTGCTTGCGTGGGAATTCAGGGACTAGCCGCGGTTACCTGGATGCATTCTTACGGCGCATATACCTTGCATCTACAGGAGGAGTTTGGCTGGAGCATGTCAATCTTGTCCTTAGCTTTCGCCATTACGCGACTGGAAAGCGGATTGCTGGGTCCCATACAAGGTTGGCTCGTGGACAAATACGGACCTCGTCTGATCGCTATTATCGGAACACTGATCTTTAGCATCGGGTTTCTATATTTCGGCTTCGTCAACTCGATTCCTTCTTACTTTATAGCGTTCGTTTTGATCGCTTTAGGATCGAGCCTCGGCGGTTTCGCAACTCTGATGGTGTCGATTGTGAGTTGGTTTGAAAAACACAGGGCAAAGGCTATCGCTTGGTCACAATTGGGATTCTCGCTCGGAGGCTTGTGCGTGCCGCTAGTTGCATTAGGACTGGAAACACTTGGGTGGCGATCGATGGCATTCCTGTCGGGTGGGGCGATTTTGATAATTGGCCTGCCCCTAGTCTCTTTGATTCGCCACAATCCCACCGAATACGGCGAAAAACCGGACGGTCTAATAAATTCAGATCACACTGGGGAAAACGAAAGCCAAGCTGAGGCTCATCGAAGTTTTTCATGGCGAGAAGCCATGAGAGAACCTTCGTTTTGGTTGATATCCGTTGGTCACGCTTTGTCTTTGCTGACCGTTTCATCCATGTTGGCTCACCTTATTCCTCATTTGGTCCGGGGAATGAATTACACAATTATAGAGGCGGGCTATGCGTTCGCACTTATGACCGGGGTACAGATGTTTGGCTTGATTCTTGGTGGGATCCTAGGCGACCGTTACAACAAACGAGTTATTTGCGTCCTCTGCATGGTGGGACATTGTGTAGGCCTGTTTTGCGTGACCTACGCAACCAACGTGACATGGGTGATCGCATTCGCTATTTTCCACGGCCTTGCATGGGGCATAAGAGGTCCGCTGATGGTTGCGCTACGAGCAGATTACTTCGGTCCAAAATCTTTTGGCACAATAATGGGAGTAAGCTCCCTAATCGTGATGATTGGAATGACAACAGGGCCAATCGCGTGTGGCCTTCTCTTCGATCACTTCGGAGACTATCAACTTGCTTTCACGATAATGGCGATTTGCTCACTCAGTGGGAGTCTTTGTTTCTGGTTCGCGAAACCACCCCTAGATCAGGCTCTCTCATGACGACAAGTTGTAAATTGAGATACATTGCCCGAGGCGTTGAGACTGATGAGGAAAGCCGGCGGTCACTGAACGACGAACTGTCAACACTCTCAGGAGTTGCCTGTGTAACTATCCTTCCAATAGTCAAAGGCTGGTCCATCGAAGTCGACTTTTCTGATATCTCACCTTTTGGCAAGAGTAGTTTTGAAACCTACTTTGCGGAGCAAATACTCAAAGAGGCAATCATTCTCCGATGTAAAGTTGAAGGAACATTGCAGCTGGAACTCCTCCTAAGCAGTTACGAAGAATCCAACGGCTAGCAATAAGACGGCGAAGGGAAAAGCTGCTGAGCGACTATTTAGCCCTCAAATAACTTTCCAATCTCCTCTCAACAGGTAGTTTGTAAAAACAAATAGACACAATCGCGAGGAGATAAAGAAGCAAGAAAACTCGAAACGCGATTTCGTAGCTGCCAAATTCGTCAAAAACTAAACCTGCAAAGGGAACGCCAAGAATCTGAATCGGAAACATAGCAGGCCTCATAATCCCTAGAACAGATCCAAAACTCGATCTGCCAAAAGTCCTCCCAACAATAGCTCCTTGCATTGGAACAACCCCCCCAACTCCAAAGCCGAATATAATCGCGCCTAAAACGAACATTTCGGTAGTCTCTGATAAATACATGAAGAGCTGACCGAAAAATTGCGCCGCAATAACGCAAATCATGCAGAGCTTGATTGAGACTTTATCCGAGATCCAACCGAAAAATAGTTTCCCCGGAAAACCAGCGCCAGCGCAAACCGAGGCTATCGCCGCGGAGAAAACTAATCCATATCCTAAGTACTCTAATCGGGGAATCATGTGGGTTAACGTCGCACTCATGCTGCAAAAAAGGAGAGCGAAAGTAACAACGATTATCCAGAAATTCGGCAATCTCAGAACTTCGCGAAATCCAATCGCGCTTTCCTGCTGTGCTTGTTGAGTGTTCTCGAGATCTTGAAGCTCTCCGTCTGGTAAAAACCCAACGTCCTCCGGTCTAGTAATAACCAACCTTAGAATTAACGGCAGGACCACAAACAACGTGAAAAATCCAAATAATGCAAAGCCCGTCTGCCATCCGTAGTTTTCGATTAATTGCGCGCTAACATTCGGCATAATCAATCCGGACAAGGATACGCCTGATGCGGCTAACCCTAGAGCCATTCCGCGACGAGAGATAAACCAATTTGTCACCAATTTACTGGTGGCCAGATTACCCATACTGCTGGCGCCAAATCCTATAAAAAGGGAAATCACCAGGTACAGCTGGTAGACGTTATTTACCTGCGATAGTAATAAGAATCCGGTGCCCATCGATATTGCACCTATTGCCATGACGAGGCGCACGGGATAGCTGTCCAAAGCTCTCCCAACAAGTGGTGCGCAAATGGCGCCAACGCCGTGTACGCAAGTAAAAACCAAGGATGCTCCAAAAGCACCGATTTCAAAATCCTTGGCTATTGCATTGAAAAAGGCACCATAGGAATAGAAGAAAAAACCTACAGCAAAAAAGTCTACGGAAAATGCGACCAAAACCATTCTCCAACCCGGGAATTGCTTCGGTTTATTCAAAGAGAAAAGCCAAACAGAAAGGGGAAATATATTACTACTTCTCTGTCTTTCTTGCAGCATTCGGAAATGAGATACGCCATCATGAAAACTTGCCAATTCAGAATAGCTTAGATCTAATCAAGGAAAGAAAGGGGGAAGTAATATGCAGGCTCCACTTGAAGACGTTGTTGTTCTTGAGATTGACAACTGGATGGCGGCTCCCAGTGCGGGCGCCATACTCGCTGACATGGGCGCCACCGTCATAAAAATTGAGCCACTGACCGGTGACCCGATGCGAGGCATGGGAAGACCGGTCAAAAATTCAACACTGACCGACGATCTTAGGTCATACGATTTCCAGTTCGACGTTGACAACCGGGGGAAAAAATCGATTGCAATCGCACTAGACCAGCCGGAGGGGCCGGAGCTAGTGAAAGAACTCGCAAAAAAAGCTGATATCTTTATGTGCAATTTGCTTACAGAGCGACAAGCAAAGTTTGGGCTAGATCCAGAGTCGTTGTTCGTTGTAAATCCAAAAATAGTTCACGCAACTTTAACTGGTTATGGCACGACGGGACCGGAGGCCTGGAGGCCTGGTTATGACGTGACAGCATTTTTCGGTCGTTCGGGTCTTTATGACTCTTCCCGAGAGGGTGACGATGGAATTGTTCCGATGGCAAGGCCCGCACAAGGCGACCATACAACCGGACTAGCGCTGGTCGGCGGAATCTTGGGTGCCTTGCGAATGGCAGAAAAATCCGGACAAGGCCAAACCGTGGAGACCTCCTTATATGAAACAGCGATTTGGACGCAAGCTTCCGACTACGCGGTGACTGCAATGGATAAAGCGCCAGTAAGAAGGAGAGCGCGAAACCAAATGCTCGCAATTTGCTCTAACCGCTTCCCATGCGGGGACGGCAAGTGGGTAGTTTTCAATATGCTGCCAGATGAGAAATACTGGCCAAAGCTAATCGCCTGCCTGGAAATTGATCACTTACTCCAAGATTCACGTTTTGAAAGTTCCTCAACTCGGTACAAAAATATGGCCGACCTCGTCTCGATTATCGACGAGGCGCTCAGTAAACGCTCCAGAGATGAGTGGGGAAAAATATTTGATGATGCCGGCTTGATATGGGGTCCGGTCCTGGGACTGCACGAAGTACCTGCTGATGCTCACGCACAAGAACTGGGTTTATTTCCGGAGATCGAACATCCGCAACTTGGCAGTTACTCATCAGTGAATATTCCGATGCGATTCGGCAGGGCTTCGGTCGGACCCAAAGGACCCGCCCCACAGGTTGGTCAACACTCCGAAGAAGTTCTTTCCGATTTTGGCATTGACGAAAGTAGGATCGCGGATCTGCAAAAAACCGGAATCGTGGGAAATGCTCACGACTGATCATATGAATGTGAGGGAAATTCTTGACGCATACAAATCGGAATCAATCGATCTGGAAATCGCTGAAAGCAAGATAAGAAAGTCGTTTTATTCAGATCTCGGGCATACGCTGCTTGATTTGGATCGCGAAGCTCGGACTGGTTCGGGAGAGGTCATTTTTGGTTCAGGAAAAACAGCGTCACAAATAGACGATATAATCGCAGACGCCTCTAATCGGGGAGCTAATATACTCATAACCCGCTTGGATCGAGATAAGTATTCGCGATTATCCCAGCTGCCAGAGGGATCAACTTATCACGAACAGGCCCAACTTCTCGCGGCGAATCCCAACAAGTCAGTCGCGTTGGAAACCAAAGTAGCCGTTGTTACCGCCGGCACGTCAGATATCGCAATCGCCGAAGAGGCCGCATTAACGGCTGAGTTTTATGGAAGTCCTGTCGATCGTATTTTCGATGTGGGCGTGGCTGGGCTTCACCGACTCGTTGCTCGCATGGACACTCTCAAAGAAGCGCGGGTTATCGTAGTAGTTGCGGGAATGGAGGGTGCACTTCCAAGCGTCGTCGGGGGGCTCGTGAGCAGTCCCGTAATCGCCGTCCCAACGAGTGTCGGTTACGGCGCCGCCCTCGAGGGCATGGCTGCGCTCCTTGGAATGTTAACAAGCTGCGCAAGCGGAGTGTCAGTTGTGAATATAGACAATGGTTTCGGAGCTGGTTTTTTAGCCCATCGAATTAATAATCTTTAAAATGGAAAAATCTCTCAAAAAAAAATACGAGGCGTTAGCAGCCAATATCGCCAGATATGATAATGCCCTCATCGCTTTTTCGGGTGGAGTGGATAGCTCGCTTGTGGCCTTTGTTGCGGGACAAACATTGGGCAAGAGGAGCCTTGCCGTTACGTCTGCTTCCGCTAGTTTAAAGCGAGCTGATTTAGAACTTTCGGAGCAATTAGCGGAAGCATGGGGTATCAGGCATCGCGTGATCGTTACAAAGGAGTTGTCCAAACGCGAATACACCAGCAATCCAACCAACAGATGCTTTTATTGCAAGACGTCCTTGTACGAGGAGCTTGCCGTTATTTCAAAAAATGAGGGGTTTGAAGTCACATTGAATGGGACGAACGTAGATGACCTCGGGGATTACAGACCAGGCCTCGAGGCGGCAAAAAACTTCAAAGTGGCGTCGCCTCTCGTAGAGTGCGGATTTTCTAAAACTGATATCCGATCTCTTGCCTCCTCTCTTGGGCTTTCGAATGCGCAGAAACCTCAGGCCGCATGTCTCTCCAGCCGATTTCCTTACGGGACTGAAATCACCGTCGAACTGTTACGCAGAGTCGAGGCTGCTGAAGAGGTTCTCCAAAATCAAGGATTCTCTCAGTTTCGAGTAAGACATCACGGCGACCTAGCTAGGTTGGAAATATTGACCTCAGAATTTCCTAAGATGTTCCAAAACTTCACCGAGGTTGAAAGAGAGATCAAGGCTGCAGGATATAAACATGTCACGCTTGACCTAGCAGGCTTCCGGTCGGGCTCCCTCAACGAGGGACTTAACCTCAACATGATCGATATAAAAGACGTGACGCACAGCTAACATCCCTGTTTTAAGTTTTTTGCCCCCTCAGGAACTGGCGCAACTGCTTGTCGTGACGACTCGTTGCTCCATGATAGCCGCTTCTGACCCAAGGCTCAGTCATCGGCTCACGGGCGCTGTCTACTTGATCGCCCATGACGGTCACTCTTTGGATCACCCTCTCGCCCTCAAAATCGTTAACGACAAAGTGTTGAGTGCATCGATTATCCCACATGGCAATCGTTCCAGGTGTCCATTGATACCGAACCGTAAACCTGGGATTTTTGACCCACTCGGTGAGATATTTCAGCAGGACCTCGCTTTCCCCGGCACTCATTTCGACGATGCGCCGAGTGAAATGCTCATTCACATAGAGTAATTTCCTTACGGTCTCAGGGTGAATTCGTACTACAGGGTGAATTGCCATTTTATCCGGACGGCTATGAGGAAGGGCATCATGCAAAGCTGTGATGCCCTCGCATAGAGTTTGCATCGGCACAGACATCTCTTCGTACGCCTGGTACAAATTTGTCCACATGGTGTCTCCACCAATCTCCGGACACTTTACCATGTGCAGTATCGACATGATTGAAGGCTCTTCCTGAAAGGTGATGTCGGTGTGCCACTCGTCTGCAACGCCTCCCTGAGTTGCAGCAAGCTCGAAAATATATGGGTGCTGGGTAAATGGATTTTTTAGGTTTGGATGGTCTTCCAGCTCTCCAAAATGCTTGCCTAACTCAACATGCTCTTCAACACTGATCGTTTGACTCGGGAAAAAAATTACGTGGTGTTCGGCCAGCCAGCCCTTAATCAGATCTATTTCCTGAGCTCCCGCTTCAGCTAAGCTACCGCCGGTGATCTCTGCCCCTAACGCGGCACCCAATTTTCTAACCTTCCAATCACCCATCTAACGCTCCCTTTTAGCTGGTTTTGGCAATAAGTACATCATCACTAACGTCCCTAACGAAAAGAGGCTCCATCCCATGCTCCTGAATATCAGCCTCAAAAAGTTCTCTATCGAGGCATTCAATAGGAGACCCAGCTGCGTCGACCGTCACTTTCAACAAACCGGCATCACTACTACTATTTAAAAATAGATCCGACTCTCTCATGACAAAGTCGACAGCCCTTTTTATAGCCTCTGGGCAGCTGATCGGCTTGTACCAGCTAAAACGTTTCGCATCGTCCCCTTTTTGCCAACGCCGCGCAGCAACACTTTTTATAGTTTGAATCGCTACCGACTTCTCCTTGCAAAGCAATCTAAGGCGGCCAAAGTCCTCCGCATAGGTTGCGTTAGTCATCATAAGATAGTTGTAGGGCACTAACACTGAATCGAAATCATATTCTCTCAGGCTTTTTGTATGCATTTCTGGTGCGTATGTACCGTGGCCAGTAACCCCTATAAATCGAACCAATCCTTCTTCTTTCGCTCGCACTAGCCCTTCTAAGGCCCCGCCAGACTTCATCGCTCTCTCCCAGCCTTCCTGATCTGTAAGATTGTGAAGTTGTATAAGATCTACACAGTCTACGCCCATCCTAACCAAGGATTCCTCAAGCTGTCGTCTAGCTCCATCACCATCCCGATGGGCTGTTTTGGTTGCTAAAAAAACGTGCTCTCGATTTTCAACTAACCAAGGCCTGAGTCTGAGCTCCGCATCCCCATAACTTGCCGCCACATCAATATGGTTCAGCCCAAGGGTGTTGACTAACGACAAAGTTTCTTCAGCCTTTCTCTCACTCATCGCACCCAGCGCAGCAGCACCAAAAATAATCCGAGAACTAAAATGATTTGTCCGGCCAAAAATTGAACGTTCTATCACAGTTACGTCTACAATAACGATGGTTACCAAATAGCAACACAAAGCGACATACAGAGCAATATGACAGGCAAAGAATTAGTTCATGCTTTCGCAGGCAACCCTCTCGACAGAGGGACCTCGATTCGACACTCCGGCGAAAAAATTGATGCCATGAAAGAACTACCCTCCGCCAGATACCTCGTTTTTCATGATCTGAAGGTGCTTACCAGAGAGGGAGCAATCGATTACGTCGACTACAGTTCTTTACCCAAACTGAGAGGTGATCAAATCTTCCTGGGCACCCTTAAGAATGTCCCCTATTTTGCAGCCCAAACTGACGATGCGGATGTCGGCGAATTCACTGATTGCAGGCAAGTGGTGCGCCAAGAAAATTTGTCACAATCAGGAATCGTGGCACAAGCAAGATCTATGCTTGCTTGGCACAGGAAAAACCCATTCTGTTCTCGATGCGGCAGCGAAACAACTCTGGAAAGGGGCGGCCAATTGAGAAGATGTCCCGCCTGTAATGCCACAACACATCCGCGCATTGATCCGGTAGTGATAATGCTCATTGAGCACCCTGATGACCAAAACCTATGCCTGCTAGGAAAATCGCAAGGTCGTATGGCGAATTCGAACTTTTATTCGGCTCTCGCGGGTTTTGTTGACCAGGGAGAATCGCTTGAGGAAGCTGTTAGACGGGAAGTGCTTGAAGAGTCTGGAGTCTTTGTCGATGTCCTTAAATACCACTCCTCACAACCCTGGCCATTCCCTTCTTCACTGATGATTGGTTTTCATGGTCGAGCGAGGAGCACCGAAATTTCGATCGACGAGAAAGAAATGGCAGATGTGCGCTGGTTTAGTAAAGAAAAGGTATCTTCAGCAATCAATGGACAAGATCCCTCCATAATGTTGCCTGGACCGGGAGCTATCGCGCACCACCTAATAAAATCCTGGACTGAGAATTCAGCCAGCCTCGAATCCCAGAAAAAAGTCAAAGTAAGTTGACTAGTAGCTAGAGTTAAACAACCATTATGAAAAAAGGAGCAAGTAAATGGCATCGCCGAATCTTTCAAGCGTACTAAATTTTTTCCAATCCGAACTTAGTGAGGAGGAGCAAAACGCGCTCGCCCAAGAGGTCATGCTCATGGTCCTGGCAAGAGCCACCTCAGCCGACACCAATATTAAGGATGTAGAAATAGAGAAAGTTCGAGAAGTACTCAAAGATCACTTAAATGTAGATTATGAGGCAGCCGACGTCCGGGTTGCAGCAAATTCAGAACTCTACATGAACACTCCTCTGAAAAAGTATCTTAGATTTCGAGCTATAAAGATGCGCACTGAGGATAAGGTAGAGACGGTTCAGGCTCTTGCAGAAGTAATCAATGTTGATGGACGAGTGAGCAGCTTGGAAATCGACTTCTTTAACGATGTTGCCGAAGCGCTAGCTCTTACTCCAGCGGAAATTATGGGCCTCAATCAAGAAGTCTCCGTCAGAGGCTCTTAACTGCTTGGAAAGCTCGTAACCGTCGACTAGCAAACAATTCCGCTCAAATATTGACCGCTGGAGCGGCGGACAGCCTATCAAACCGGGCTCGGCTCTAATATAATCAATTGAGTATTGGTTGGTTAAAGTCTGGAGGAGATAAAGTTGCTAGAGGCGTATAGAACCCACGTAGCCGAGAGAGAAGAATTAGGTGTTCCGCCGAAGGCGCTTGACGCTGCGTGGACATCTCAGCTCGTCGAACTGATTCAGAACCCCCCGAAAGGTGAGGAAGATTTCCTTTTGGATCTTTTGACCAATAGGATCCCTC
>CAJXCK010000032.1 GCA_913051785.1 uncultured Gammaproteobacteria bacterium
ACAAATTTCGCGGTCGTGGTTTCGGACCAGGGCGAGTCCGGAGATTCGGTAACTCAGGAACTAAGACTTCAATCTAACTTCGACGGAAATTTTAATTTTATGGTCGGAGCCTTCTATGAAAATATGTTTAGAGATCTAGAAGCCCCCGTGCAAATTTTGCCCGAATCACTCAGTAATATTTTTGGAGCAAACACTCCTTGGCCAGAACCTGGGCTCTACCAAGGGAGCTACATTAATTATCACCAGCTCTGGGATAACGACGTAAAAAGCTTTTCAGTATTCGGCAGCTTCGACTACGCAATATCAGAGCAATGGCGACTTTCGGGAGGGGTCAGATACACCAATGAAGATCGCTCCGCGGTTGGCGGCAACCTCCATGAAAACAGTGGCGCGCTTGGCTTTGGCCCGGTAGGCCTGGTTTATAATCCATCTGACGAGACATCGAATACATCACCGGAGCTTACGGTAAGCTATTTCCCAAGAGCAGACCTCATGTTCTACGCTGCATTTAAGACCGGATTTCAATCTGCAGGTATTTCCAATCCAGGCACCGTGCCTAACCTTGCAGCGCTTCCAACGGACGTAGCAAATGACACTTTGGTGTTTGACGCGACCGACGTGGAAGGCTTTGAGTTCGGGATGAAAGGTCGTTTCATGGATAACCGGCTGAATGCAGAACTCGCAGTTTTCCGATATGAATCGGAGGACTTGCAAGTAGGTATATTCAATTCAAATACGACGACTTTTACCCTGCAGAACGCTGCCGTAGCTTTAAACCAAGGAATAGAGGCTCAAGCAGTCTTTCGCGCCAATGAGTCGTGGGACTTGAGGGCGAGCATGACCTACGCGCACCTCGAATTCGACGAATGGGCTAATGCAGGATGTCACCCAGTTGATGGAGCTCGAACAGACTTAGCTCAGCAGTCTGGTCCAGGCTGTCACATCGGGCCGGATGGAGTCGCAATCCAAGACCTATCCGGAGTCAAATATGGAGGACCTCCTTTCTCGATCAATATCGGTGCTACCTATAACACCGAATTATCTTCTGGATGGGGACTTGAAGCGACCTGGGACAGCATTCATCACTCGGAGGGAGAGAGGTCGCTTAACCAGCCTTTTACCGAAATTCCGGAGAGAACAGTCACGCACCTCGCAGCGACCCTTTACCAAACTGATGGGCCTTGGTCGGCTGCATTGATGTGCACCAACTGTTTTAATGAGATTTATGTAACGAGGATCACCAACAAGCCTCTCGCTAAAATCAACCCAGGAGTGAACGGAGATATGACTGCCTACGTGGGCAGACCGCGTTTAGTCACATTGCAGTTTACATACGAGCTATAGCTGGCAAAATGGAGATATCCGGCCCCGCCCTTCCTTTCGAGGGCGGCGCGGGATAATCCGCGATCTTTCCAAAGTTCTTTTCACTAAAAAGTAGAGGTCCATGATTATAGATTTCAACGGCACATGACACTAGAAGACCTGCTAGAGATAGAGAACATAAAACAGCTCAGGATAAAATACAGTCACTTCTTTGACGGGAAAAGAATCGACGAGCTAAGCGATCTTTTCACGGAGGACGCGGTCTGCGAGTTTGGGTCAGACTACGGTGGTGATTGGATTGGAAAAGAATCAATTAAGACGAATTTCCAATCTTACGCTGACCGAGAAGGTCTTCCCTTTGGAGTTTTGCACGCGGTGACCAATCCACTTATAGAGCTGAAAGGTAAATCCTTTGCTCATGGGCGTTGGTATTTGCACGACCTGCTGACTAAAGAAGGAGCAGAGAAAACACCAATTTTGTATGGGATTTACGACGACGTTTATAAAAAACTTTTTGGGAAGTGGTTAATTTATAGAACACGTATTGACTTCTTGTGGCCGAAAAGAAACGTTGGAGAACCGAGAATTTTTGAGGGAGACAACTATCATGACTGAATTCGCTTTTATTGAAGAACTTTCTGATGATGCTCACGAAGAGAAAAACCAAAGAAAACAAGAGTTCCCTTTGATGCCTGAAGGCGAAGCTTTTGATATGGGAACAGACGAGTCAGGAAAACCCTTAATCGACCCAAGGATATTTGACGCTCCCGAATTCTTCCGCAACCCCTACCCTTACTATAGAATTTTGCGCGACCACTATCCCGTGTTTCATGACAAGCTTCATAACACATTTTGGGTCACCCGCTATGAAGACATAACAGAATGCTATTTCGACGACGAAGGGTTCAACACTATCCCCAAAGGTTCATCCAGCGGCGTCCTAGGTAACACACAACTTGAACTCTCGGGCGTTGAGCACCGAAGACGCAGAAACTTATATGGACAACACTTGGTAGGCAAAGCACTGAACAACCGAATCCCAGCGATCGAGCATTTGGCCGACGAGATTATTGATGGCTGGACCAATCTCAAAGAGAAAGATTCGCCCTTCGTCAAAGACGAAAATGGCCGGAGAACGATAGAGCTTGGCCAAGTGTTTGCAAATGAGTTCCCAATACGAGTGGTTTGTGAAGTGCTTGGGTTTCCAAAGGAATCGCAATCGCAATTTTATTATTGGTACAACTCAATGATGTCGGGCTTAGGCGGTTCGGACACCCACAAAATGGGTGTTGAAGCGAGACAAGACCTTGAAGACTATGTATCAGAAATTGTTGAAAAGCGCAGGGAGAAGCCAACTTATCTTTACGACAATGACGGAAATCCGATTAGCAAAGACATTATCTCAAAACTCTGCGAGACCAAGGTAGATGGCGATTTTCTATCCAGTGAAGAAATCACGTCCAATATCGCACTGGTGGTCGGGGGAGGAGGCGAGACCACGCGAGGTGCCATTATGAATATGTGGGCCTTACTTTTACGACATCCTGACCAATTTTCTGAGGTTTTAAAACATGAAGAAAATTGGGACAAAGCCTTCCATGAAACATTGAGACACTCCTCATCCATTGGCGGACAACCAAGACATAACAGTTTTGACATCGAGATGCACGGGGTAAAGATTCCGGCTGGCTCTTTAATGCAAATGGTAGATTTCTCTGCGAATCATGATGATAGGATATTTAAAGATCCCGAAAAATTTAATATTTTCCGAGAAGACCTGTATTCCGGAAAACTTTTGAGATCGGGCTACGCTAAAGAAGGAAAATGCAGTCACATGGCTTTCGGTGTAGGCCCGCATCTTTGTCCAGGAGCTTGGATATCTCACCAAGAAGCAGTAGTGGGCTCAAAAATCATGTCCAAACGTATGAAAAACCCGAAAATCCGGGAAGATCTTATGCCAAAAGACATTGACGGTAAAAAGCCAGCGCCGATGGGAATTATTTCCGTCAGAGACCTTTGGCTAGAGTTTGATTTGTAAGGGAAAAAAATTGAAAGTAAAAGAGGCGAAAGATCCTACAAAAATAGTAGGGAAGAACGGAGTTGTTTTAAGGAAATCAAATTATGATTCTGAAGGCTCTGGTTATCGAACCTACGAGGTTTATCAGCGAGAAAGAGTCGGTGAAAGCACAGAAAAGATAAAACCGTCACAATTAATCTCTGATAGCTTTAGGTTCGACCCCTACCCTTCATTGGAGATATTAAGAGAAAACTATCCGTGTTACAGAGATTGGCTTTCAAACTGTTATTGGATAACCAGATACAATGACGTAACTTCAATTTTTTCCGACGATGCCAATTTTGAAACCAGATCCAAAAATCATTTTCTCAGAGCAGAGGGACTTGGCAAAGACATGGGAAGTGAGTTGCCAGTGCTCTTTGCGCAAGAAAAAAGTTTTGACGAGGACACCTCAAGAATCACGAGTAAGTTAATAGAAGAATTACTCACGAATAGAACTGTGGATTTGGCTACCGATTTTGCGGCCGTCTTACCACTAAAAATTCTTGCTGAACAATATGGCGTGAGCGACGAGGAAAGCTCTCAATTTGGGCACCGATATTGGCGAATGCAAAGAGGGACGTCGTGGGATCCAAGGCTGCAGATGGACGGAAAGAACGCGGCCCAAGAGCTGCTCGACTTTTTTGCTGGCAAGATCCGCTCCGGCGAGCATAAGGATATGGAAAACTGTCTTTCGGCAATGGTAGCACTAGGAGCAAAGGGGAAAGATGTAGTCGCCACGTTGCTAAATACGGATCATGAAACTATGCACGGAGCGCTATCAAATCTCTGGTTTAATATGCTTACGAGTCCGGACAAATTTGAAAAGGCCAGATCTAGTAAAAGGATGCTAAAGCTTGCATACCTAGAGACTTTGAGACACTCCCCACCCGTTTTATCGGCTGAAAGATTTGCGCTGCGAGAAATAGAAAGGTTTGGAAGGTTAATTCCAGAAGGCGCCAGACTAATTTGTAGTGCAGGCGCCGCCAATAGAGACCCCCGAATCTTTGATAATCCAGAAGAATTTACTGTGGATCGACGAGATATGTGCCAAAGAGAACCTAGGGGGCAATACCGCGCCGATGGTTTGGCTTCAGGTATCGCCTTTGCGCTAGGAAGACCATCAATTCATCCTGCAGTGCCAGAAGATAGGCCGAGATCAATGTACGCTATTATTCGTGATGCTTCTGTGTCCGCGAGTCAAATACTCATCGAATCCACGAGAGGTATCCAACTGGAAAAAGACGAAACTGTTTATTTGTCTTGCTTAACCGTCGGCGAGATGCACACCTGCTGGAAGTTGCCAGTTAGTCTTCAAGCCGGATAGAAAAAAAGGAGTAATTTATGTCCGAGGAAACAGTCGAACTTGGACCTGAAATAGATCCAAGAATTTTTGATTCAAAAGAGTTTCAGAAAGATCCCTTCCCAATATACAAGCAGTTACGCGATCACCATCCTATCTACCACGACCGATTCCACAACAGATGGATTCTCTCCCGATATTGGGACGTCGACGGCGCCTTTCAGGACAACGGCAGCTACGATCGCGCGATGTACAAAGCCGATGGCCCTTATGACTTTGGTTCCAGGCACGTTTTCGGACCAAATATCTTGGAATACGGGAACAGCGATGAGCATCGGCGCCTTCGAAACATAGTTGCAGGTCAATTCGTCGGGCAGAAACTTCAAGATTTTATTCCGATGATTCATCAAATTTCAGAAGAAGTGATAGACCGATTTATCGACTCGGGAGAGGTTGAAATAATATCCCAATTCGCTAGCCAGGTTCCCATAAGAGTTATTTCTAATATGCTGGGGCTGCCAAGAGAAGATGAGGACACTTTCGTAACCTGGTACCAGGACCTAATAGCAGGATTAGGGTTCGGTGGTGAGCATCTTATGCGAGGATTAAATGCACGAAACGAGATGTGGGACTATATCGATCCTTTGATAAAAAAACGCAGCGTTGACCCAGGCGAAGACCTACTCTCCAGAATTTGCACAGCAGAGATTGCTGGCAGCAGAATGAGCTCTGATGAGGTCAAGGGATTTGTGGCTCTGCTGCTCGCAGCAGGCGGAGACACAACGGAAAAAGCAATCGCAAATATGTGGTACCACCTTATGTACACCCGGCCCGATCAGATGGAATTAGCACTCAGTAACCCGGACATTTGGGAAAACGTTTTCGCTGAAATGATGAGATTTGATCCTGTGGTGCACGCACAATTTAGGTATACGACACGAGAGATTCCTCTCTATAACGATGTAATACCTGAACGCGCTGGGGTAATACTGTATCTTGGAGCAGGCAATAGGGACGAGAGAGCATTCAAGAACCCAGATACCTTTGATATATTGAGAGATGACCTGCACATGGGTCGCGAGAATCGTTCGGGCCGTTACAAAGATGGGAAAAATGGCCACCTAGGTTTTGGTATAGGTCAACATTTTTGCATGGGATACGCAATGGCTCGGCAAGAGTCCGCAATTGCGTGCAGCAAGTTAGCTGCAAGAGTCAAAAAACCGAGGCCAAAAAACATGGTCCACCCGGGAATAAGCTCTCCTTCGATAGATTCGGGAGGGTTTCGATCGCCCGAGGAACTTATCATGGAATTCGATAAATGAAGGTCCTCGTGGATAAAGAAAAGTGTTTTATGTCGGGCGAGTGCTACTACAACCACCCGGAACTTTTCAGGATGGATGACGATGGCTATCCAGAAGTAATCGAAAATCGGTTAGATCAAGATTTATTGAGGCATGCCGAAGAAGCTGTTCAGGTATGCCCCGCTGGAGCACTAAAACTGGAGAAGTAAATGGAATTTAGGCCGCTTGGTAGAACAGGAGTTAGCGTCAGCAGATTTTGTTTTGGTGCGGGAATGTTTGGCTATTTCGGTAATAACGACGAAAAAGAATGTAAAAAAATGGTCGATCATGCGCTTGCTGAGGGAATCAATTATTTTGACACCTCTGACGTATATTCGCACGGTGAATCGGAGACGATCTTAGGAAAAGCACTCAAAGGGAAAAGACAAGACGTAATTTTAGCTACAAAATTTTCTTTGCCGATGGATCAGAACCCTAACCACAAAGGCAATTCTCGGCGATGGATTATTGAAGAAGTGGAAAATAGCCTGCGCAGATTGGATACAGAATATATCGACCTTTATCAGGCGCATCGACCCGACGTTAGCACCGATATCGACGAAACACTTGGCGCCCTCTCCGACCTTGTCAGACAGGGGAAGATCAGAATGATTGGAACATCGACTTTCCCAGCAGAACAAATCGTAGAAGCGCAATGGTGCAGCGAAAAGCGCATGAGAGAGCGCTTTTGGACTGAGCAGGCACCCTACTCAATTTTCGCCAGAAAAGTCGAATCAAATGTCTTTCCTGTTTGTCAGAAATATGGAATTGGCGGATTGGTTTGGAGTCCTCTCGCTCAGGGATGGCTAACAGGGAAATGGCGTCAAGGAAAAACCCCTACGGGGACGCATCGTCAGAACCTCCAACCTCATCTCTTCGAGATGGATCGACCGGAAAACAAAGAGAAGCTTCGGCTGGTGGAAGAACTTCAGAAAATCGCAGAAAAATCTGGGATCTCTCTGATGGGAATGGCATTGGCCTTTGCCGCAAATCATCCAGCTGTCACCTCAGTGATCATCGGTCCCAGAACCTTCGATCAACTCAAGGGATTGCTAGATTGCTCAGATGTCGACCTCGACGACGAAACGCTTGACGCCATTGATGAGGTTGTCCCTCCTGGCACGAACATCAGTTCCGATGACGACGGATATACTGCACCGGAAATTCAGGACAAGCACCTCAGAAGAAGACAGCGCCGCTCTTTAGAAACCACCGCGGGCGGTCGAACAATGGAGAATATTGAGAATTACAAGCAAGAAAACCAATGACGATTTCAGCAAAAAACACTGACCTTAAGTTGGTTGGCCGCCAGCGACATCGATAAATTGCCCGGTGATCCATCTTCCTGCGGGAGACGCAAAAAGCAGTGCGGCAGCTGCGCAATCCTCTGGCGTTCCAGTTCTTCCTAAGGGAATTACTTGATCGAACATCTGTTTTGCTTGTTCGTCGCTAACGTTCATTGTCTCCCTTAGCATTTCGGTAACAACGACACCTGGTGCAATGCAATTTACGGTTATTTTCCTGGGTGCCAACTCAAGTGCTAGCGTTCTTGTCATGCTGATCATCCCCATGTTCGCTGCAGAGTAAACCCCGAAACCCGGGGAAGGTCTATGGGCTGCAATTGAAATGATATTGATGATACTGCCCTCATCGTTCATCCTCTTTGCGGCCTGTTGAGAACCCCAAAATTTGGTTTTCATATTCAAGTGAAGCTGCTCATCGAACTTATCTAACGAGATCTCAGGGAGCGAGTAGGTTTTCCTGTCTAAATTTCCACCTGCATTATTAACCATAATATCTATTCCGCCGAACTCCTCGACAACTTGGTCCAACGCAGCTGGTATCGACTCCCAATCCATGACGTCACCGGATATAGCCAGTCCCCGCACGCCACGTTGCGAAATTTCTTCAGCAACGGAGTCAATGTCGGTTTGTCGACGCGCTATAACCACTACGTCTGCGCCACAATCTGCAAAACCAAGCGCAATGCCTCGACCGATCCCTTGTCCACCGCCGGTGACCACAGCCACTTTACCATCTAGCCTAAATTTCTCATGTAAACTCATAAATACTCCATATAATCAAAATAGTTAAGCGCTGTTCCTTCTCGATCTTTCACCAAGCGCAAGGCAAGTGTTTTCTTCCCCATAGAAAAAATGGTTTGATTCTTTCACCAGAGTTAAGCATCCTTAAATCGGGCATTCTTTCTAACATAACTTCCAAAACCACTTCAGCCTCAAGTCGCGCTGTAGGAGCACCCACGCAAAAGTGAGTGCCCAGACCAAATGACATGTGTCTTCTGGCTTTGCGAGAGATATCAAACTCATTTGGTTTGTTAAAGACCCTTGGATCTCTGTTGGCAGCAGCATAATAAACATAGACTTTCTCGCCTTCAGGAATCGTCTCATCATGGATCTCGATATCCGAGGCGCTGTTACGATACAAACCCAAAACAGGAGGATCGTAACGCAGGCTTTCTTCTACAGCTGATCTGACCAAAGAACGATCTTCCAACAATGTTCTCCAACGTGATGGCTTCTCTAATAAGCGCCAAAAAAGATTTGTTATCAACGAGGTCGTGGTCTCATTGCCGCCGACCAACAATTGATTTAGCATCGATAAGGCGTCGCTCTCTGGAATAGCCTCATCTTGCTCGTTTCTAGCGGAAGCAATCAGATTAAGAAGGTCTTGCTTTCCTTCCCTCCCCTCTTTAGCTAGCTCAAGCTTTCTTCCTCGAAGATGTTTTAACATGTAGTTTTGAAACTCAATTTGCTCTTCTTTATATTTATCTAGATCGCCAGAACCCATGATTTCCACTTGGATGTCTGACCACCTTTTAAACTTTTCTAGATCAGAACTAGGTACTCCGAGCATTCCAGCAATAATTGTGACGGGCAAAGGGAATGCGATCTCGTCGTGCAGATCAAAAGTACTGTCCCCAGACAAAATCTTATCAACGAGCTCGTTTGTTAACGAAATTACCTTGGGACGAAGTTCCTCGACAGCTTTAGGCGAAAAAGCAGGCTGAATAAGCTTTCTATAAAGTGTGTGTTGCGGAGGGTCACACAGCATTCCTGCTGGCTCCGAAAAGTTGGGGCCTTGGCCGTATTGGCTAGAGAATCGGGTTGTGTCTCTTAGACATGATGAGACGTCATCGTACCTGGACAGCGTATAAAACCTCATTTCAGGGGAACTGAAGAAGTGAACAGGGCACTGGTCCAAGAGATATTCATGTCCTGAACTAGGATCTTCCATTATATCTGGATGAAAGGGATTCCAACTCATATCCGTTCTCGAACCTCGTTCCTTGAACGTTTAGTTTCGATCAAGAAGATGGGATCGTTGATCAATTTGCTACGCGCTCAATTAGCATTGCCAACCCCTGGCCAGCCCCTAAGCACATTGACAGAATAGCGTATCGCCCTTTTGTCTCATTGAGGTGCTGCATTCCATTCATAGCCATTCGCAGACCGGTGACCCCAGGCGGATGACCAACTGATATTCCGCCCCCGTACAAATTGTGTTTGTCCCTAGGAATACCGAGTTGCTTTTCTGCGTGGAGATTAACCACAGCGAAAGCCTCGTTGATTTCAAAGTAATCTATGTCTTCAATTTTTAGCTTGGTTCGCTCGAGTACTTCTCTTATCGCTGGGACTGGGCCGTGCCCCATTAAGCTAGGAGGAACCCCTACGACAGCCCAATCAACGACACGCGCCTCTGGGCTTACGCCTTGCTGAGCGAACCCCTCTTTATCTCCTATTACTAAAGCAGCCGCTCCATCTGTGACGCCAGACGAGTTCCCAGCGGTCACTTTGCCACCCTCCTGAAATGCCGGCTTTAATTTTGCCAATCTTTCAAGGGTGATTCCTTCTCTCGGTGCTTCGTCAATTTCAAAAATTTTTTTCGACTTCCCTTCAGTGACAGTAACGGGAACAATCTGCTTCGCAAGAAAACCGGACTCAATCGCGGCCAAAGCACGGGACTGACTGGTGACGGCGTAGTGGTCCATGTCTTCCCTATTATATTGATACTTTTCAGCCAAATTTTCGGCCGTGTCTCCCATGTACTCGAGGCTGAACGGGCACCGATAGCACCACTCAAGAATATCCTCAAGCTCCTGATTACCTCTCGCGTTTCCCCAACGCGAAGTTGTCACGGCGTAGGGAGCTCGGCTAAACATTTCTGCTCCCGCAGCTAGCGCCAGCTTGCTATGTCCACTCTGCAATTGCTGTCCGGCTGAAATGATCGCTTGGAGCCCAGAAGCACATGCCCTCGACACATCTAGTGCGGCTGCTGATTCGGGCAGACCAGTCTTCATGCCAACAACTCTGGCTGAAAAAAGGGAATCCTTATCTGTCGGACAGGTTGTTGTAAAAACAATATGGTCAATCGCGCTTGGGTTAATTCCCGACTTTGTTAAAGCCGCTCTTGCTACGGTGGAAGCAAGCTCTGTAAATTCAACGTTCTTGAGAGAGCCTCCAAAATCGCCAAGGGCAGATCGGGCTCCCGAGGAGAGAAACACTTCTTTCACCCCAGGCCTCCATTTATTTTGATATCCTGACCGGTCATCCAACTAGAGGCTTCTGATGCAAGATAAATGCAAGCTGGTGCAATATCTTCCGACTTGCCTATCCTGCCTAGTGGAATACCGAACTGCTTGCCCATATTAGGGATGTCTGCTTCTGTCATTCCAGTGAACTCAAGGAACACCTCGGTGGGTATTGGTCCTGGAGAGACAGAGTTTACTCTTATACCCAAGGGCGCCATCTCGATAGCTAGGGTTTGAGTAAGATTATTGACACCACTTTTGGCCACAGCATAGGGCCCATTATTTGGAGAGGCCCTATTCGCTGCTTGAGAAGAGATGTTTATGATAGTGCCGCCACCATTGTCTTTCATTATGTTCCCGGCAGCTTGAGCCCCAGTCCAAACCGCTTTCAGATTGAGATTTAATTGGAAATCCCACTGCCGCTCAGGCATTTCTAAGAAAGTCCGAGGCACACGGTCATCGGCACCTCCTGCGTTGCTAATCCAACAAGACAAAGCACCCATATCTTTTTTAGTCTGGTCTGCAAGCGCTTGAACTTGTTCGATCTCCATCATATCAGTCGTGACCGCTAGAGATTTTCTTCCCAACGACCTGACTTTCTCCGCAACGGCTTCAATCTCAGCCGTTCGTCTTGCCGCTACCACAATGTCGGCCCCTGCTTCTGCCATTCCAAGCGCTATCGCTTCACCAATACCTCGACCTCCACCAGTCACGACCACAACTTGTCCATCTAGTCTAAATTGATCCAATACAGCCATAATTTTCCCTTTTGAATTGTCTAACCCGTAATCCGTCTGTGGAGCGGTAATCGATCTCCCAAAGAGATCTGTTCACCAACCCAAGCTCCGAAATTTTCTCCTGTCCGTCCGCTATCAATAATCTCTATCAGCTGCTGCGAAATGTCATCCGCGTTCATGACCACTGCCGCCATTTCATCAGGAAGCTTATTGTCAGAATACAACCCTCGCAGCATGGGTGTGTCCACAGCACCCATGCACATGCCGTTGACCCTGATCCCATACTCATCGAGATATTTTGCCCACGCATCAGTGAATCCGTTTAATGCCCATTTTGAAGCATTGTAGAGATCCGTATCCGGAGGGTTTGTGCCCGCACTTTTGGCCGGCAAGACATAATAACTTGATACGTTAATGATATCGCCTCCGGCCGCTTTCATGTGCGCTATGGATGCTCGAGAGAGCATTAGAACCCCCTTCAAATTAGTATCCATTATGTAGTCCCAATCACTAATCGCTTGTTCCCAAGGACTCTCAACGGGCGTTCGACGCCAGGTGCCCGCATTGTTGACGACAACTTTTATCACTCCGAGCTTATTTGCCTCTCGGACCACTGCTTCGACTTGGTCGACCTCGGAGACGTCAGCAACTAGACCATGAAAAGCTTTGTTCTTTAGTACTGTTTCATCTACATCAAAAGCTACAACTCTATAACCTTCGGCCGAGAGCCTCTCCGCAAAGCTTTTACCCATCCCTCTCGCTGCTCCACTCACGATTGCCACATTATCATCCGACATGGCTTTGCCCCCCTATTTTGACATCGTCCTCAAGAACATAAATCTGCGGCCTAGGTGATTCCAATGCAACTTCACGCCCCATGCAGAATTGATGGTTTTGAGCATTCCTTCCACCAACGCCCTCTTTCAGTATCCCTATCATGACCTCGGCATTATCTTCTGCTCGCATCCACTGGCTTACCTCTTCATCAGAGGGATTAAAGTCATGAAAGGAGCGAAGCATGTAAGAGTCAGTCGCGCCCATGCAAAGCGCGTTTACCCTTATTCGATGACCTTTCAAAGCCTTTGCCCATCCATACAATAGACCGTTGAGAGCCCACTTGCTTGCGTCGTAAAGATCCATTGCATCGCCTCCACCGGTTGGCCGGGGGCCACCCCCAACATTTCCGATCCCGTGGGGATCATCTTGATGAGGGCACTCCGAGTTGCCTTCGCAGTAATAGTCCGGAGTCCCGCAAGTTACCATATGATCTGTTGCTACATTTATAATATCCCCACCTGTGCCCTGATCTATCATGACGGGTATCACTGCTCGTCCGAACAAAAACTCCCCTTTCAGGTTTGTGCCTACAATATTCTCGTAGTCTTCAAGTGTTTTTTCCATGTCATCATCAGCGACACTCGCACCCCAAACCCCAGCGTTATTGATTAGGATATCTATGTGTCCAAACTTGGATTTGGTCACGTCTACAAAATGCTTTACGAAGTCAGGATTCGAAACATCACCCTCGGATCCTATACAATCGACTCCCATTTCGGCTAGCTCATCTCTAACTTGATTTATTTCAGGACGAATGTCACAAACAGCGAGATTGACCCCTTCTTTTGCCAAGGCCTTGGCGTAGGCGTTACCTAATCCAACCGCGGCTCCTGTCACAATTGCTATCTTATCTTTCAATTCGGTCATCAGATTGCCCTCTTACTTATTCCCTGAAAACGGGGATTATTATATTTGTTATAAAATTAAAGGGGACGATACATTGGGTGTCCAGCCTCACTTATATTTAAAATGTTCAGAGAGAAGTCATTTGGTGTCATTTCTTCAAGCGCGTTGGAGAACTTTTTCGACCAATCAAGGATGTAGGTCCGCTTCGAGATTCTCCACTCTCCGTCTCGTCGTTCAAATTCGTCTAAATATCTTCCCCCATACATACTATCTGTCAAAGATCCGTCTTCAGACCTCTGACTCCCTACAGCGATTCCGTAGCATTCTCCGGTCGCCTTGTCTCCATCTACTTCGATTAGAACGCTAGTACAAAGGTGCCAACGCCTTTCGGCTTCAGCTTCGTGAACCATTACAGTTTCAACCCAGTCTGCACCGTTGCCTTTGAAAAAACCAAAATCAATCTCGGCGTCCGGCCAAAAGCAACTGTCTTGTCCTGGGGTATCTAGCCAATCCTGGGTTCGGCCATATCTGTGAACAATTTCTTCGCAAGCCTTTTTATCGAGGAGCTCTTGCAACTTTATATCCATGATTTTTCCTTTTATTATTATTCTTGTTTTCATTTAGCCCATGGATTTATGTAGTCAAGTACAAAAATCTAAATTAGACTAACCTTAAGAAGAAGTAGACGCAAATTCCAAAGAAAGCTTATTTGAGAAGGTTTGCAAAGAGTCTAAAGTGATTAGGAGAGCAGATTAATCTTAGCTTATACTCTTAATTGAAATCACGGCCCCTTGAAAAAACCTTAGATCGATAATACAAAAAAAACCAAAAAAACGGAAAAGAACGATGGTTGAGACAAAGACTGGACACAACAGATCCAACGGTATCTCGTATAATGATATTTTAAGAAGTGATAAAAACCCTCCCCCCTCGGTTTATTTAGAGGATTCTCCTTATCCATCTGGCGTGACAAAAGTCCCAGCGCACCGATACTTTTCAAAGGCTGAACATGATAAAGAAGTTGAGAAGCTCTGGAAAAGGGTCTGGCAAATGGCCTGCCACGAGAGCGATATTCCGAATGTAGGGGATACGCATGTTTACGATATCGCAAGCCTGAGCTACCTGATCGTAAGGATTTCCGAGAACGAGGTTAAAGCATTTCCAAATGCATGCCTTCACCGAGGAAGAGCTCTGTGTGATAACCATAGAAGGGAATTGAAAGTTTTCCGCTGCCCGTTTCACGGATGGAGCTGGCACCTGGATGGAAAATTGAAAGAAATTCCAGGTCATTGGGATTTTCCTTCGGTTACAGAGGAGGAATACTCTTTGTCAGAAATCAAGGTAGATAAATGGGATGGGTTCTTTTTTATCAATCCGGACCCTAATTGCGAGCCATTGGCTGACTTCATTGGAGATTTTGGCCGTCACTTCAGGGTTCCGTTTGCTCGAAGATTCAAGGCAGCGCACCTAATTAAAAGACTGCCCTGCAACTGGAAGGTAGCTCAAGAAGCTTTCATGGAATCCTATCATGTGGTCGCCACGCACCCAGAACTGCTCGGATCCTTTTCTGATGTGAATTCTAAATATGACGTCTGGGGTAATTTTTCAAGGGCAATGTCCGCGTCAGGGTATCCCAGCCCGCATACTCAACTAAAAGAGAATGCTCAGGAGTGTTACCCAGATGGGAAAGCTTATCAGAGCATGACCCATATGCTTAGCGGTCACACCTACCGCAGGATTGAGGAAAATCTAGTTGAAGTAGAGCTCCCAAACGGGAAAAAGGGCAGGTTCACAGAACATGCCGAATACATTAGTGGGGATGTCAAATCTGCTGACATTCAAATGTGCAGTTGGGTAGGGGGGAAAATCATGGAGGGACAAGAAGACGACCCAATGGTGTATCCCAGTGATCCATTGGAGTATCGATCGTCGACGGCTGAAAATCGACGAAATGCAATGAGAGAGCATTTTGGTTCTAAGGTAGACGAAATAAGTGATGCGGACCTAAATGATGCTATCTATTACTCCTTATTCCCCAATATTAGTCCATGGGCTGATTTCAACCCTATTTTTTATAGATTTAAACCTGATGGAGACAACCCTGAGCAATCGCTTCACGAGGTGATGTATCTGATTCCGTTACCTGACGGAGCTCCGATGCCAGAGCCAGCGAAATGCACTTTCTTAGACATCGATGATGATTACACTCTCGCCACTGATATAGGCAGCAACTTAGCTAAGATCTTCAATCAGGACTATGTTAATCATCGAATGGTGCAAAAGGGACTTCATTCTCACCCGAAGGGCGAGACGATTTTTGCTAGTTATCAAGAATCAAAAATTAGGCATTTCCACGACACGTTGAATCTTTGGCTTGATAGTGAGGAAGCACCAAAGAGCCAGGGCAGACCGAAACTGAAACCAGTGAAATAGGGGATTCGCTGTACTTCCCGAAATAATTGGACAGATAACAAACGCCTACGCGAAATCGAGAAAAATCTCGAGGGGAATTGGATGGAATTAGATTACGCAAAGATAGATAAAGAGCTTTTGCCTGCTCTCGACGACTTCCCTGCACTAGAGATTGACAGGGGAAATATAGAAAAAATACGGGCGCTATTGTTAGAACGAGCACCCTTACCCTCTTCGTTAGCGGTCAAGGAGGAAGAATTAAAAATAGTAAAAGCGGACAGAGAAATCCCTATTTTTATATTTAGGAAGTCAAGCAAACCAAGCCAGCCAGTGGTTCTTTGGATCCATGGTGGAGGTTATATTTTTGGGAGCGCTTACGATGAAAGGGCAAAAGTCATAGCCGATTTTTGTGACTGCACGGTGGTTTCGGTGGAATATAGGCTTGCACCCGAACACCCCTTCCCCGCGGGAGCGGAAGATTGTATGGCCGCACTCGAATGGGTCTTTGACAACGCAGATTCTCTGGGTACCCAAGCTGGCAAGATAGCAATAGGCGGTGCGAGCGCCGGAGCGGGTATGGCTGCAGGCGTATCGCTTATGAACAGAGATGGCAGAAATATACCTTTATGTTTTCAGGTCTTACTCTATCCAATGTTAGATAATTTGCACGCCACCCCTTCTGGAAACATCACCAATCACCCTGTTTGGAAAAGATCGACCTCATTCAATGCCTGGGAGATGTACCTTAACGGAACGCCGGCCGAAGCGGCTTCCGAATATGCGGCTCCAAGCCGAGCAGAATCCTTAAAAGGACTCCCACCAACCTATATATCAGTAGGCTCTGAAGATCTGTTCAGAGACGAGGATATTGGTTTTGGACAAAAACTAATCGAAGACGGGATTCCGTGCGAGATGTCAGTTTTTCCTGGTATGTATCACGCGGGGGAGGGTTTTGCTCCAGCCGCAAAGGTAAGTCGAAGGCTTAACCAAAGCTTTCTAGCAGCCCTCAAAGACGCGCTAACCTAGCTTTTATCATCCAGAATAGTTTGCCCCTTTTTTGTCGCGGCGACCATTATATCCCGGATGCCTCGGGTCCAAAAAATATTCAGGGTGACCGCGCTGATAAGCCACTTTGAACCGTTGTAAAAAAGCTTATCTTCATAATAACCGCCAATCGAGAACTCTTCCTGACGCCTTTTTTTGTAAAAGTGCAACGCCTGCATCTGCATCTTACAAGAGGCTGTGTCACCCTGAACAGTTACTATAGGGTTGCTCATCACATGTTGCGTTGAATCGAGTCCCAAAAATAGCGGTTTGCAACTTTCTACCCAATCGTCGGCCTTTACTTTCGCCGCAGGCAGTCCGTTATAGTCTTCGAAATTCATAACAATATTTTCAGTAAAAACTGATCTGAGTAGACCAAAATCTCGGGTATCGATTCCCATAGCGTACTCGTATCGTCTTTGAGTAATCTCCACAAAATCATTACTTTTAATATAAACCTCCGCTCTTTTTTTTCACCCAAGGCTTTATTCTAACTCGAGCGAAAATCAAACTCGCTAGATAATATTCATACGCTCTAAAGAAGATGCTCTTATGTCTCTTTTCATTTTGCCGTACGCGACAGCGGGCAAAGAAGCAAGCTCTAAGGTTTTTGATTTTGCGGATTCGAACAGATCATTTGGCTCTGCGATTTGATCTAAAAAACCTGCCTCAAAAGCATCCTCGGGAGAGAACATTTCAGACTGAATAACGGCTCTGCTCAAAAAACGAGGAGAAAGACGCTTCAAAGCCAATTCATTCCCAAAAATTGGCAGTGGAGCCATACCAATAGCTGTCTCATTTAGACCATACTTAAAAGGCCCTGTAGAGCCAATACGATAGTCACAAGATAAAAGAAGAAAAGCTCCCGCCGCCACTGCGTGGCCCGCACAACAAGCCACGAGCGGTTTCGGAAAATCGAACATCCGATGAAACAGTTTGGCACCCTTTTTGACAAGTTCTGCGGCTGCACTTCCACCTTTCTTAATCTCTTTAAGATCAAATCCTGCTGAAAAAACGCCTTGCCTTCCTGCAATCAAAAGCCCCTTGGCTTCCGATTCAGCTTCGGCTAAAGCAAAAAAGAACTGCTCTATTAATTCGTGCCCTAGAGCATTTGCTTTCCCATCGTCGAACTCAAAAATAGCAATTTCCTGTTCTATTCGAAAATTCATGTTTACCTCAGTTTTATTTCTATCTCAGATTTCAATCAATCCAGAAAAAGAAAGCAAACAAAATTCGTGATTATTACGTTTTGGCTTACCCCTTCAAGATTCGATAAGTTATCATATTCGTTTAGACGCATTGGAGAGGTGTCCGAGTGGTTTAAGGAGCACGCTTGGAAAGCGTGTATGGGTTAATAGCCCATCGAGGGTTCGAATCCCTCTCTCTCCGCCAATGTCTTTTTATATTAAAAATTAGATAGAGCTAGACGAGTACTCTAAAACGAAGGTTGTTGCTCAGCTAGTTATTGGAAGGTGAAAAACAACAAACGATGGAAGTAAGAACCCTGCTAAACGAGCAAGAACTTGCTTTGATTCAATGTCGAAGCAACTTAAAAGCTAGTGCGTTAGTCGCACTTAACTACGCGCTCACCGCATGCGCCTTCTCAGTCATGGTCCTTTGGACCAACGCTATCACGATAGTCTTAGGCATTATTTTGCTTGGGACACGGCAGCTCGGCTTCGGTGTGCTGGTTCATGAATGCGGTCACGGGACACTGTTTGAAAGTCGGCGGCTAAACAAAATGATCGGAGAATGGCTGGCAGCGGCTCCCACTTTCAACAATATGCAGGCTTATAGTGCGGCACATATCAAGCATCATCGCATGGCAGGGACGAATCAGGATCCCGATCTAGTCAATTATCGTGACTACCCTATCTCAACTCAGCGCCTGCGGCGAAAGCTTCTGCGCGATATCACAGGAAGAACCGGCTGGCGTCAAACCCGAGGCCTAGTCAAGTCTCTGCTCACATTGTTTGCGCAAAAATCTGAAAAGCGCAGTTCTTTAGTCCGCGGGCTAGTGGTGCACACGATCGCGATTTGCTTTTTCACATACGTTGGGTTTTGGTGGTTGTACGCGGTCTGGTGGATAGCCGAGTTGACCACGAGCAAACTATTCAGCCGTTTACGGCAGGTTGCGGAGCATGCTGCCGTGCCAAACCTATACGATAGGGATCCGCGAAAAAATACGCGCACCATCCCTGCGAACTGGTTTGACCAACTCATTTTTTGTCCTCTGGGGGTGAGCTACCACATGGAACATCACATTATGGCCTCAGTGCCCATCTACAACCTGCCGCAGTTACATCAAATATTGAAAGAGAAAGGCTACTATGACGACGTTTCTTTCCCTACAAGTTATTTGGGTATGCTAAATGAAGTTCTTTTGCCCAAAACGTAATGCATTATTTTACCGTACTTTAGAACCCTCTAAAAAAAATTGAGGGGGCCGCGCTATCACAACAAAACATCCAGCATGTTATATTTCCAGTGCAGCTTGCCAAGGACACTGCTAACAGGGCGCTCCATCAGAGGCTTTAAATTAAAAAAAACGAGGTCAAGTCGCTATTTAACATGGAGGCATCTCTTCAACTCTTTATGCAATGAAATCAGCTTCTGTTAGAAATTTCTTGTGCTCTATGCTTTACTCGGTCAACGAGTGAACATCCAATTGGAAGCGAGTTTTAAAATCAGAATTTTGGGAAGGATGGGTTTGGACCCACTTTAGTTAATAAGGGTATTCGTGGCACAACGGAATTTTGCTTCGCAAAACTGAAAAGACTTAAACTGTAGGCGATAAATAGTTATGAAAAACATGGTAATGGTCTTTTCGTCCCTATTGTTTCCGTTCATCTCGGGATGTTCTTCCGAAAAACAGGGCCAAGAAATTAGAGGCTCGTTCAATCAGAATTTCTGGGTCGAAGAATATGCGCAAGGACTTGAGTTTCCCTGGGGAATGGCTTGGCTGCCCAATAGCTCCTTACTGGTAACTGAGAGATTGGGCAAAATTAAACTGATCTCAGTAGATGGAGAGATTTCAGAGTTACAAGGGGTCCCCGAGGTTCTAACCGCGAGTCCATTTGACGGCTTACTCGATATCAAAATTGATCCTGACTTCAATTCGAACTCCCAAATCTATCTTACTTACACGACGGGGACCGCATCAGCTAGAACAGGCATTGTTTACAAAGCAAAGCTCAGTGAGAACAAACTTGTAGACGGGCGAGAAATCTTCAGAACTTCCCCACCAGCTCCCACAGGGGGGCCGAACATTACCCGAATTAAGTTTCTGCTAGACAAATCTATGCTCGTAGCAGTCGGCTCAAGTGGAAACCCCGGGAGCGGTATGGTTCAGCGACTCGATGGGAATATAGGAAAAATGCTGAGATTAAATCGTGACGGGAGCATTCCAAACGACAACCCATATCAAAACACAAACAATGCAAGACCAGAACTATGGGCGGTTGGTCTAAGGTCGGTTGGTGGAATGGTAGTTGATGAAAAGAATAGAGTTTGGGCAATGGACATGGGCCCTCAGGGAGGAGATGAACTCAATCTAATTGTTCCTGGACGAAATTATGGGTGGCCCATCGTGACCTGGGGCTTCTACTATTCGGGTGATCAAATATCGACTAAACAAAGCGCCTCAGAATTTGATGATCCAATTAATGTTTGGAGCCCATCAATATCTCCTTTTGGCTTGGCTTTGTATAACGGAAACGCGTTCCCGAATTGGCAGGGAGATTTTTTTGTGGGAGCAATGGGAGACCAATCAATTATTCGATTGAAGATCCAAAATAATGAAGTCATCGAGCAGGAGAGATTAATTAACGACCTTAACGAACGAATCCGTTCTATTGAGGTAGGGCCAGACGGTCTCATATATGCCTTAACCGACTCATCGAAAGGAAAAATAATTCGTCTACGCCCAGGGAAACCGGATGCTAATCAACTTGACAGAGTGGCAAAAGCGGTGCCAATGGCATCGAATTTAAAAATAGCAGATATTTTAGAAGAGCACGGAGTAATGCAGAGCGAGGAAACGATCAAGGCTTTGTACGCTCCGTATGATGAACCTAAAGCGAAAATGATCTTTAGACAGCAGTGCTCGAGCTGTCACAACAATTCTATAACCGACGAAGATAAAATCGGACCAAACCTTTATGGAGTTATCGGGAGAAAGTCTGGCTCTGATCCAGAATACAGTTACTCTAGAGCTTTCAACGATCGAAGTACTCAGATTTTTTGGAATGTAGCAACCTTGGCCGCTTTTCTTTCTAACCCTCTAGCCTATTATCCGGGCAACAAAATGATGGCGCCCGCCCTTGACTACGGCGACGCTCTGCAAGTCGCAACGCTGCTAGAAAAAACCAATCTAAAGACACCCTAGATATCTAAAACTTCATCTCAGTAACTAAAGGTCTCGGTCTCGTTGCTTGAAAGTTGCTTCAAATAACTCTCTAAGTTTAGAACTACCTCTGTTTTTAATGGCCATACAGATGCGCGTTTCGAAGCATATGGGCGGGACCGTGCACCTCGTTGATTGCTGCATTTTCCCCATATAAACGTTCTTTTTGATCGCCAAAGTTTCGTCTATTGGCGCCAAGGGGTGCTAACTCAGCCGCTCTTTTTTGGGCGAGCTCAAGTAAACCATCCAAAGAAGATACACCGTCAACAAGGCCTGCCTGCAGTGCATCCGGACCTGACCATCGATGAGCTAATTGCACCGTCTTGTGAAATACGTGCCGAGGCATTTTGTGCCGAAACAAAGCCAATTCTGGAGTTGGAATCGTCATACCTATCTCTAGTTCGTTTGCGCACATAAATCCCCTATCTTGTCTCATGAGCCGAACATCATGGCACATAGCCGCCATAAAACCCGCCCCAAAGGCATGGCCATTTACTGCGCAAATACTGGGCATTGGCAGCGTAATTAAGCGAGCCATTAAGTGCATAAACTCAGAAGCAAAAACTTCCCGATCTCCTGCAGCAGGAAAATCTTGGGGATTCTGTATCCATCCTAGATCTAATCCGTTTGAGAAAAACTTTTCGCTGGCCGAGGCAGTAACGAGAGCCGCAGGACCAGTCGAGTTTACTACATCGTCTAAAATCTCATTAAGTTCCCGAACGAAAGACGTGTTCCATCGATTCTCTTCTGAGTCTAGAGTCATAGTAAAAACATCACCTTTTCTCTCAAGATTAATCATTCTCAACCTCCAACATATTTCCTAAATCAAAGTTAACAGTTTCAATTATTTATTTCTTCGAACAGGCCGCTACTTCTGATAGTTCTAATGAGTAACCAATAAGCTGATCTTCAAACGCTAGCATAAAAGCGGGTAAATCGCTTTCAAACAAGCGCTGTGAAAGATTGGGTTATCCTATCCATTTCCTCGGAAGCGAGCCGCGGTTTCGAAGCGGCTTCCAGGGCTTCAGCCAGCTCCGCCCGATTCTTTACTCCCAGTATAATTGAGCTCACACCCGAAATTGATAACGCATATCGATAGGACAAGGCTGCTGGACTTTCACCTAAATCTTTTGCGAGCCTTCGAAAACCTCTAGCTCGATCGAAATCATTTTTGTCTGGATCATCTTGAGGTAAATCTCTATCAAAGCCTGAGGTAAGTGCGCCGGCTTGCAGGGCTCGTATCCCGAGGACAGAAACATTGTGTTTCAGACAAATTTCAAGGACCTGATTAGGGTTAAATCCTGGCAAGAATCCCGCCATTCCACCCGCAGAATTCAACGGATTAATAACACACTGAACTGCTGATGGTTTGACACTATGTCTCATCGCTCGATCAAGCGCCTGCGGTTGCCCCAAGCCAAAACCCCAGCCGCCAATTTTTCCTTCGGATTGCAAACGTTCAAACGCGGGAATAACAGACTCAAAAAAAAGATTTAGAGGCAACATAAAGCGCTGCGCATTCTTAACCTTCGAGACCAAAAGGAATTCTTCCTCTACCAGTTGAGAGTGTAGTAAAAATAGATCGATTTTTTCTAGATTCATTAGGTCTAGGGAACGGGTCAATGAGTAATTTAAAGAATCATAAACGTCTTTGGCCGGGACATTCCCCAGCAAACACTTCGTTGTAAATTTAATACCCGATAGGTCCCTTCCGGAAAAGGCAAGACCGATGACTCTCTCAGCCTCACCCCGACCATACATTGGCGCGAGGTCAAAGTGGTTAATTCCTTCATCTACCGCCAGTTTTACAGTAGCGATGGCCTCTTCTCTGGTAGTAGAACCCCAAACCTGTCCAATGCCTCCTCCACCGAGAGTGAGACTGCTAACCTGACCAAAACTGCCAAATTCTCTAGATTCTAGACCCATCTCGAGCTCCAAAGAATAATTGATAAAAGCAATTGCTATTAAGACCTAAACAGATAACATTAATATCGCATCAACT
>CAJXCK010000033.1 GCA_913051785.1 uncultured Gammaproteobacteria bacterium
GAACAGCTGGAGATTAAACACTAGCGAATAACGTAGCCATCCCACCTTCTGGGTTCAGAGCAATCTAGAATCTCAAGCATCTTAGCTTGCAGCTCCTGCCCTCCTTTTGAGTTTTCAAAGATCATATTGTCTCGGGCAGACTCTTCAGCGCTTGTGCTAAAGTGAATCCAGTTGAAGTCTCCGGGTTCGGGCGAAACGCCATCTGGAACCCCCACCAGAAACCAGTAACCCTTATACATACCTTGGGCCTTACTCGCTTGGATGTAAGGAATAAATTGCTCTAACATGAAAGGCCGAAAGTCGTCTATCGACCTACCCTCTTTGTAGCCGCAAAAGTTGTTTTCAAGGTAATAGGGCAATTCGCTCGCAAAACCCTCGGGAGCTTCAAGCGGCTGATAGGTTACAAAGCCGTGGCGATCCTGGCCAGCCGTGTTGCCGCAGGTCAAGTGATCTGGATATTTCTCTTGAAGGCGATCATTTATCCCAGCCTTTTCATATTCGTCCCATCCCGCCGTCATGGTCTCTTTATCAGCCCAGCGAAGCGCCCATAGACCGTCGAAGCGATCATCTGTCTCTCCTCTGGGCTGATAACCAAAAGCGCCCTGGACAATATTTTCGAGTTTTTCTATTTCTGCGTTCCAGTCTGCCACGAATTTCATCGAAGTCTCTTGAGTCCAATTATCCCCGCGCTTACACCACAAATACTCATAGTAAGCCGCTGGTGTTGTTGCCGCCTGCAGAGTTTTATCATCTAAACCACCTCCAATCTCTGCAGACTGATTTCTGTCGTCACAAGCGGACATAAACAATCCCACAAAAAATATTGCTGCTAGCCTTAAAGTCATGTTTGTTTCTCCCTGTTAAAAGCCCGACGCGGCATCATCTTAAGCATTTATAATCAAAGAACAACAAAAAAAAGGCGAGATCTACTCGCCTTTTTTTTACTTGTGAGATTGTTCTAGAGAGATGATGGACGCCTCAGAATGCGGCCATCCCAGCCCTGAAATTCAGTGCAGTCGACCACATCATAGAAATTTTCTACGATCTTCTGCCCTTCATCTGAACCTTGAAATACAGATTCGTTTGTCGCTGACTCTTCCTCAGTTTCAGTGAACTCGATCCAGTTGAAATCTCGGACATCCTCTCCCTCGTAGTCGGGCACGCCTAGCATAAACCAAAAGGATTCATATAAGCCCTCTGCCTTCCCTGCCTGAATGCTTGGAACAAACTGATCCCTAACCACCGGACGAAGATCGTCTACTGACTTCCCTTCTTTGAAGTTACAAAACTGGTTTCTAAGGAAGTAGTTAGAATCGCTCGCAAAACCATCCGGAGTTTCCATTGGGGCGTACATTTCGAAGCCAAAACGATCGGTTCCCGGGGTGTTGCCACAATCTAATCTGTCAGGGTATTTCTCCTCTAGCCGCTCCTGCGCTCCTGATGCCGCATACTCGGCCCAACCTCTATCACTGGCTTCTTTGTCAGCCCACCTCAGAACCCAGAGGCCGTCGTAACGTTCATCCGTCCAACCTTTGGGCACATAAGCCGCGGCTCCGTCCAAGTTGTCAGACATCGTATCTATTTCTTTATTCCAATCAGCAATATAGCCAGCAGATGTATCTTGGCTCCAGTTTTCGCCCTGCTTACACCATAGGTATTCGTAATAAGCGACCGGCTCCGGGTTCGCGGCTTCCACCGCCGCCGACTCGGCGGCCACCTCAGTATCACCAGACTTATTGCATGCGGAAATCAGGAACCCGCCAAAAATTATAATCAATAGTCTTAACATTTTTTTCTCCTTTTTTAATCCCTATTCAGCCGCTAAGGGAGAGTTTGCGAAAAAATACAGACTCCATCTGCCCGGCTTTAACTGAGTTACGTCGACTCAGGTCTTCGCAAAAAGAAGCCATCGGACTGGTTCTGATCAGTGCATTCTGAAACCTCGTCGAACATGGCTTGTATCGAAGCACCTAAATCACTACCGAAATAAATACCGGTTTCTTTTTCCATTGCGTCAGAATTTGCGAAGTAATCCATCCAGATAAAGTCAGCGCGGTTCTCACGGTCAAAATCGGGAGCACCCACCATGAACCAGTAACTAGGATAGCTTCCATCTGCTCTTCCTTCCTCTATCGCTGGCACAAAGTGATCGCGAATGACTCGGGTTAGATCCTCCGGACCCTTTCCTTCATTGAAATTACAAAACTGGCCCTGGACAAGATAAGGCTCCTCATCGGCAAATCCATCTGGTGCATTTAGACCGGAATACATATCGAAACCAAACCGATTCTTACTTACCTCATTTCCGCATTCGATCACTGCAGGGTGCATGGTTTGCAACCGATCATCAGCCCCAGATTCTTGATACGTTGACCAACCTTTTTCCATAGCCGCTTTATCAGGAAATCGAAGAACCCAAACCGTATCGAAATTTTGGTTTTCTACATCCTTCGGCACATACACGAATGCACTGTCAAGAGTGTTTGCCATGCCGTCGAGCTCCGCATTCCAGTCGGCGACAAAACTCTGGGCCGATTCCATCGTCCAATTCTCGCCTCTCTTGCACCAAAGATACTCATAATAGGCAACGGGGGTAGGCTCGACCTCTGCCTCAACCGAAGCCTCATCCAAGTCAACAGCGTTATCACAGGCAGACAAGAAAATGCCCGCTAGAGCCAAAACCGCTAATTTTAATCTCATAATCTCTCTCCTAAAAAATATCGATTATTCTTTAACACAGTTCTTAACGCCCCTCAGAAGCACTCTAACAGATCATTTTATAGTCCCAAAAACATTTTTTTACGCCCGAAAACACCATTGAAAAAAAATTTCGCCAAGTTGACACCGACTGCGAAAAATTATTCGCAACGTTGTCTAACTCCGTTTAGTATCAAAGTTCGGATTGTTAACGGGAGTGAACGGAATATGGCAAAAGCATCTGATCTATTTATTGAAACATTGGAAGCAGAAGGAGTTGAATATGTCTTCGGAATTCCTGGCGAAGAGAATTTAGACTTTCTTGACAGCTTATCTCGTTCAGAAAAGATAAAACTGATCTTGACTCGACATGAGCAGGCCGCTGGTTTTATGGCGGCCACCTATGGCAGATTCACAGGTAAAACCGGTGTTTGCTTGTCCACTCTCGGGCCAGGAGCAACAAATTTTGTAACATCCGCCGCGTACGCTCAACTTGGCGGGATGCCGATGATGATGATCACGGGCCAAAAGCCAGTGAAAAAATCAAAGCAAGGCCGATTTCAAATTCTTGACGTTGTCGACATGATGGGACCAATCACAAAGTATACACATCAGATCGTCGCCAGCGATAATATTCCCAGCAAAACCAGAGAGGCATTTAGATTAGCTGAAGACGAAAAACCAGGTGCCGTGCACTTAGAGTTGCCGGAAGACATCGCGGATGAGCAGACAGATGAGAAGCCGATGATCCCTCAGCCGGCAAGAAGAGCCGTCGCAGAGGAAAAAGCAATATGGTCGGCTGTGGAGAGTATCGAAGCTGCAACCGCCCCCCTTTTAGTTGTCGGAGCCGGCGCAAATAGAAAAGTGACTGGTAACATGCTAACTGCCCTAGTCGAAGACTTTGGGATTCCCTTTGTGACGACTCAACTCGGGAAAGGAGTGGTCGACGAGAGACATCCACTTTTTATGGGTAACGCAGCGCTAAGCGCTGGAGATTTTGTCCATCGAGCGATTGAGGCCTCTGATCTCATAATAAATGTCGGCCATGACGTCATTGAGAAACCTCCTTTTTTCATGAAGGACGGAGGGCCAACTGTTATACACGTATCCTTTAATCGCGCCGAGGTAGACCCTGTCTATTTCCCCCAGATTGAAGTAGTTGGAGACATTGGAAATGCGCTTTGGCAAATCAAGGAAAAACTTTCTAAACAAAGCCATTGGGATTTCTCCAGAATGGCGTTTGTTAAAACTAAACAAAATGAAAATCTTAGTGAAGGAGAGGATGACCCTCGGTTTCCAATCTACCCCCAAAGACTAGTGAAAGAAGTGCGTAACGCGATGCCTGATGATGGGATTATATGTCTGGATAACGGCGTCTACAAAATCTGGTTCGCTCGAAATTACCCGGCCTATCTACCAAACACCGTGTTGCTAGATAATGCGTTAGCCACCATGGGTGCGGGCCTGCCATCGGCCATGGCAGCGAACTTAGTCCATCCAGACAAGAAAATTATGGCGATCTGCGGTGACGGCGGGTTTATGATGAACTCCCAAGAGCTAGAGACGGCAGTTAGGCTTAAGTTGAATCTTACCGTCTTAATTTTGAATGATAGCGCATACGGAATGATTCGATGGAAACAAGCGAACATGGGACTCAAGGACTGGGGACTTGAATATGGAAACCCTGATTTCGTGAAATATGCAGAGAGCTACGGGGCATTTGGTCACAGAGTTGAGAGCTCAGATTCGTTATCGGACATTTTAAAACACTCTCTGGACACTCCTGGGGTTCATTTGATCGATTGTCCAGTAGATTATTCAGAGAATGACGAAATTCTGAATGTTAACATTAAGAAACTGAGCGCGGAGATTTAGCGAGGAGACTTCGAAGTGGTATTAAGAGAGAAATATCCTTACTTTTTGGCGAATGAGGCAGTCTATGCAAACGATGACTTGATCGTTACAGATAAGTATACGAACCAGCCAGCAACTCGAGTGGCGCTAGCGGATGCGAAAGCCATTGACCAGGGAATAGCTGCTACTGTTCTTGCCGCTCCTGAAATGGAGGACATGCCCTCTTTTGAGAGGCAACAAATCCTGGAGCATTGTGTGGCGAGATTTCGAGAGAGGTCGGATGAACTTGCCTACGCGCTATGTATTGAGGCTGGCAAACCCATCAAAGACAGCGAAGGCGAAGTCAGTCGACTTATTGATACCTTCAAAATTGCAGCAGAAGAGTCAGTACGAATTCCCGGAGAGCTCCAAACTCTGGACATATCGCCGCGAGCAAAGGGCTACAGAGGAATGTGGAAGCGAGTGCCGGTCGGACCATGTTCTTTCATCTCTCCTTTTAACTTTCCGTTGAATTTAGCAGCACATAAAGTCGCGCCGGCAATAGCGGCTGGCTGCCCATTCGTTATGAAACCGGCTTCAAGAACGCCACTCGGTGCAATAATTATGGGAGAGGTGTTGGCAGAGACCAGCCTGCCAAAAGGGGCCTTCTCAATTCTGCCGTGCTCGAGAGATGGCGCTGATCTTTTTACAGTGGACGAAAGATTAAAACTTCTTAGCTTCACTGGCTCACCCGGAGTCGGCTGGGATTTAAAAGCAAAATGCGGGAAGAAAAAAGTTGTTCTTGAACTTGGGGGCAACGCTGCTGTTGTGGTTGATGCGGACACCCAGGATATCAATGACGCGATCGAGAGAATAATCTTTGGCGCTTTTTATCAATCTGGACAAAGTTGCATTGGAGTTCAGAGAATTATCGTTCATGAAGAGATTTATGATGACTTCAAAAGCAAGCTGGTAGAAGCAACGAAAAAGCTGAAATCAGGCAATCCTCAAGATCCAGATACTTTTATAGGACCAATGATTTCTGTTGGAGAAGCCGAGAGATTAAAGGGGTGGATAGACAGCGCGGTTGCAGGCGGAGCCGCGCTTCTCTGCGGCGGGAGTCTTGAAGAAAATATGTTGGAAGCGACACTGCTAGAAAATGTTGCGGCTGATGCGGATGCTGCTCGCGAAGAAGCATTCGGCCCGATGGCACTGCTTACTAAATTTAGAACCTGGGATGAAGCAATCGAAATAGTTAATAATAGTAAGTTCGGAATTCACGCAGGAATATTTACAAGAGACTTTTACAAAGTTCAACGGGCCTGGGATAAAATGGAAGTCGGTGGAGTAGTAGTCGGAGATGTTCCGTCCTACAGAGTTGATAATATGCCGTATGGCGGCGTGAAGGATTCCGGAATCGGTCGAGAAGGCGTCAAGTTTGCGATAGAGGATATGACAGAAATACGAAACCTTGTAATTCGCTCCCACTCTTACTAGCTTTTTAGATTGTCTTTAACGGGTTTATAAGGCCGAGTTTACAAACCGGTGGTTCCTCGCATCGCCTTCTGAAAAGCAAGGGGATTATAACTATCTTGGTTCTCGACGGTTGCATAAAGCTCATTAAGCCAAACTTCTGATCGACCTCTCGTCCCATTAGCCTGGAGAAGAAGGTCCACTGCCATGACGGCCTGCTCTGCAGCAACGTAGTCCCTGAATTTCCCTTCTTGTCCCATCTTTAATATCTCGAGCATTACATCCTTAGAGCGCTCCGGTATCAGATTGAGTTTTTCTTCAAACTCGTCCAGAAAAACCGAGAGATCTTTTAGAGATCTCGCGAGTCCTACGGTTTTGCTCGACGCTAAATGAAGGTCTCTAGATAACTTCGCAAAGCTCCTGCTCTCCTCCGGCATAAGCACTTCCACCATGGGAAAAATCATGCTCAGACCAGCATCGTTTAGTCGAACCGAACCGGGAGGAAGGCCAACAGTTTTATTCTGACGCCACTTGATATCAGACATTGGGTGGTGACACGCATGACAGTCAAAAAGGGATAGCTCGGGAAACCGATCATCACTCTTGTTCAAATGCTCTTCGATTAGCAAAACCGTCTGTCTCGCGGCCTGAAGTTGGCCGACAGCCCAGACGACGACGCTATCTTCATCCCATTTTCTTTTTCTATAATCAGAATCAACCAGATAATGCGGAGGTTCTAGCGCGGTAAACGTATCTAGCTCTATCGAGAGTCTTGGATGCCCTGCTCCCATAATCTCGTGACTAGCTATCTTATTCTGGTCACCCATGTGGCATGAAAAACAAAGGTTCGCTCGAGCCAAAACATCATCGGTGGGATACAATCCATCCTCAACATTTTGCGCGTGACTCTGGTTGGGATCGGTGTGTGATGAAAGATAAATCTCCGAGCCCCCATGACAACTTTCGCAACCGACGCCATCAGCAAGCTGAAACTTGGGACCCCTTCTCTCGGAAGGTACGTTGTCAGCATGACAATCTAAGCAAAGGGCCGCTTCGTGGGCGTTAGAAAGTCCCAAGTTACGTGCTATTCGTTTTGAGTCTTCGTTGAACAGAAGATTATAAGCGTTACTGTGGGGATCTAGCCTGCTCCAAGTTACAAATTCGTTTTGAAGAACATTAGTAGCGGACCGCGGCCGAATCGAACCATGACAAACTCCTGACGCGCAAGTCGCTACGCCCATGTGCATCTTTTCCGCGTATTGCGGAATCTCACTACCGAAGACCGGTAAACAAATTAAAAAACAAAGCGACATGAAGAATATCTGTACTGATTTCATTCGATCTCCATTCTTTGAGTTTCAGCCGTAAGCTTTTGCGTTGGATCATCCTCGACATACCAAGGCTTTCCCTTTTTGTCTAGATAAAGGCCTCGCATATCGCTCTCTGAGAGCGGTCCAGACCCTATCCTGTTGAATAGAGCAACTTGGCCACCAGTCTCATCGACTGCTCTGTCTCTTTCTAAGCCTCTAGACAAGCCCAACGCTTTACCTTTCATTGGAAAGCTCGCAATCAGCTCTGGCATCGGCTCAGGGCTGAAACCATAATACCTCGGCTGGGAATCTGGAGAGGTAAGCTGGATAACCTTCAAACCGTCAACGCCATCGGCTACGTAAGCATAAAGGCTCGCGTTAGTGCTCGCGACCACGACGTCCTGTGCATCGACGATCCCAGCGTTGAATTGCTTGTAAAGGCTTATATTCTCTGGGTCCTCAATATCCGCGATTATCAGGCCATCCGATCCAGCAGCGACGTAGGCATATGTCCTCGCAACAAAAACCTTGTTGGCATCCGCCAGAGCCAGTTTCGAATCTAGAACTAACTGAGGCTCTCCGGGATCAGTAACATCAATTGTCTTCAGACCCTCTGCATCCGTTACAAATAGGTACCTAAATTGTTGGACCACCGACCGACCAGAAACAAGTGGTAGGGTTGCTAAATGCTGTGGATTCAAAGGATCTTCCAAATTTAAGACAACCAAGCCGGCGTCAGCGATTATGTAGGCGTATCGACCACCGACGGCAATGTCCCTCGCACCACTTAATACGCCACCCTCATTCCAAGTCAGCGCCCGCGTCAAGAAGTTGTTCCTGGGCTCGCCGTCAGCCAATGTCCCTATGTCGGTAAGGATTATTCCCTCGACCGAATCGGTAATTACAGCGTAATTGTATATTGGATGGAAAGGCTTCTCTTCGTTAATCACCCTCATCAATTCACCCTGATTCCGCTCTGGCGCTATTGGCTGGGTAGTAATGAGAGAAAGGCACGTCGCATTCTCACTATCGATAGTTGTGTCGTGCCCCCTCTTAGACGACGGAGCGGTGATAATTCTCTGACTGATTCCTTTATTGGCGATGCCAGCTACATCATAGACAATCATTCCTTTCTCCCCAGCAGCGGCGAACAAATATTCCCCACGAAGCTGCAAGCAGCTGACTTTCCCCGATCGGTGCCTGTGCCCCGTCTCTAATTCCTTGGATTTTTGTTGGTGCTTCTCATAAAAATCTGGGTAAACAATGCGGTGTAAATGACTACCAATGACGGTCTGGGGCTCGGACCACTCGGTAACCTGAACCGCCTCTACCGACTGATCAGTGCCGACCCAAGCGTGATAGCCGACAAAGTCGATGAAATCCGTACCGTACCCAAGCGTTTGCGCCATTATCGCATTGTTGTCTGAGTCTTTAGACAGGTGACAATCAGAGCAAACCCTGGTCTCCGTTTTGCGAACCGTATGAGCAAAGTGGGGGTTTATAACCTGCGAACTATACCCGCTTGCCGAAATCGGTGGTTGCTGAACATAGATTTTTTCTCGATTTGAATTAGTCGACGAAAGTATTAGCGCGGATGTTGATCTAAGAGGCGCTATACGTCCACCATTGAGTTCGTTTCTTCTGCCCAACATAAAAATCTGATCCCGAACAACTTGAGGATTGTAGGTAGCGTAATTCCTAGTAATGCCACCTTCATAATGATTTCTTTTTGTCTTCCAGTTGGCTTCTATCGGAAGGTGACAACCACCACAACTGGTTGTCCAAGATTGATGACAGGTATAACACTCGATGGTGTCGTAGTCATGAGCCCTTTGATCACCGGTAACTTGACTACCCCAAGCCTGAGTTTCTGAATCTTTAGACATCATTTTCGCGCGGGCAGCCTTTTTATTGTATCCAGCATGGTTCTCATTAACGCTATCCTTGACGAGACTCATTTCCCATTCTCTCTCAGGCCACAAGAGGCTGCGTTGGAACAGTTTTCCATCTCGCCACTCAAATCGTTTCTCACCATCTGGATTTCTAAGCAGCGACAAATCAGTGCCCCCCGGGGGTGAAGCCGGGCCCGAGGTTCTGAGGGTCGGATAATTCTCCGCTGTTCCATGACAATCCACACAATCGATCTCTACCGCAGCGGCAACCTCGCCGTAAATGTGTCCATTCCCATGACTGTCTTGGGAGAAGTGACAATCAACGCAGTGCATTCCGACATCGGCATGAATGCTGGACATATGAACAGCTTTATCAAATTTCTTAGGGTCGTCCGGATCGACTATGACGCCATCTTTATCTAGCAAATTCCCTTTACGATCTTTCTTGAAAACTGCCCTGAAATTCCAGCCGTGACCGTGGTAGTCGGCAAACTGAGTATTTTTTAGAGTTGGGTTGAGATCTGATACGTCTCTCAAGAAATCCTGATCGGACCATAACCCAAGCACCGCGGCAGCCTCTGGGTTAGTCTTGTTGGATTTTCGAATTTCTTCTGATGAGGGGTACTTTTGCTTTTTAGGAAACATTGACTCAGCGTCAGATTCATAATCCCACATGGTATAACCCAAATACGTGTTAACAAACATATTGGGTTGATGCATATGGCATGACATACAACTTGCCGTCGGAATAGCTCTAGTGAATTTATGTTCCAAGGGATGTCCTTCTTCACTCTTGCTGATCGTTGGATCCACGGTCTGAGTTTTTCCTGTGTGGCCAAATTTCGCGTAAGGGCCCGAGTGTTTCGGATCACGATCGTTCGCATAAACAACATGGCAAGCCCCGCAACCGGACGTTCGAAAGTCTCCCGGGTTATCATTGGTGCCTAAAAACCACATCAACGGGTCATTGAGACGAGTCTTATGAACATTGAGCACGGGCACAGATATTCTTTGGCCGGTGCCCGGGCCTCTGTTTGATTGGCGAAAGTCAGGCCTACCGGGTTCCTCTATTCGCTGCAACAGACCAAGGGCATTTGGTAAACCGGTTTCAGGAAACAGATTAGAAATATTCCGACCGCCCCTCTCGAAGACCCGAAAAACATCGCCTGGCGGGACGGTCTCCCAAGCCGGGATAGGGTAAAGCTGTTCAATTACCCCATGATTCTTCCACGCGGATTCGGGATCGTCTAACGGTGGACCAACGATAGCACTGGGCTTGCCGTCAGGGGTATAGGCCTCACCAAGCAAATACTTTTTGTAAGGCAGTATGCCGTTGGCGTAAGTCGCGCCACCAAAAAGCATCGCCCCTGTTGCCATGATGCTCCGCTTCGCTGCCTGAACTATTGGCAGGTGACAGGCACCGCATGCTTCCTCCGCTACGCGCAGATCAGAAGGGTTAACAAATCTTACAAATTCTTTGGCCTCCTTGTTGAGCAGAGCGTAGCTGTCTTTTGGATTCGCGCTATGAGGGTAATGCCAATCGTCAGGGTAGCTCGGCAAAACGTGGGCGCGTTCCATTAAATTTTTATTATGCGAATCGCCCTCCAGGGCGAACACACTCGCGTTTCCGCCGTGACAGTCAGTACAACCCAATATAACCGCAGGGTTTTCATGCATCGTCATAGAATCAGTTTTGCTGTGACAAGACTGACAACCCGCACTTTTCTCTATTGCTGACGCGTACGATTGAGCCCGAGGAGCCGGCACCATTTCATCGTATACCCTCTCAACATAGCGAGAGTAGTCGGCGCCTGAAACCGAATGAGAAGATACTAGTAGAGCAAGTAAAATCAATGCACGCATTTTGTTAACATATCCATCAGTAAGTCAGTGTCAAATTAAAAAGAACGGAGTAAGGTTTGGCGGACTCCTCTCCAAACAAATCGTCGAAACCATCGCCTGGAATCAAGGCCGCGCCAGAAAATCTTGCAACTATATTTTGAGACATAAAGGGTCTCCATATCACTGAGATTGAAATGTCTTGCCCTAACACTTCGTCTATATCTGACTGCTGCCTAAATCGCTCCAGAGTTTGAACCTCATCAAACATCAGATGGTTAATGTTGGCAGAGAGCCTCAATTCTGGCAGCAAATCTAGATCTGCTCCGAGGCCAATTAAAATGATTCCAGGATTAATAAAGTTAGACTGGCCTTGCTCTTTACTCGGCCGAAGCGAGGGCAAAACTCCATTACGTCCAGCCAAAGAAACCCCGCCACCGCCTATAAATGGAACGTTTTGTCTGATCCAGAAACTGGTATCCGCCCCCGCAAATTGAGGATTCTCAAACACTGCATCAAACCCCTTTGCCTTCAAATCAAAGGTGTTATCGTCGCCAGAGGCATACAAAAAAGAAAACTTTGGTCTGAACCAGTCGAAATCAACAGACAACTCCGTGGCGGTAAACCAAGCCATTACCTCCTCTTCAACACCGGGGAGTCTTGAGCTATCTTGCTCTCCTAAAGCAAGATACCAAGAGGTGGTAATGTTCAGACGGTCAAAGTGGCCGTCACCGTTATAGCCCAGATAAGTGATGTCGTAATCTCTAGCAGAGCGCTCCTCGAGAAGTGATGAGGGGCGCTGAATGAACCCGTTTTTATCGAACTCGAAGCTTCTGCCACTCTCCCTGTTTCTATTGTGAAGGATAGTTGCTTGCGAGAAGTAACCTTTCACGGGAAAATCTTGTTTGTAGATATTGGCAACGAACACGTCATCTTTTCGAGGTGCCTGAGTCAGGTCATTCAAGCCCGAATTAGTGTCTTTCTCGAGACGCCTAAACCATGCAAGGTTGTACTGATATATGTTGTTGTCCCTAGTTCCAAAGAGTCTAACGCCCAGCTGATTATCTTGGAAAAGAAACCCTCGCCAATCGCTTGAAAAGGGCTGAATCCCAACTCTGATGCTATCAAAATCGTACCTTTCTCCAATGTTGCTGAGGTGCTTGTCTATAAAGAGTGCCTGCACTCCCATGAACGTATCTTTTCTTCTTCTACCGTCTCTACCACCATCATTAGGCGCAATATCTAGAACCATCACCTCGTCGGCGTGAACTTTATTAATTTGAAAAGCTGGGGTAAATCGAAATTCCCAATCGGGGGGCTTGAAGGTGGTGTTTCCCTTGTAAAGAACGTTCTCAATAATGAAAGTCTGGGCCAAAATAGTGGTATCGCCCAGTCCAATGGTATCTAAGCTATCTGATCTCGCAGTTGTCGAAACGCCCACCGGTATAGGGAACCTCCTAGGCTCCGCGATGGTATCAGAGATTGCTATAACACTATAGAACCAGTCCTTGCCAAAAGCGGGAACATCGCCCTTGAGAACGTTCTGCCCATTGTACGGATCCCACAAATTTGACTCTACCCCAACGGCTCTCACTATCCGCCATCGATCTGGTATTGGGGGACCAAGGTTTATTGGCGCCTCGTATGGTGCCACCCTCTTACTATCTTTTAACTCTTCTGAACAGACAGGAAGCCTGTATTTCTCGACCGGAACACCGGGCCGACGCCGAACAGAAGCTGTTTCTAGTTCCCCGTCGACACACATTTTTTCAACTTCGGGCAAAACCTCAGCGACGTTATTTCCCGAGACGAAAAGTACTGAAATCGCGAGAGTTAGGAATGCTGAAAAACGGCTAAAGTCCATTACAAACCTCCGTCTCCGCACTTCCTATGAATGGAACCTGGGGACAGTTGACGTAGCGAAGGCGCACTTGCTGATCAGGTATTTCTAATTGATCTGCCCGGAGCCCGGGTGGGGCATTTCCCAGTCCGTTCCCGACCCTAAGTCCAGCTTGGTGAACGCCCAGAAAAGAGATCATGTCGTCCTGATCCACGCCATCTCCCGAGACCCCTATCCCTCCAATCAAAGTATCTCCTCTAAATATGGGCACGCTACCGGGAAAGATCTGAATACCATTAGCAATATTTTGAAAAGAATTCGCTTGCTGAAAGGGTCCCGAGGCTAAAAAGCCCGTGTTTCCGGTACAAATTTTAGGCCCTTCAGGCGCCGCCCCCAAAACGAAGGCAACATGGTTAATTATCGCGTTGTAGACCAAATCTAATTGCAAACCCACACTAAAAACACTCCACTCGCCAGGGGGTTTGCTTAGCGGTCCGGGAGGACCGTCTTTTGGGCCGTCGGGATAGTTGGGACGAGAGAGATTCCCACCGGAGCGATCCGCAAATGCAACGACTTGTCCCTCACTCTCAAGCGCAAGTGGATCCCCTAAAAAGTTCTGAACCGCCAAGACATAATCGGCCAAGCGCGGAGAAGGTGCTTCCAAGACCGCTAGCTTCGATAATGCAATCTCACCTTGCATAACTTGCAAATAGGTTGGATCTGGCATGGCCCTCAAAATTTCCGCAGGTGCGCCCCCATCTATTCTTCCAGTTCCCGAAAACAAAGTAGCAGTCCTCGCTTTTTGGATGGAAACATCGGCACCGAACACGGGGCCATCACGAGTTCTCCCCATACCAACAATCACACCATTGGTATCCACTACTGTTACGGTAACCCTGGCGGGCGTTCCAACAGGCACCCTGATCTGAGCTCTGCTTTTGTTGGCGATGCCTATCGCCTCATTCAGCAATATCTGGACTTCTTCACTCCTCAGTCGGTTTCCCTCGATTCCTCCTGGGCGGTCTGAGCCATCTCTTGCTGGATAACGATTTCGATTCTGTTCATCAACAAACACAAACGCGTCTAAGCTCTCGCCCGCCTCATCTTTAAAGGTCGAAGGATCAGCAGGCCGAATACCAGAATTTGCTAGACCAAAGGTTGTGCCGCTCTTGACATTTCCCCCATCGAAATAGCCGGGAACTGAAACAAGCGAGCCAGTTCCCTCTGATGAAAGCTGACTCAAGCTTTTCCTATCCTCCGGCGAGCTCTGTAAGTCAGAAACAAATGTGTCGCTATATCGCGCTGTCTTGCCGACTAACGTAATCTGATCTGCCCGTATTTCGAGTGGGGCGGCAAAACCAACCGTCGCTGCGGTCGCTATGATCTCATCAGCATCGGTATCGAAGTCACCAATAAACTTATCTAGCCCGTATACTCCGTCTGCGATTACTCCGACTCCGCCCACATTGATACCCTCTTTATAAAGAGGCATTCCGCCCGGATCCGCCGAGAGACCAAGGGGCGATCTGTGAGGGCCGGGAGAGTTATTTACTGAAAATCTTGACGAAAAATCGCTGCAGGGAAGCTGGCTAAACTGCACACCGAAGAGAGGCCCAGACGGGACATCAGCCTCCCCTGGATTAAAGTTCTCTTGAACAATCTGGCTCGCGGTTCTGGTCGTAAACGCATTCCCGCTTGTGGAAAGATAGGCCCCAGTAATTGCCTTTGCTATTCCAGCAAGTGTAGCCGGTATAAAATTAAGCCCCTCTAACCCCCCCACTACCGGGCCACCAATATCTTCTGTAGATGTGACTTTCACGAAAGGGTCGGCCGAGGCCATCTGATAGACGCCTAAAATGTTTCCGACCCTGTCAGACACAGAAATGGTCGCCCCGACTTGCATGCGTTCCGCCTCGGCTACGGCCTGCCCAATGATCCTCTCAACATCAGAGGCGCTCAATGAGCAGTCAGGGCTGCAGCTCTGATTTGGGACATCCCCACCACTGGCTTCATCAAAAACTGCCTCGGCTTCCGCGAGTATAATTGCCTCACCACCACCACCTCCGCAACCGCAGAGACCAATTAAAAACAAAAGGGGGAAAAACAGCGGCTTTATCATTGAGCGCTTGCTCGTTGGATAAAATCAGCGATCGGGTCCGAAATCGTGTCTGATCCAAACACAAAAGAATCAAGCATCTTTGGCTGGTCCGGGTAATGAAATCCATGACAAGCCAAGCAATTACTCTGTAGTAAATTTTTCGCATGCTCGCCTCCGTGACAGACCTGACAAGATTGAATTTCAGGCATAAGGACGTCCGTCGCAACTGAAGAAGCTTCGGCCTCATGGCAGTCGCCACAAACCATGTTCTCGTGGCTGTCATGACTAAAGACAGCTTTAGGCATCCAAGAATCAGTCAGTTTCACAGGCGCAACGCTCCAGGGCACCTCGCTCTCAGATGGATCAAAAGTAATCGCGTGACAAATTGCACAGGTCTGGCGCTCAAACAAATTCGATGCTGCGTCCGCGACCTTCAAGTCAACATAATCAATTGCTTCCTGGCTTAGCCCCTGAAAATCAGAGCCGACAGCATAAGTCGAGGGACTCAAGGTCGTGGGTGATCCTGGCCGTCGCACTGGCCTCGGCTTGGCGCCAGTCTCAAGTGCTGAAGATCCGACGCCGACCCCTCCCTGCAGGTACTCGTATGCGTAATAACCCTTTAGCAACTCGATGAGTTCTTCAGGCTCACCATGCGGCACATATCTATTGGGCACCCCTGGGTCGAAAGTGAGCTCGTGACAGCTGGCACAGTGTTTTTCCATACTGACATCAAGCATGTTGCCCCCGCCCGGTTCAACCTGATGACAACTGTCACAACCTAAAATCTCTATTCCGTCCGGACCATTTATTCCATCTTGCTGGACGTGAACATCATGCGGAAAGATTAGGTTTGATCCATCAACGGCAGCCTCTTTAGAGGCTTGATCCCAACGCACCACGGACCATCCCCCTTCGCTGCTAAATTTATTTACAGCAACCTTAAAGGAGGGATGATTTTCCAAGAAATCGGTTGCAGCTCTCAGGTCAGATTTTGCATAACCGGCTCCGTGCATGTCTTGATGACAGGTCGCGCATAGCTCCTGATCTTCCCTAGTTATCTCTTCTCCAGCATGCCCGCCATGGCAATCCTGACACGCGCTACCTGTTATATAGCTGTTACCAACCAAATTCTGATCAAAGTGATGGCTCGTAGACTGATGACAGGAAAGACAGGCCTCATCGGTTACCGAAACGAAAGGAGTTTCGTGACAATACTGACAGTTCTCTCCAGTAAAAGCGTGAGCAGGATGCAGGTCACCGGACATCCACATCCCATCGTCAGGTAAAGGGGATTCGCGAAGAGTATCAAAACCCACTATATAACCCAAAAGAGGAGACCCCAGTCCAACGAAGAGCATTGTCAGGAAAAAGAACCAACTCAACTTCCTCTGAGGGAATTTCAGATCGCCAATCTTGAGATTGAACCTATCCTGAAGAGGTTGCACCTCTTGCGCGTCTAGATTGATCTCTAAAATAAAATCAGCCCCGTTATCCCCTTCCAAAACGGTTAGTTGATAACCCGCTAACTCAACCACGTCGTTTACCGAAAGCCGGCTGGAGCGAACTGCTTCGTTATTCACTAATACAGAATTGTCACTATTAGTCTGAATAAAAAGATCGCCATTTCTAAAGCTAAGCTTGGAGTGAGATAAAGGAATCCGCTTGTCGGCTATCTGAATTGCTTGGTCTGAACCGCGGCCAATACCGATCAGATCGCCGGAAACAGCCTCTTGAGCTACTTCTCGACTGGCTCCTTTTTTCTTTACACGCCTAACTATTAGCTGCAACTTATCAGCCCCTATTTTTTATACACTACCAGTAAACAAAAACCGAGATAACGTGAGCTATCAGACTGGCAAGCAGTCCAAAGGTTACTGGCACGTGCACCAAAAGCCATGCACTGGTTCTTGCCTGAGCCTTGATATCATCCCTGATGATATCAAGCAGTTTTTTTCGCTCCGCTAAAGCGTTCATTAACTGACCTAACCGCTCTCGGGTTTGTCCCTTTTCCTTGCTCAGAGTTTCAATTAAATATTCTAAGATAGCTCCTTGTGCTGGATTACCAACCAGGCGTCCGTTAATCATTGCCAACGACCGATCAATGCCAAAGAGCTGCTCTCGGTACCCTCCACCGATAACCGTTCTGTCTAATGCACTCGTAATTGCGCTACTAACCTGAGAGTTAACTCCTTCGACCAACTTTAATATTTGGGCATCTCGATCCTCTACCTGAACAAAAATCTCATCCAATGTCTGGCTTCCTTTTAGATCGTTTCTCGTCGACGGTAGTGCGGTATATGCGTAGATCCCATAAAACCCGCTCAAAATAACGACGCACATAAGGGCATATGCGACAGTGTGGATGTTCCAACCAAATTGAAAACCTGTATGTAGTGTTCCTACTATTAACAGGGCCGCTCCAAGATAAACATGCGCTGAAACCCATCCTTTTACTGTTCCCGATCCGTTAAGGAAGTTCCGCTTCCTTCTCCCAAGATAGGTGAGCCAAAGAATCAAAATCGCACCTACTGTACCCAAGCTATATCCGAGCCAAGTTCCTCCATTTGGCGGCTCTTTGGGATCATGAAAAAGATAAAACAGGGCTGAAATCAAACCCAAAGCTAAGGCGACCCAAAGGAACTTGAATCGATCGTGAGAGAGAAAGGATGTGTGGATCATATAAATCTACCAGCCCGCAAATTCTTCAGGACTCAGCCTCAGGGCTGCCCCGGTTGGACAAGCCCTGACGCAAGCAGGCCCCCCGTCGATGTCTTTACACATGTCACATTTGACGGCCTGCTTGATCGCATCCGGGTTTGCTGACTTCGACTTGTCCGCTTTTCCAGGCTTATCTCCAAGACCAAACAACATCCAACGCCAATAACTGTCTGGAGCTTCAGATTTGTATGCCATCTGAATAACCCCGTAAGGGCAATTTTGCTCGCAATTCCCGCACCCAATGCAATTATCACCAATAAAAACCTCGCCCCCGACACCGCCTCTTTGAATGGCGTCAGGGGGACAGTCTTTCATGCAGCTCGGATCTTCGCAGTGCCTACAAGAGGTCGGGATATGTATGTGGGCGTGGGTTGGGCCGGCTTTTCTGTTAAGTCTTGACGTTCCGTCATGGGTTGCGGCACAAGCTTGTTCACAAAAATCGCAAGCAACGCATTTTTCTTCGTCGATTAATAAAACATCTGTTGCCTCTCCCAAACCCTGGCCCATGAGAAACGAAACCAGTTCGCTGCTGTCTGCTGCTCTGCTTTGCTTTGCGACGTTTTGTCGGTTTCGCTCTTCAGCAATCTTCTCCATTCTGTCTCGCAAACCTTTTGCCGTATCCATGAGCATGTCAAAGGACTCTCGATTAATTGAGAGCGTCTCTGTCTTTACCGTAGCTGTGGCGGTCGCGCTTCGAGCGGTATCTCCTAAGAGCGCCATTTCACCGACCGCTTGATTAGCAGGGACATAACTCATGATCACGTCTTTGCCTTGCTGAGCCGAGGATATAGTGACTGATCCGCTCCTGATGAAATGCAAGGTGTCACCCTCATCACCCTCAGCAAAAATAACTTCACCCGGACGGAACTGGTTAATGACGGTGTTTTCTGCTACCGGCATGAGTTCCTCAATTGAATTTTCAGGGGCAAATTTCTGCTGGATGGTCCGAACAATGAATGTTTGATCAAGAACACGCTTTACTGCATCCACGGACGAGATTAATTTGTTCATAGTCCGGCGAGGTGTTTCGATAACCACACAATTATCTCCGGCAAAAACTGTTGCGGATCTTCTGCGTCCAGAAAGAAGGCTCATTTCTCCGAAGAAACTGCCTTGTTTTGAAAGGATCCTTAAATCCTTTGCAGCCTCGATTTCAACATCACCTTGAAAGATAGTATAAAAGCTATTTGTGTAATCATTTTTCTTAAATATAAGGTCACCCTTTTTAAAGACGTGCACGTTGCTATCGAGGATGATTTCACGGAATTGAAGGGCGTTAACGTGCTCGAAGACAGGAATTCGAGCTTGCATCAAGCTAAGGACATCGTCTACCTCTATATCTCCTGGCAAAACCTCAAACTTCGCCGCAATCAATTCATGGTCTGCTGGCTTGACCTGGTTACCTTGGATATACTCCACAACCTCATAACCCTGATTCATTGCCTGTTTTATGAGAGGGTAACCGCCCAACGCCCCGATAACGTAGATGCCCTCAACGTTGCTCTCATACTGATTCGAGAGCGCAGGAATCGCATTTGGGTCGTCATTGGGGAACTCTATTCCAAAAGACTCCACAAGCCCCCTTGGCGCTATGGCTCCAAGACGAGCAATAATTCTGTCGACGGGAACCTGGGCCTCCCCAGAGGAGGTGTTTAGGAAAAAAAGGCCCGCCCGCTCGCCGTCCGGCGTTTCTTCAACCTTATTTGGAGTTGTGCCGTAGAAACATTCAATGGTCTCGCTTTCTATCGCAGCCAGAATTAAATTCAGATTCCCCTCTTTTGCCCGCGCAAACTCGTCCTTTCTATTAACGATGTAAACTTTATTGTTGTCTGAAAGCGCGACCGCATTTTCGATAGCGGCGTCCCCTGCGCCAACTATCACGATTGATTCGTTTGAATACTCATCGGGATCATCCAACTGATATTGGACTAATTCAGCTTGATCGCCTGGAACTCCAAGCTGCCTTGGGTTTCCCTGCATCCCAATCCCTAGGATAATGTGTTTGCCAAGATAAACCGTGCCATTTGAGCATTCGACAGAGAAGTTGCCTTTACTCCCCTCGATCTTCTTAGCTTCAGCACCATAATGCACATTGGTATTGTAAGAGGAAATCCCTTGTTCCCAGGTTTCAAGAATGATTTCTCGTTTCCCTGCCTGAAAATCAATAGGACTGCGCAGGGGCAATATGTCAGGAGTAGCCATGACATGCTTGCCTTTTTGATATTTTTGAATCGTGTTGGCTATCTTTGGCGAGCTCTCTAACAAAACATGCGAAACACCGGATTCCGCCGCCCTACTAGCAGCGCTGAGACCACCTGGTCCCGCGCCAATGATTATAATTTCAAATTGCTCGTCCGACACACGTCATTCCTTCTTGAACCACTCTAATGTCTTCTTAGAGCAACGCCTTTAACAGCGCTCCTGCAAAGGTAAGACCTCAATAAGGACGTTCTGCCTCAACAACACATCGCCTGTCTCTACTATACTGTCAGCCACAAACAAAGGCTAGGCTAAAAAAATTTAAAATACGATCCGGCCTACTTTCTCGGCAACACAGGCAGGCTTTTGATTGCCTTTAACCTCTACAGTGATTTCTGTGACCGTCTCGATCATACCTCCTTTTATCTCTGCGCTCTTAAGCAAACCTTCGCAACGAATAAAACTTCCAACAGGCACTGGCGAAGGGAAACGGATCCGGTTAAACCCATAGTTAATCCCAAGCTTCTTTCCTTCAAGATCAGGCATGCCGTAGCCATCTATCTCGGGCAGGTGCCCTATCAACGCCAAGGTTAAGTTTCCGTGAGCGATGGCATCGCCATACGGGCTGTCTTTTTTTGCTCTTACTGGATCAACATGGATCCACTGGTGGTCCCTCGAAACATCAGCGTATTGATTAACATGATCTTGAGTCACTTCAAACCAATGAGACTTTGAGACGGTTTGCCCTACTTTTTCATGTAATTTGTTAAGCGCTCGCCCTAAATAGTTTGATTCCATTATTTTTTCCTTAACACTGGCACGAATTTTTATCAAAAAAATTCTCGTTCTCTATCTCGATTTCGCTCGGTCACTCCAATCCAATTTCGAAGCAATCATTTATCGTATCACTGCGCTGACTCTGAACGCGGAAATCTCTATGATTACGCGATCTTGTTCCTCCAACCATTTTTCTAGAGGGTTTGGCTCCTCATACATGTCGGATATTTTTTCGAACACAAGCTTAGTTTTTCGAACAAGATCTTTCTTTGAGATCTCAACTAGTCCCTCTATCGCAACAAAGTTAAAAGGTTCGGAGTTGGAGACAATGCACAAGTTTACCCTCGGGTCTTTCTGCAATGATGCCCTCTTAAAGGTAGCACCGGGTGTGCTTACCACGAGCTTGTCAGAATCGCGAGCGTAAGCAACCACTGATGAAACCGGCGCGCCTGTTTTTCGCAGGGTAGTAATAACTGCCCAACGATGATCATCGATAAATTTTTCGTAAGTTGGATTGTTAGAAATCATTTCATTTATGTTTGAGAGTGAATCGAGATATGATCATAGCTCGAACGAAGTGATTAAGGAAAATCTATGCCTTTCTTGAGCAATGAGGAAAAACTAAAGTTTCTAGCCGAAAGAGGAATCCTAATGAGGATCTCTTGCGTTCGTTCCGATTGCTCGCCACTGGTCACACCGGTCTGGTTCATTTACAAGGAAAAGGCTATTTATTTTACGCCGAGGGCCGAGTCAGAGTGGTTCCGTTGCCTCAAAGCAGATCCAAGAGTGGCGCTTTGCATTGACGAGGAAAATCTCCCCTACCGAAAAATAATCGTTGAAGGGAAAGCCAACATTGTTCATGACCTAGGAGCGGATGAGATTTGGAGAGATCTTTACACCGAAATGGCTGAGCGCTACATTGATCCAGAATTCGCCAGGGAGTATGTGAAAAATACTATCGATCAAGAACGTGCTCTTTTTAATGTGCCCTTGTCTGATGAGAACACAAAGAGCTGGCGAATGCCTTTAAAAGGCGAGGACGAAACCGGTATATGGCATCGCCGTTATTACGCAAAAGGTACGAAATTTTCCAGGAGCTAGTGTTATCGAAAACACAAACTCCTTTTCGAGCCTATCACAGGAAATTGATAGACGAGTTTTTACAAGCACTTAGAAATTCACTTTTTTTAATTACAAGGAGAAAAAATGGCTGCTTATTTTATAGCTCAATACACTGTTAACAATTCGGACCTCTATGCAGATTACTCGGCTGGTGCCGGACCCACCCTCGCTCAATATGGCGCCGAGTTGGTGGCATTTGATGTCGGTGCTGAAACGATAGAGGGTAATCCTCCTGGGCCACAAACGGTGATAATAAAATTTGAGGACACTGAAAAAGCAAAAACCTGGTATAACAGTCCTGAATATCAAGCCATCGTTCACAAAAGGCTCGAGGCAACAGAAGGTTTTTCAGTGATATCACAATCAATGAATGCTGGAGGATAGCTTCAAAAAAATGGTGGCACGTCTAAGGGTTTTAGGTGCAAACTTTTAAAAATCCTTGGCGGTCACCAAACTCTCTCAAAGAATTCAGACGCTTTGATACGTAATCCTCAACTCGGGCAATGCTCTGAGAATGAAACTTGGATCCGCAACCGGCCTCCCCCAGTCGGGAT
>CAJXCK010000034.1 GCA_913051785.1 uncultured Gammaproteobacteria bacterium
CTGTTCCTTGCGAAACCGCATCGAAAACTTCCATTCCACCAACAAGCTCTCCCGCACCGTAAACTCGGATATCAAGGCGCCCGTTACTCATGATCCGCAGATGATCTGCTAGGCGTTCAGGGCCAACGCCTAAACCCGGCAAATTTTTAGGCCAAGTTGTGATCATTTTCCATCTAAATACCTGGCTAGATGAATTAAGAGGGGCAACACCAACGCCCTCCGAGGAGCTTGGGGCACAACCAATTAGAAACGCCAACACGATGGCGATAGAGATTATTCGCCCATGAAAAAAATCTTTCAAAATATCCCCCTTAACCCGAAGTTGATTATCAACTATTAACTACCTCTAAGTTGGCGACCGAGGCCATAAGCCACTTCGCGCCAACATCAAAATTGATCTGAACCTTCGCTCTTTCGCCAGAGCCTTCAAATTGCAATACGACCCCCTCCCCAAACTTAGCATGGGTTACGCGGCACCCAATAACTAGGCCCTGAATTTCTGAAGGCCCTACTTCTAAGGAATTCGTCAAACTAGTAGCGGAAAACAGAGAGTTGCTTCCTATTCGGATTTCCTGAATCAACTGCCTTGGAATCTCCTTTAGAAAACGGCTGGGGAGGTTAAAGTGATCCTCATTAAAAAGCCTTCGAACTTCGGCATAAGTCAAATAGAGTTCCTCCATCGCTCTCGTGATGCCCACATAGGCCAAGCGTCGCTCCTCCTCGAGCCCCTCTTCTTGCTCAGTCGACATACGATGAGGGAACAAGCCCTCCTCCAAGCCACTCATAAAGACCAAAGGAAATTCGAGTCCTTTTGCGGAATGAAGCGTCATTAGTTGAATGCTTGGTCCTTCAGTTTTTTGGCGATCCCCTGAATCAAGGGCCACTTGATCTAGGAACTCCTGCAATGGACTGACAGAGGCCATATCGCTGTCTTGAATAGGAAATACCAATTCCCCAGAAAACTGCGCACATGCAGATATTAACTCCTCAAGATTCTCCCTCCGAGCCACACCCTTTTCTCCTGGTTCTTGAGAATGATAGGCAATTAAACCAGTGTCTTCGATCACGCGGGCACAAATGTCAGCTAACTCGGCTCCCTCTAGCTCGGCTTTTAGAGTCGACATCATCCCACTAAATTCAGCTAACGATCTAAGCGCCCTGCCGGACAATAACTTCTCCTCTAGAGCCGTTTGGATTGAACTCCATAACGAGATCGAGTGCTGTCGAGCTATCGACCGAACCGCCTCAATCGTCTTGTCTCCAATTCCTCTAGACGGAACGTTGATTATTCTTTCGACCGCATTGTCGGAATCAAGGTCCTCTATCAGCCTCATGTAGGCCAGGGCATTTTTTACCTCGGCTCGTTCAAAGAAACGTTGGCCTCCATAAACCTGAAAAGGAATACCCGCTCGGAGTAGCTCTCCCTCGATCACTCGAGACTGGGCATTTGAACGATAAAGTATCCCCACATCAGAAGCTTGACCTCCGTTAGTTAGCCACTGCTCGACTCTTTCAACTATGAAACGAGCCTCATCGATATCATTGAACCCAGCGTAGACCTTGATTGGCTCCCCATCTTTACCATCAGTCCATAGATTTTTTCCTAATCGACCTGAATTACCTTTAATTATCTGGTTGGCGGCCTCCAGAATATTCTGAGTCGATCGATAATTCTGCTCAAGGCGCAATGTTTTGACGTTTTCGAAATCTGACGAGAAGTTTAGGATATTTTCAACTCTTGCACCTCTCCAGCCGTAAATAGATTGATCATCGTCTCCTACGGCCGTGATAAAAGCATCTTCACCTTTAATTTGTTTTAGCCAACTATACTGAAGCCCGTTGGTGTCTTGAAATTCATCGACAAGGATCTGACGAAAACGTCTCTGGTAATGGCTCAGCAATTCTGAGTCTCCAGAGAGCGTTTCATAGGATCGCAACAACAGCTCCGCAAAGTCGACTAAACCACCCTGATTGCAAAGTTCTTCATAGGACTCATAAATTTTTGCGTGAACAGTCTCAAATAGCTCTTCACTATCAGCTAGGTTTGAAGCGCGAAGGCCTCGATCTTTTTTATCGTTGATAAACCAGACAACCTGCCGAGGTGGCCACCTTTTGTCGTCTACACCTTGATTTTTCATGATCCGCTTTACCAATCGGAGCTGATCATCAGCATCGATTATTTGAAAGTTGGCCGGCAGCCCAGCCTCCTGCCAATGCATACGCAGGAAACGGTGAGCCAAGCTATGAAAAGTGCCTACCCACATTCCTTTTGCAGAGCTGCCCAAAAGACTTTCAGCGCGAAGTCGCATCTCCGTTGCAGCCTTATTTGTGAATGTTACGGCCAGAAGACTTTGCGCCGAAACCCCCTCTACTTGGATCAGCCAAGCTATCCGATGAACTAAAACCCTCGTTTTCCCGCTGCCCGCGCCCGCAACGATCAATGCATTTTCTGGCGGCGAAGAGACCGCCGCTCTCTGAGCCTCGTTCAAGCCCTCCAAGATTGGGGTAATATCCAAATTAAATGATCCGGCCCAATGGTTACGCTCTATAGTACTTAGAAAGGTGGCGGCCAGCACCAAAATTCCTTCTCGAATCCACGGGTTACTGATCCGACTAGGAACGGCTAGACCAACTTCAATCTCACCCGCTGTTGCATGCCACACTGCATGCTATTGACTATCTCGACGAGCTCTTAGATCGGCTATCTCGCGAGCGATTCTCGCCTTCTCGATCGTATACAGATCGCCAACACGCTGCTCTACCTTAGCCAACGCTTTTTGCATGGCTTCGCTGTTGACTCCACCCGTAGTTCGAACCCCATCCGTTAGACGTCTCGAGAGAGAGGACAGCTTTCCCTCAATATTAGTCTGGTTGACCGCAATCTTATCGATGAGAACCGCCAACTCTTGGATCTTAATTTCAATCTCTTGATCGAGAACGGAGCCAACACCAGGCTCTTCGGAGCCGTTGGATTGCGCCTCCACTAGCTGCTGCAACTCTACGCGCATCTCCGCAATTAGATCCGCTGAATTATCCTGAACATCTGCTTGTGATCGAAGAGAGGAAATTGCTTCATCAACATTTCCCATTTGTGAAGACAAAGTCCAAGCGACTGAACCCATCGCTACTATCGTACCTAGGAGCGTTACGCCAAGAAGTATCATGGCAAAGTTAGTGTATTTTCGAGATCTACTGAGCTGATCTGTGGAGGCTTCTAATTGCTTTGTAATCTTGGCTACCATCTCTGATACGCTATTACCCATCGCATCGATAACGTCAACCCGTGGTTTCCCATTTCCGTTTCCGTTAGCTTCTTTAATTTTTTCAGCTTCTTTATCCAAGCCGGCATCCATATTGATAAGGCCTGATGGGGGTTTGTCGTCTAATGGCGGAGCATCGTTAAGAGGACTCGGCGCGGAAAGCGAATTTTCTGGTGCTTCTTCCTTTAGTGCGCTGGTCTCAGCACCGATAGATTCATTTACAGACTCTCCAGAAGCAGCAGGCGCTTTCTCTTTCGCGCCTTTATCTCCCTTTTTCTTAAAGAAACGACCGAACAATTTCTCAAACATAAATATCTCCTGAGCCTCTACAAACCACTTACTGAATAAACGTGCTCACCGATGGCTTCACTCGGAACCACAAAAGCATCGCTGGAATCAACTATCGAATCGGACGCGCTATCTTTTTCTCTGAAAGGTCCGGTTAAAACCACAAATCTCTTAGGGTTATCTCCCTTGATGAATATCTCAGCGGAAATTTCGCTCGCTTTCTTATTTTTCCAAACCAAAGCCCCCTCCAAGTGGTTAAAAGCCGCATGTTGAACAAAGTACTCTTCTTTTTTCGAAGGAATTTCCGCATTGGGTGGAGCTTTCGCTGCCAATTTTTGCTCTCCAACGAAGTCGGCACGTAAGTGGCTTATGTCCTCCGTCAGAGTCTGCGCAGCAACAGGCTCCGCAGTACTTAAGCCCTGGCCAATGGCGAATATTTGCATTAACTCAGTTTCATCATGATTAATCGCTGTAGAGGCCGAGGTCGACAGAATCGGTTTTAACTCCATATCGCGTTTTTCGTCCGTGATCTTTAAATGAGTTTCCGTCTGGTCTTTAGATCCAGACGACGGAACCATTTGAGACTTGTCAGTAATGCCGCCTGAAGGGCTCGCCAATTCAAATTGTAGGGCGCTGATAACCACGATTAATGAAAGTCCACCTGCTAGTTTAATTGCGTTTAGCCTTCCATTCGAACCCGCAGATAAAAGCTGCTTCCACATTCTCCGGCCAAAAGATTCCAGAGGTTTTCGATCTTTCTTGTGCTTTTTTATAAGGTCCAAGACATCCGAATCTGACATGAAATCATCCGCTGGGTCTTCTGTTATAGCTGCGGAATCTATCTTTCCAAAAGAGAGAAGCCTTGGTTTGGGGTCTTTCGGCAAGGTATAGAGGCCTAATTCCCGTCCCAGTTCTTCCACAGAATGCAAAACGCTGTTATCTGAAGTTCTCTCAAGGAGACCTTCATATTCTTCTAAAGAGGGCGAGTCAAAGTCCCAACGCTTAGCCTTGCATGAATGGATTATATCTTTCATACCCCCAGACTGCTGGCCGTTGATTGAAACCAACAGACTGACACCAGCGAGAGCTAATTGTCTGACGGTTCTCGACGCAAAAACGATGTTTGGTACACTTAATCCGTTGAGACTTTCGTACAACCAGACCTCATTTGCCCTGAAGCTTTCGCTTTCAGATAGAGAACTCGATGGCTTATCGTTCAACTTTTGATTGAGCGCTTCAATTATCTGATCTTTGTCTCTCGGCATTTTCCGGACCATCACTGTGTCACGCGGTCCCCTATTTACAACCTTGTTAGATATAAGGCTCACATAATATGCGGCCAAAGCAGGCTTCATCGCGGTCAACAAAATAGTTGAGCCACTAGACTCCAGTTCTCTAACAATTTCAGAACATTTCTGATACTCGGCTAAGGAAAAATATCCATTTGGAATTCTCTGGTTATTCTTTTGCTTAGGAACCATAACTCTCTCCTATCTATCTAAATTCCGCTCGATGTTTACCAAATTCATCAAAAAGCAAGTCCCTCGGCACCTTGGGTTTTGGCTTCGAAATCTGTTTTTGTCGGGGATCTTTCGCACTCAAACCATAAACATAAGCTATAACCTGGGCGACTGCCTGGAATAGGTCCCCCGGGATAGACTGACCAACCTCAACTGTAAAGAAAAGCGCCCGCGCGAGAGGCGGCGCCTCAAAAATCTCTACGCTTGCCTCTGCTGCCTTTTCTCGAATCTTCAACGCGGTAAACCCTTTGCCTTTTGCCAATACTTTTGGCGCACCATCTTTTTCGATCTCATATAACAGCGCCACCGCAAAATGCTCTGGATTGGTGATCACGACATCCGCTTTTGGAACATCGTCAATCATTCGTTGCTCTGATAGCTCACGTTGTTTCTGCCGAATCTTCTGACGAACTTCAGGCTGGCCCTCGATGTCTTTCAACTCATCCTTGATATCCTTCTTGGACATCTTTAGTTTCTTGATAAATTCAAAACGCTGATACGGTATATCTATTGCGGCTATTACGAATAGGGCGAGGCAGGTAATCGTAGCCCCAAGCAAGACCAAATCTAAACTACTCGCTATCGCTTCTCCCACATCGGCCAAACCGAAAAAGAAGAATGTTTCCAAGTTCAAATAAAGAAAAATCGTAGCGAAAGTGGCTACAAGGCCAAACTTAAGAATTGCCTTACTTAATTCTACAAGTGCTCTCAATCCGAAAATCCTCGCGAGGCCTTTAATCGGGTTTAACTTGCTAAATTTGGGTGCGGCAGCTTTTCCAGAAAACACAATTCCACCAATACTACTGGCAGTACCCACAGCCAAGATAATGGCAAATAACAGTAAAGGCGAGAGAATAGTAAATGCGGTCAGCGCGAAATCGCCAAACGACCGGACTGCAAGATTCGATTCGTAAACCGAACCAAAATCGAATACAAAACCCGTTGCAAACAAATCTATGAAGCGCGGCGCAAACCAAGAACCCGAGAAATAGAGACAGGCGATGACTCCAAGAGTTACTGCCGCAGTAGTCGCATCCTGAGATCTCAGCACCTGACCATCCTCCTTGGCCTTTTGCAATCGCCGGGCGGTCGGGTCCTCGGTTTTGTCGTCTTGATCCTGTTCTTGTCCTTCAGCCATGGCAATTACTCTCTAGAATAAGGATTGCTGGAGGAATCTGAAGCTGTCATACCAAAGAGTCTCCAACCTGGTGTAATAAAATGTGAGAGTGAGCGTTACCAACACCAGCCCAACTGGGATTAGAGCTGGAAAACCTACGGCGAATATGTTCAAGCTTGGTGAAGCTCTCGATATGACACCAAGAGAGACATTAATCATAAGCAAGGCGACCAACACTGGCAGGACTAAAGTAACTGCGCCAATAAACATTTGAGATGTCCATCCCAAGAAGCCCTCGATCGACACTAGGGACAACATTCCGTTTCCAATCGGCACCGCGGAATAGCTGTCAACCAGTACGGAGATAAGCACTAGATGACCTCCTAGGCTTAAAAATGCTAATAACGCGATTACTAGGAAAAAATTCGACAACGTTGGTACGTTCCCCAGGTTTGGATCGATCATATTTGCCATGCCCAAACCCATGCCATTAGAAACCATTTGCCCGGATAAAATCACAGCTGCGGAGACTATTTGCAGAGTTAGACCCATCAATCCACCAACCACAACTTCATGAAACATTTTCGTCAATGCGGGAAACGAGAAGGGGTCTATAGCCGGCACTTCTACCTGCTGGAAAATAAGAAGCGTTAAGACAGCTCCTATCGCAACCCTTGTTCGTATATTGATGGCGGTAGTGCCAAAAATAGGTGCAGTCAACAGCATCGCCGATACTCTCACGAATGGCCATAGGAACTGGTGCAAGAGACTCATCATCTCAATCATCACGATTTTCATCTCTGCTCATCCATCCAGAGTACGAATTCGTTCAAAGATGACATCAAAATGCTCCATCAGAACAGCGATCTGCCATTCTCCGAAAATAGCTAACGCTAGAGCCATCACGGCGAGCTTAGGAATAAAACTTAGCGTCATTTCTTGAATTGAAGTCGCCGCTTGCAGCACACCCACCAGCAATCCCGCCAGGAGCGCAGCCGCCAAAATGGGAAAAGCAACCTTCGTGGTCACGATAAGAGACTCAACAGCGATATCCATTACCAAGGAGGTGTCCATCTGCTACCTCTATCTAATGAATGTAGAAACTAACGAGCTGGTTATGAGACCCCAACCGTCTACTAACACGAAAAGCAACAGCTTAAACGGCAATGAAATCATCATTGGTGACAGCATCATCATTCCCATAGACATGAGAACACTAGCCACAACCAAATCAATAATGATGAAGGGGATGTAAATTAAAAACCCAATGGTAAAAGCGGTCTTCAATTCGGAAGTAATAAATGCGGGCATTAAAACCGTAAATGGAATGTCGGCAAGATTCTCTACCGAGGGCTCGTTGGCCATTTCCATAAACATTAACAGGTCCTGCTCTCGTGTATGCGAGACCATAAACTCTTGCACTGGCACGCGCGCCACCTCGAGACCTTGTTGGAAGGACATCTGTCCATCCTGAACAGGCATGAAGGCCTCGTCATAAACCTGTTCCAACACGGGGGTCATGATAAACAGAGACAAAAACAGGGCTATGCCAATTAGGACCTGATTTGGAGGTGTTTGAGCGGTGCCTAAGGCTTGGCGTAACAAAGAAAGCACGATAATGATCCTTGTGAAAGAGGTCATCAGAATCAGGATCGAAGGCAAAACCGCCAAGACGGTCATCAACAACAAGAGCTGCAGGGTCAAACTATATTCCGTCCCGTCTTCGTTTACTTCTAATACATTGAAGGCAGCCACAGACTCTGCTGCCGCTGAATTCGATAGAATTAGGGCAGGAATGACGAAAAAGCTCCGCGGCATTGCGCCCAAAAATCGTATAAGCTTTTCGCTCGTGGGCGACAGACCTATTCGTGGAAAAAAGCTCACTTTTGCAAAGACCCTCTAAACTTATGACAGATATGGCCTTAAATAAGCAAAAAAAGTGCCAGAAATTTATACTAGTGAAATCAATGGTTTATAATTCAATTTTTTCGTTTGGGCACAATTCGATTTTCTTCGTCAAGATTCTGACAGGTAAACACCTCTGTATTTGCCTAACCTTGGTGGCTACCTCTCTAGCGACAACAGCCGAGCCGAGCGCCACGATCAGAAAGGAACTGCCTTACTCGAGTTGTTTCGAAAAGACCGCCAAAACATACAAACTTGATAGCAACTGGCTAAAAGCGATAGCTATCGTTGAGAGCAGCCTCAATCCAAAAGCTGTGTCCAAATCCAATGCAATTGGCCTCATGCAAATAAAGTGGCCAATTACAGCTACTCACCTTGGGGTCTCAAGGAAAGACTCGCTCTTTGATCCTTGCACCAATATCGATCTAGGCGGCAAATACTTGAGAGAACTCACCGACAAATACGATGGGGACCAAGAAAATGCCTTGTCAGCCTACCGAGTCGGTCCGACAACCCTTGCAAAAAAAGGCTCAGAGACTGCCGTAATTATGGATTACAAACGCAAAGTAAAAGAGCAGCTCGCCATATTAGGCGGTCATTGGCCAAGCCCTTCACAAAAGGTTAGCGCCAAGGCCAAGATAGAAAGAAGCTCCGATTCAAAAAAAGTTTCTTCGTCAAAAAAATCCGCTAAGCCAGACCTCCAGTTAGCTAGCAATCGAACATCAGCGCTTAAAAACAAGCCCAAGCCGCCGCAAACTAGACCAGTCTGCGACATCAAAGCACTTCAACTAGCAACTTTGAGCACTCACCATCCAACAACTCGCGAGAAAGAATTCTTCAAATGGTTACAGCAAAATGGATCGGTTTGCTCGGAAGGGGAAATATTGCTCGTAGCCAACCAGCTACCTGTTTGGCTAGGGACAGGGGATAGCAAAAGAATCAGACAAGCGGTAGACGAGCTTATGAATACTATTTCGGAATCCAATCCAACCTAGGAATCTCTCTGTTTTAGCGCATTGTTAAACACTTTTCTAAAGGGCCCCTGCTCCTTGGTGCCTTCTTGCATCTCAGCGCTAGGGTCTTCGAAATCCTCACTGTCCAATATATTTAAAGAGTTCGGCCCAACTCCCAATAATAACCGCTTGTTCCGATACTCCACTACGCATAGCTTGTTTTTCGAGTCCAATCGGAACGTGCTTGAAAGCCTTATGTTGCTGTCGCCACCCGCCAAAGATACCAGAGACGTTTTGTTCCGGATAAACCAAGCGAGCAGTAAAAAGGAAAAGATCAGAGCAATAAATACAACAAGCGCGTAGATAGGATCAAATTGACTCACAATTAAGCTGGTTTTATCCGATCCATAGGCGAAACAATTTCTGTCACAGAAAGACCCAATTGATCGCCGACAGTAACAACTTCACCCTTCGCGATGACAGCGCCATTTACTTTTAAATTCAGAGATGACCCCGCAACTGTATCCAATTCCAGGACACTTCCTTGAGTCAATCTTAATAGATCCTTCAATTTGAGTTTGGCTGAACCTAATTCCGCCGTTACCGTTACCGGTATGGATTGGATTAACTCCTGATCTATCCCAGTAGTAGCGGTTTCATCCGAAACAATAGGCTCCTGAACTTCAGCCTCTGTGGCTTCTGCGTTACTCAATTCATCGGTACTTTCGCTCATACTGTGTTCTCACTTGCAATACTACCCATTAGTTTGACTGCCGCGTTATCGCCAGCACTTCCTATCTCTACCTCAAATATCGAGAGTCCATTTACAGACATTTCTGAACGGCCTATGTTTTTGAAAGGTATCGTATCTCCGACTTTTAGATTGGCCAGTTCTGCAAACGAAATCGGTATCTCACCGGCACTAACAACCGCCTCAAATGGAATTTCATCTAGAGCTCCTCTCAAGCTAGAAGCCCACTGTTGCTCAAGTCGGCTCTTTGGCGGTTTCGCTTCCAACACTTTCACCAGAGAGCCTCGAAGTAATCTCACGCTGCCAAGCGGATAGACGATGTCTACGGATCCCAAGGCCTCGTCTTCACCCCCCATTTTAAAACGCGTCACTACAACCTGCTCATCATCAGCCAAGAGATTCAACAAAAGGGGGTTGACCTCACTTCTCAAAAACTCACATTGAACCTCTAACGAGGGCGCCCAAGCCTCTAAGAGAGCTGAGTAAACAGAGAGTCGGACCTTTTTTGCAACTACTTCCTCTGTTCGGCTAAATTCTCTGCTCGCGGCCTCTCCGCTCAAAGGACGAGGAGTTCCACCGAACCAATTATCCACACAGCTGTAAATCACCTGGGCATCAAGGACACACAGGCACTCATCCTTAAGCGGAGATATCTTTGTGACACTTAAACTTGAAGGACTAGGAATTTTCTGGATGTACTCGCCATACTCTGTGACCTCGATAGCCTGAGCCGAAACCGGCGCGTCGTATTTCAGCTCTTTGAGAAGGCTGAGCCTAAGATGGCGCTGAAGTCTGTTATTAATTTGCTCAAGGACTTCGGTATCTAGGGCTGACTGATTCTCCTTCGACGTCAAATCATAACGATGAGAATCGATCCCGATATTATAACCCTCTCCCAAGTTACCAGAGGCGACCACTTCTTCAATCGCTTCCATTTCCTCATCCGTGAGTAGTTTCTCGCCCTCTGACACTGCCTCTACTCCACCACGTAACTCGTAAGAAGAACCTCTTCGACGATATCAAAATCATAGTCCTCGATTCGCCTCATAGCTTCATTAGCAGCCACCTTTAGATCGTTCCTAAGCTCGTTTCTAAACTCGGGTCGATTGGTATCTTCTTCCGAAATCATTAACATCCTTTCGTTAAACGCCGCTCTGAGGGCCTGTTCATTTTTCTGTATTCGCATCAAAGCGAATTGGTCATGCTTGGTCATCACTGAAAACTTAAGCTGCATCATTTTTCGCGAATTCTGCAGTTTTACAATCATGGCTGGTTTATCAATAGGGTGATACTCAACTACGCCCAAAGCTTGGGGCGTGCATTTATTGAATCTGCGAGCCTCCTCCGTTGTCGTCGGCTTGGTGTAGAGTTTGGCATTTGCAGGATCATAGAGCTCACAAGCAAAAGGGGCATTTGGGTCAACCTCCTCACCGCAAGCAAAAATAGTAGAAATCAAAAGAAGTAGTAGTGACAGTCGAAAAGATAATCTCATGAGTGATTCCTAGGTTTAGTCTTGAACAAAGACACTACACAAAAACATCCAATCCATCATCTGATTTGAATCCTTTCGGCAAGGAATTCGCAAGCTCCGAGGCGGATAAAACAATTTCCGAACTATCTCCTAGTTCTCCGCTCTCCTTCAGTGAATTGCTGTCGGAAACTTCCAACCTGACTTTTTGTTGCCACTCAGTGGAAAGCGATTCATTTAAGGCTCTCTCCAATTCAGGCAACGCAGAGTTCAGGAGCTCTCTCACTTCAGGGTCATCGGAGTGAATTGACCCGAAAAATCCACTGGCGTCAGATTTCAGCGAAACATCAAAACTTCCTAAACCAGCAGCTTGTAAGCTCATCCTAACCAGCCAATCACCCTCATCAACTTTTACTTTTATCCTGTCGCTGATTATTTCAGCAAAACGTTCACGCCAATCCCGGCGGTCTCTTTCAGAATCTGATGGTCGTCCGTCAGCGTCTTGCTTTTCAGAATCTCGCGGGTTTCCCCCTTGATCACCTGATTCGCCCCTAGAACCATTCATACTTGCTTGCATTGAATCCTGATCGGGAGATCCAGGCTCCGATACAAAATCCGCCATTGCTGGTTTGATCAGCTTTGCTAAGTCACCGCTTTGACCGATGTTTGAAGCTAACTGCTCCTTGATCGCTCCACTGTTTTCTGTTGGATTCAGGTCTGGAGTCACCGGGAGGAATTGTGGTTCGTTCGATGTTAGCTTTACTGTACTCACCAAAGATCTCGATGACTCGGAAGTAATCTGTTGCGTAAACTCAGACCAAGCATTTGTGCTGGGCGACGTTAGCATGGCTAACTGATCCTTATTCAACTCGCCGCCTGACCTGGCTCTGGAAATATTTGACGCAACCTCCGTAGCGCCCAACATTGTCTCACGGATGCGGTCGACCATATCCTTCGAAGATCCGCTCGCGTCACCAACAACGCTGGTTAAAAGTGCGGCAGCGCCTGAGTTTAAGGACTCCATATCCGTATTCACTTTAACGTCAGAGCTCGGGTCTCCAGTAAAAATCACCCGGCCTATTTCTTTACTTCTGGCGTGAATCGCAAGGGCCTGAGAGCTGTTTACCGTAGGTAAAGTTTTTTCTAAAGGGTCCCCTTCTTGCTCTGTTTGATCTGCTTGATCTGCCACCTCATTCGATATACTCGGATCGGTTGTGAAACCACCATTCTGACCATTTGCTTTCTCGGAGTAGGATTCTGCCAGAAAACTGCGAAAATCAGATTTCTCTAGGGTTTCAGCTTCTGTTAGGGTAGTGACTGGATCTACTTCCGGTCTTTTCCCGGCTGTTATCGGCAATAGAAAGCGTAAGTCTTCCATGAAATTTTCTGATTCCAGATTTGATTAAAATTACATCGACTCCGATCAGATCAGCAAATTCTATGCCAGCAGTAAACTATTCAGGGATTGGGAGAGGGTTTAAGGGGATTTCTGTGAATATCTTAAGACATTTCGCATGTCCTGTTCCTTATTTTCTCGGCTTCGCTGCTCTTTTTTGAGGGAAATGCTGGCACGCGAGTTTAGCGCTTTATATTTGTTGAACTGCCCGAGAACAGCAGCATAGCGCGACTTAATGTCAGCCCGAATCTTATCTACTTGTTCAATTTCCCTAGCTATTGATACTAATGTCTCTTCTAAGTGCTGAATGAAATCCTTTATGAACACTGTTTTGGTCTTAAGCTGGGGCTCTACAGCGCTGCGCTGCAGATCATCCAGGTAATCAACTTTCATACGGTTAAGTTTTGCCGCTTCTTCTGACAAGTTATTCCGCTTTTCGGTTATGTCTGCCAGAGCAGCCTGTACTTGCAGCAGGTCGTTCTCCACTCGATCCATAAGACTCTGCCAACGAGCAACTTTCTTTTCATTCATTGCTTTCACTTGCCATGCAAACCTTCATTTGTTCTATTGCTGACTCTTTATCTACTCGGTCATTCATTCCCTGTCGCAGGAAGGCCTCCATATGCGGCCTCAGAGAGATGGCCATATCTAGATCAGGGTTTGAGCCTTTTTCGTAGGCACCGACATTTATCAAATCTTCGTTTTGTTGAAACAACGTCCAGAGACGCCTAAACCGGTTCGCCTCATCGATTTCTTCAGGATTGCCGATGGTAGGCATCAAACGAGATATCGAGCCCATCAAATCGATTGCAGGATAATGGGCAGCATCTGCCAGCGCCCTGGATAAGACTATTTGGCCATCCAAGGAAGCTCTAGCCATATCCACGACAGGGTCATTCAAGTCATCTCCCTCTGCTAGCAAAGTGTAGATAGCTGTTATGGAACCCTCCTCGCTAAGGCCGGTGCCAGTTCTCTCGATTAGCTTTGGGAGCAGACTAAAAACTGATGGCGGATAACCCTTAGCCGTGGGCGGCTCGCCTATGGCGAGGCCAATTTCCCTTTGGGCATGAGCTACTCTCGAGAGGCTATCCATGAGCAACAATACTTTCTTACCAGACTCACGGTAATACTCAGCGTATAGATGCGCCAAATGCGTCGCTCGAATCCTCAGTAAAGGAGATTCATCTGCAGGAGCGGCAACAACAATGGCCTTTTTTCTTCCTTCTTCGCCAAGAGTCGAGTCTATAAATTCCTTTACCTCTCGTCCTCGTTCGCCGATTAGCCCAATAACGACGACGTCGGCACTGGTAAACTTTGTGAGCATACCCAAAAGGACACTCTTACCAACTCCTGACCCTGCTATCAGGCCAATTCTTTGACCACAGCCGATGGTAAACAGCGCGTTGATCGATTTAATCCCGACGTCGAGCACCTCATTAATAGGCATCCGCTCCATCGGATTTATTGGATTGCTAACCAAGCTCCTTTTTTGACCGATCCCCCGCATTTCTTTTCCGTCTATAGGATCGCCATGAGCATTCACTACTCTTCCTAGCAAAGCAGAGGAAACGACAGCGCTATCGCGCTCTTCTGAAACATAAACTTTTGCCCCAGCTCTCAGACCAGAGGACTTTGATAGCGGCATCAAATACAGCTTATTTGAGTCGAAGCCAACGACTTCAGCCTTTACACATTCTTCAAAATCGTTAATCAGCGAGCAGACAGAGCCTACTGGAGCGGTTATCCCTGTCGCTTCATAGGTTAAACCAACTATTTTTGATAAGACGCCGAACTTTCTGGGCAGAATTGGCGTTAACGCCCCTTTGATCGCTTGAACATGATCGTCAATTGCTTGGGATTCAAACATCGTTTTCTGGCTTCTCATCAGTTTTCGAGGTAATGACCTCACTCGGATTATCTGATTCAGGTAACCCTAGATCTTGTGTTGCTTCACCACTTCCATCCTCTGTCTCCTGAGGACTGCGCATTGCCCTTGGTTTCAACTCTGCGGAAAGAAGGCCAAAATCCATATTGGCTAGCTGCTCTTGAAGCCTCGCAATTCGATCGGATACCAAGTTTTCGACTTGAGAACTATTCAACTTTAGTCGCACATCCCCATCACCGAAACTCTCCTCGATAAACACAGGATAGTCGGCTAAGATCCCTACCAACGGTTCTTTTTCCAACCGCTCCGACCAGTCGCGTGAAACATAAATCTCCAGGCCATCAAGCGAACTCAAATCCAATCCCACCAAGCAATCATCAATGGCCTGTTCAATCCTCATCTCTTGGGATGAAAAAGCAGCCCGAGAGATTTCTCCAGCAATAGCCAGAGACAAGGCTCTTATTGGTTCAAGAAAAGGTTCTTCCTTAGTAGCTTTAGATCTTGCCGAAGAGAGAAATGCCTCAAATTCTTGCTTCAATTCAGCATGATATTTTGTTTTTTCAGCCTCCAGTTCCGAAAATAAATTCTCTCGAGCGTCTTCTTTAACCTGTTGCCGCATTTCAGCCAACTTGGAATCGAGTTCGTCTTGGGTGTAGGTGACTGGCGACTGGGCGTTATTTTCGTTCGAGTCCTCATTAACACCCGCAGTGGGGGAAAATGTAACACTGCGATCAGCTACTAAATCAGCAGATAGGAATTGCGCTGAGCTATTGTTCTGCGATTTGGAGGTAAATCTAGAATCTGTTTTCCAAGAATTTGTCATCACTTATCCTTTAGAGATAGTCAGCGCTATCACCTGCAGACATTATGATTTCGCCTGCATCCTGCAACTTCCTGGCTTGTGCAATTATGTTGTTTCTTGCTTCCATGACCTCAGACACTGGCTTTGGCTGCGCGATTTCCATGTCATCTCTGATTAACTCCGCGACTCGCTCTGAGAGATTGTCTAAAAAATGATTTATTACCGCATCAGAGGACCCTCTAAACGCAACTTTCAATTCCTCTTGGTCAATCGCTTGTCCTAGAGTCTGCATGTCTCTTGATGAGGTCTTTAGAAAGTCCTCGAATTCAAACATATAGCCCTGAATTTGATCTTTCAGAGATTCGTCAACTTCTCCAATATCTCCGAATATCTCGTTATTTAAATCTAAACTGGCCCTGTTCATTATGCTTGCAGCAGCCTTCGCTCCGCCAACCAGAGGAGCGGCTTGGGATTCTAAGCTGGTTTCTAGCTGGCGCTGAACCACATTTTCAAGCTCCGAGATAGCTCCCGGTTGAACTGTGTCAAGTAACGCGACACGACGAACGACCTCTGACCTCATTTCCTTGGGCAAAAACTCAAGGACCTCCACAGCAGTATCTTCTTCAAGAACCGAAAGAATGATCGCAATTACCTGCGGATGCTCGTCCCCAATCATCTCGTAGATATTCAATGGGGTCATCCACGCTAAAATTTCAAGGCCCTTGCTAGATGCTGAAGGCAGGATACGGCTGAGAACAGAAGCTGATTTCTCTGGCCCCAACGCTCTTTTTAATACGCCCTCTACATAATCCTTGGAGCCCAGGCCTAAATTAGTCTGCCCACGAAGCTGACCAATTACATCATCAAGTACTCCGTCAACTGCACCCTGGGTGACATCGCCAACCTCGACCATTGCAGTCCCTAGTTTTTCAACTTCCTCGCGATTGAGATAACCGATGATTTCGGATGCTTGCTGTTCGCCCAAGACGCGCATAAGCAATGCTGCCTTCTTTATCGAGTCGAATCCCGAAAGCTCTTTTTCAAGCGCGGTCGGTTCTTTGGGTTTTTCTTCTTCTTTTTTCTTATCTTTTTTAGCCACGATTATTCCTTTCTCTGGACCCACTAAGCAGCGAGCATTCTTTTAACCATATTAGCCACTCGACCTGGGTCTTCTGCCGTGATCATTTTCATCAAAGCGATTTTTTCATCATAAGTGTTGGCCGTGTCCAACATATCCTCTGGGATCGATCTTCGCTTGGGCATCAACTTACTTTTGATTTCCTGCACGTCGTCAATATCACCCTGTCTTAACCGTTGAACCTCTGCTGGAGACAGTTCACCTGAAACCGAAGCTGATTGGGTGGCGCCTGCTCTTCCACCAGCCATATAAAATCTGAGCGCTGGTCGTACCACCATGAATAAGGTCAACAATACTAGGAAGGTTGCTAGTCCCATTTGCAGCAAGTACCTGAAGGTTGGATCGTCGGTCCAGGATCTAATCATATCCACCATGCCCTCTGGGGCCGGCTCTTCGAGCTCTGGCTCAAAAAATCTCATAGGCACTAAGGTAACAACATCACCTCGCTCTTCGCTAAAACCTATTGCGCCCTTTATCAAGTCCTCTAAGTTTGCTATTTGGTTGGCGGTTAGTTCGGTAGCTGGGTTGCCATCTTGGGATGGAACTCCGTTCGTCCGCAAAAACTCATCCCTATCAAAAGCCACAGAAACCGTAATACGATCAATCACGCCGACCTGCTGCTTGACGTAGCGGATTTCTCTATCAAGCTCATAGTTACGCGTGGTAGAACTACTAACTTGCTTGGATTGTTCTGGAGCAGCGTCTGTTTGATCTGGTGCCTGAACAAATGTTCCAGCCTGGGGACCACCCTCGCCCGAGTTTACCTCCGTCTCGTCAATGTTAAGTACTTCTGATCTAGTCAGTCCGCCTAAATTCTCCCTGTCAAAATCTTCATAAGTCGTTTCTACTTCGGTGAAATTAAGCAAAACGTTGACTTCCGATCTAACCTTGTCGAATCCTACGAACCGGCTCATGATCTGTTCAATTCGATTTCTCAGGTTTGATTCCATCGATTGTTCGTGCTCAACCTGCGATGCAGCTAAGCTCATCGCCGTGTTTTGGTCGTTTTTAGAGGTTAGTAGCATTCCACTATTGTTAATGACAGCCACGTTTTCTGGCGGCAAATACGGCACACTTGAAGAAACCAAGTGAACTATCGCTTGGATATTCGCTGGGCTGATTATTCGTCCACCATACGGCTCCACATAAACAGAAGCTTTGGCTGGTTCGCGATCTTTAACGAATACACTTTGTTGTGGCCTCGCGATCTGAACTTTTGCGCTTTTCACCGCATAGATAGCTTCAATTGTTTCCTTTAATTCGCGCTCATCAAACTCTTTTAACTGAGCAGCCTCCATGTTCCTAGACCGGGTCATCGAGTCATTGGCAAGTAATTCGTCGAAACCACCGCCTTGAGCGCTTCGGGGAATCCCCTGTGAGGCCAAAAAGATCTTTGCGTCGAAATATTCATTTTCGGGGATCATCAACAATCCCGTGCTCTTATCAAGATAAGCTCCATAATTTCCAGCTGCGAGAAGAGCATCGTAAGCAACTTGTCTATCCGCATCAGATAAATCAGTAAATACTGGTCTAGCAGCGGGAGCCGACACGTAAGAATAGATCAAAGCTAACGCCGCCAAGCTAAACAATACGACGATGGCCGGCAAAGTGCGTTGCACTCCAGGCTGACTCAAAATAGAAGTAATAATGGGAGTTCCCGCAGGGGAATTGGCCAGGCCTTGACTCACTTGGTCGGATCTCGGCGCGGGCACCGCGGAAGGCTGCTGAGTCGTCTGTGGCGACATAACCTGAGTGTTTGTATCTATTGCACTTTCTGCCATTTTCTTACCTTCGTGTCAGTTATACGGGCATATTCATGACGTCTTCATACGCCTTTAGTAATTTATTTCGAACTTGAAGCGTCGCCTCGAAAGCCAGAGATGACTTTTGCATGGCCAACACAACATCAGTTAAAGGGATATCTTCTCCCCGCTCATAAGCGTCACGCATATCAGCCGAAGCCATTTGGCTTTCATTTACTGAGCGAACCGCATTTTCCACGTATGTTCCAAAGCCCTCTTTCTCCCCAGTTGCAACTGGGCCGCTTGAAGGAGCATCTTGCGCAACTAAATCCGCTTTTTCTTGGTGGGCCCTAATTTGTCCCAGAAGAGAGTTAACTTTTGATTGGTATATTCCTTCAACCATCTCATCCTATCCTTATGCGATCTTGCGTTGTGATGCGAAACCTCGCTCACGCATTTTCGCCATTTTGTAACGAAGTGTTCGTTCGCTGATACCTAATTGTTTTGCAGCCGCCTGTTTAGTGGGAGCGGCCTTGACTGTTTCCGCAATAATCCTAAATTCGTTTGCCTCTAACGCATCTTGCAAAGGCTCTTCAACTCGATCCGAGTGTCGAGCCTCCGAGGGAGACTGAGCAGAGAAGGCGTGATCATGGCTAAATTCTCCCTCGGCTACCGAGTATCCCGCTATTGGCTCATCAAAAATTAAATGCTTGGACTGCACTTCAACGCCGTTGCACAAAACAATTGCCCGCTGGACGACATTTTCTAACTCTCTTACATTCCCAGGCCACTGATAGGCGAGCAATTTAGCAATTGCCTCTGGAGAAAATTGTATAGAGCTCGTCTCCGGCGAGTGTTTGAGCACAAAAAAGTTTGCCAGAGGCAGCACATCATCCAATCTGCTACTTAAACTCGGGACATTGATCCTAAAAGTACTGATCCTAAAATAGAGATCCTCTCGAAAACCATTATTAAAACGAGGATCTCTTAAATTGCGATTTGTAGCCGATACTATCCGCACGTCTACCTTTTGAGATTCAGAAGACCCTACAGGGAGGACTTCTTTCTCTTGAATGGCTCTGAGCAATTTAGCTTGGAGTTGAGCAGTCAACTCCCCGATCTCATCCAAAAAAAGAGTACCCCTATGTGCTTGACGGAAAAAACCTTCGGTATCTCTTGTAGCTCCCGTGAATGAACCTTTCAAGTGCCCAAACAACAGGCTCTCAGCAAGCTCTTCAGGCAATGCCGCGCAATTAACGGGGACAAAGGGACCATCACGCCTCGGGGAAAAGTCATGCGTCAGTCTCGCCAACACTTCCTTTCCCGAGCCCGTCGGCCCCTGGAGCAATGAAGTAACATCGGACGCTCCGACTCTTTCGACCAAAGCGAGGAGGTTTTGGCTTGTCTCATCGACAAATACATATGACTCAAATTTTAATAAGCGAATCCTGGCTGAAGCGGCAATCGCAGACCATTTTTTGGAATCCGCGTCTTTTGTAACAACATCATCAACTCCACAACGCGCCGCGACTAGGGCTGTTTCAAAATCATTATTATCAACACGAAAAATCAAATAAACCCGAGGCCCCAACAACTCTCTGACGCTTTTGATATGAGCTTCTTGCATTCCAGAGAATCCTTGAACACAAACCACTCTTGGCCCTGCTTCTTCGCTCATCTGTCGATCGCTCAGTTGTGAAAGCGATATGGGTCTGGCAGAAAATCCACCAGTCCTAAGAATACCAGCAGTAGCAGTGTCTAATACGGAACTTGAGTCCCAAAAGAGCTCAATCGGTTGATTTTCGTACATGGCAAATATTTTCCGTTCTATTTGCCGCTTATATAGCAAACCGCGTGCCAAATATTTTTATCTATATTTCAATGGCTTATAAATCGGCTGGTTGTCCCACTAGCTGTTCCGACGAATTTTTGACAGTCAGCAGTGTCAGCTTTTTAGGCGGTTTGCAGGTCGTATTTCTTAATCCGTTCTATCAATGTGGTGCGCTGCATTTTGAGCAGTTTCGCGCATCGGCTTACATTCCCGCCAGCTTCGGTCAACGCTTTCGTTATCAAATCCTGCTCAATATCACCCAGCATCGTCTTCAACGAGGGCTTTTCCTCGGTGAAATCACCGAAACCCTGAGCGAGCATAACGATCGATTCAAACTCGGGATCAACTTCTGAAGATTCCATCGACTCTAATTCTTGCCCGCCTTGTTCGACCAATTCGGCACTCCCATGGGGGTCTATTTCTTTTTCTTTATCCGGTAACACTTGAGCAGGGCCGCTCATGACCTCCAGCATGCCAGCGGGAAGCATTGTGGGATCGACCAAACTTGGATTTAGGTTCTTGCCACCATAGAGGATCGAGAAACGATGAATCGTATTGGACAGCTCCCTTATATTACCAGGCCAGTCATAGCTCTCCATCAGCTCCAGGAATGAGGCGCTAAGAGTTATTGGCTCCTTGTCTGTTTGGCAAAATAATTCAGCAAAGTGCTCGACCAGTTCCTTGATTTCATCGGGGCGTTCTCTCAAAGGAGGAATCATTAGCGGCAGAACATTAAGGCGAAAAAAGAGGTCCTGTCGAAATCGACTGGTCTCTATGTCTTTTTCCACGTCCCGATGCGTGGCAGCCACAATTCGGACGTCAATATCGATCAACTGATTTGAACCTATGGGGCTAATTGTTTTTTCCTGCAGAACTCTTAGCAGTTTCACTTGCATATCAAATGGCATATCACCGATCTCATCGAGAAACAAAGTGCCGCCCTCTGCATCTTGAAACTTTCCCTTAAAATCCGAGATCGCACCCGTGAAGGAGCCTTTCTTATGCCCGAACAATTGGCTTTCCAGGAGTTCTGCCGGAATAGCGCCACAATTTATTGGGATAAATGGGCCATGGGATCGATCAGAATTATCATGAATAGCCCTTGCGTACAGTTCCTTTCCGCAGCCACTCTCTCCCGTGATCAATACACTACCATCGGAAGGGGCGATAGAGGATATCAGCTCTTTTAGCTGCTTCGTCCTTGCTCCGCTACCAATGATCTTTGTTTTCACAACTAATCTCTGACGAAAGTCCCTTACTGTAACTAATAGGCGTTTCCTTCGCGAGGCAAAACGCTGAATTGGCAACAGAAACTTGCCGACCGGCAAACCACAAGGAGCGAGCGGAAAATTCGTTCCTTTCACTGGCAATGTTTAGCTAGCGCTCCTCGTTGTGCCATTTCAACTTAATCGCCCTGGCCCAGAAAGCTCGTATTCGAGCCTCGTGTGCCAGGAAGTAAGAAAACAACCATCTTAGGCCACAGGCCGCATGCAATGGCACGTTATTTGCTTTAACAAGATGGAAGTAAACAGGGATAAATCTGTGGCTGTAGACTACATTAACACATTAGGGGCGGGTGCTGGTTTCAACACAAAAGAGTTGGTGACGGCATTAGTAAACGCAGAAAAAGCGCCCAAAGAGTCGAGCATTAACAATCGCATAACCGAGTCTGAAGCAAAAATTAGTGCCTTAGCCAGCGCTGTAAGCAATTTGAATACACTGTCGGCCTCCGCAAAAGCCCTGAATGACAGGTCTGATTTTCAGAGTTTTAATGCCTCGAACAGTCAAACCACTGCATTCTCGGTATCTACTGATGCCAACGCCGAGCCTGGATCTCACACTGTCACGGTAT